>JAIYDD010000283.1 GCA_027487675.1 Acetobacteraceae bacterium | reverse complement strand
GCGGTGCGCGGCGTGAAGAACGGGCCTTCGCCGCAATGGCTGCAGGACCGGCTGGTGGCGATCGGGCTGCGCCCGATCAACGCGCTGGTCGATGTGACCAACTTCTTCACCTTCGCGGTCGGCCGGCCGCTGCATGTCTTCGATGTCGCGAAGGTCGCGGGGCCGGTGCTGTCCATGCGCATGGCGAGGGCGGGCGAGGAGCTGCCGGCGCTGAACGGCAAGACCTATGCGCTGACGGCGGAGGATGGCGTGATCGCCGATGCCGAGCGCGTCGAGGCGCTGGGCGGCATCATCGGCGGCGAGCATTCGGGCTGCGACGAAGCCACCACCGAATGCTTCATCGAATGCGCGCTGTTCGATCCCGTCCGCGTCGCGCTCTCCGGCCGGCGGCACGACGTGCGCACCGATGCGCGGTCGCGCTTCGAGCGCGGCATCGATCCGTCCCTGCTGCCGAAGGCGCTGGAGGCGGCGACGCGGATGATCCTCGACCTCTGCGGCGGCGAGGCGTCCGAGGTCGCGGCGGCCGGCGCGGAACCCGCCTGGGCGCGGGAGGCGACGCTGCGCTTCGCGCGGGTGCGGGAGCTGGGCGGGCTCGACCTGCCGGCGGAGGCGGCGGTGGAGCGGCTCACGCGGCTCGGCTTCTGCGCGGTGCGGCGCGACGATGCGTCCGTGACGGTGGCGGTGCCGCCCTGGCGGAACGACGTCGCGGCGGGCCGCGCGGGTGGGTATCCGGGGCATGGCGCGCTGGCGCAGGAGCCGTCGCTGCCAGCCGACCGCGCGCGCGCCGCGGCGGAAGGCTGCGCGGCGATCGAGCCGGAATGCGACCTGGTGGAGGAGGTGCTGCGCCTCGGCGGGCTGGATGCGGTGCCGGCGGTGTCGCTGCCCGTCGCCTCGCCCGTGCCGCGGCCGGCGCTGTCGGCGCGGCAGGCGCGGGCGGCGCTGGCCCGGCGCGTGCTGGCGGCGCGCGGGATGCAGGATTGCGTGACCTACGGCTTCCTGGCGCGCGACACGGCGGCGCTGTTCGGGCCCGCCGCGGAGCGGCATGGGGCATGGACCCCGCCTGACGGGCTGCGGCTGGAGAACCCGATCGCCTCCGACCTCGACCAGATGCGGCCCACCCCTGTCGCGTCGCTGGCGATGGCGGCGTCGCGCAACGCGGCGCGCGGCTTCGGCGACGTGGCGCTGTCGGAGATCGGCGGGGCCTATCGCGACCCCTCGGGGCCGAGCAGCCAGCTTGCCGTGGCGGCGGGTGTGCGGGCGGGGATGACGGAGGCGGCCTGGGCGGCGCCGTCCCGCGCCGTGGACTGGCTGGACGCCAAGGGCGATGCGGCTTCCGTGCTGGCGGCGCTCGGCGTGCCGATGGCGGCCGTGCAGGTCTCGGCGGATGCCCCGGGCTTCTACCATCCGGGGCGGTCGGGGGTGCTGCGGCAGGGGCCGAAGGTGGTGCTGGCGACCTTCGGCGAATTGCACCCGCGGCTGCGCGGCGTGCTGGGCATCCCGGGGCCGGCGGTGGGGTTCGAGGTGTTTCTGGACGCGATCCCGGATCCGAAGAAGCGCAGGAAGGGCGCGCCGGACCTGCCCGCCTTCCAGCCGGTGCGGCGCGACTTCGCCTTCCTGGCGGATGCGGGCGTGAGCGCCGAGGCGCTGCTGCGCGCGGCGCGGGGGGCGGACAAGGCGCTGGTCGCGGATGTGGTGCTGTTCGATCGCTATGCGGGGGACAAGCTGCCGGAGGGGAAGGTGTCGCTCGCCATCCAGGTGATGCTGCAGCCGCGCGAACGGACGCTGACGGATGCGGAGATCGAGGCGGCCGGGCAGCGGGTGGTGGCGGCGGTGGCGAAGGCGACGGGGGCTACGCTGCGGGGGTAGGGGGTGGTCGCTCGGCTGGTGAGGCCCCCTCACCCCGAAGGTAACCCCCCTCACCCAAAGCCCTCTCCCCCCTTTGGGGGGAGAGGGCTTTGGGGGCGGGCGGTGGCTTACTCCGGGCGGATGCCGGCGCGTTGCAGGACCTGCGCCATGCGCGGGATCTCCTTCGCGACATGGTCGCGCAGTTCCGCCGGCGTGCTGCCGACCGGCTCGATGCCCAGTTCCGCCATGCGGGCGCGGACATCGGGCTGGGCCATCGCGGCCATCAGGTCGCGGTGGATGCGCGCGACCACCGGCGCCGGCGTGTTGCCGGGGGCGAAGATCGCGAGCCAGGCCTGCGCCTCGAAGCCCGCGAGGCCGGTCTCGGCGACCGTCGGCAGCTCGGGCAGCGCCGTCATGCGGCGGGCGGAGGAGACGGCGAGCGGCCGCCAGGCGCCTTCGCGGATGCGCGGCAGGGCGACGACGCCGGACTGGAAGGACATCGTCACGCGGCCCGTCTGCACGTCCAGGATCTGCGCGGCGGGATCGTTGTAGGCGACGCCGTTCAGCTCCACGCCGGCCATCTGCGCCAGCATCTCCCCGCCGATGTGCTGCGACGTGCCGGGGCCGGCATGGCCGAAGCTGACCTGGCCGGGCCGCGCGCGGGCCTGGGCGACGATGTCCTGCACGCTGCGCGCGGGGTTGGCATTCGCCACCACCAGCACGTTCGGCGTGAAGCCGAGCAGCGAGACCGGCGCCAGGTCGCGCTGCGGGTCATAGGGCGGGCGCGGCGCCATGGAGACGCGCACCACGATCGCCGCATCGCCCGACAGCACCAGCGTGTGGCCATCGGGTGCCGCGCGCGCCACGCGATCGACGCCGATGGTGCCGGCCGCGCCGGTGACGTTGGCGACGACCACCGGCTGCCCCCAGGCCGCCTGGAGATGCGGCGCCAGCAGCCGCCCGAGCACGTCCTGCGAGGTGCCGGGCCCGAAGGGCGAGACGATGGTGACCGGCCGGTCCGGCCAGGCCTGCGCGGGCCCCGTCGCGAGCGCGACGAGGCCGGCGGCGAGCAGAAGAAGACGACGCATCGGGGGTGTTCCCTTCCCTTGGGCGGTGGTGTCCGCCGAGCCGTTCACGCGGCGCCGGTCGTGTTGAGGTAGATCGCGTAGAGCGAGGTGTGGGCGGTGACGAACAGGCGGTTCCGCTTCGCGCCCCCGAAGCAGAGATTGGCGGCCATCTCCGGCAGGCGGATGCGGCCGATCAGCGTGCCGTCGGGGGCATGGCAGCGCACGCCGTCGCCCGACGCCGCCCAGACATTGCCGTGCGCGTCGCAGCGCAGCCCGTCGAACAGGCCCACGTCGCAGGAGGCGAAGTGGCGGCCGGCGCGCGGGGTGCCGGCCTCCATCGCATAGGCGCGGATCTCGATCGGGCAGGCGGGGTCGTGGGTGCGGCCGGTTTCCGCCACGTAGAGCGTGCCGCCATCGGGCGCGAAGCAGAGCCCGTTCGGGCGCAGCATGTCGGTGACCATCGCCACCGGCTCGCCGCCGTCGGCGTCCACGCGATAGACATGGGCGGCGCCGATCTCGGATTGCGCGGCATCGCCTTCGTAGTCGGTGTCGATGCCGTAGGTCGGGTCGGTGAACCACAGCGCGCCGTCGGGGCCGATCGTCACGTCGTTCGGCGAGTTCAGCCGCATGCCGCGCCAATGGGAGGCCAGGACGCGCCGCGTGCCGTCATGCTCGGTGCGCGAGACGCAGCGGCCGCGATGCTCGCAGGAGACCAGGCGGCCCTGGCGGTCCACCGCATGGCCGTTCTCGTGCAGGCAGGGCTGGCGGAAGGTGCTGACGCGGCCATCCGTCTCGTCCCAGCGCAGCAGCCGGTCGTTCGGGATGTCGGACCAGACCAGGTAGCGGTGCGCGGGCAGCCAGGCGGGGCCTTCCACCCAGCGCCCGCCGGTCCAGAGCCGTTCCAGCTTCGCGTGGCCGATGACGAGCGGGGCGAAGCGGGGGTCGAGGATCTCGGCATCCATCAGCGTGGTCCTGTCCCGGGGGGCGGCGGCACCAGCCCGGGGCGGAGGTGCGGGGAGCGCAGGCCGCCCCAGATCGCGACATAGGTGTCCACGCGCCGGCTCGTCGCGGCCTGGCGGGCGGCGAAGGCCAGCAGGACCAGGTAGGGCAGCGCGAGCACCAGCAGCAGCCCCGGCGGCGGGCCGATTATGGCGGCGCCGAGCCAGATCGCGGCCGCGCCGCCGGCCAGCAGGCCCCAGCCTAGCGCCTTGTGCAGGCGTTCGAACACGACGCGGCGGGGGGTCATGTCGAAATGGTCGCCGCGCCAGGTCTCGGGCCGGGCGGGGTCGGCGGCGGGGTCGGTGGGGCCGCCCTTGCTGCCGCGCAGCGCGCCGAGCGCCAGTTGCAGCGCGGCCAGCGCCACCACCACCAGCCCGGCCTGCGCATGGCTGCCGGCGAAGCTGCCGCCGGTCGGGACCAGGATCGCGGCCAGGCCGAGGCCGGTCAGCGCCAGGCCGCCGTATTGCAGCTGGCGGTGGCGGTTCCACCAGAACTGGTTGTCGAGCTGGTCGGGGAAGCGCTGGCCGCGCGTGACCTTGCGCCAGCGGGCGATGGCGACGCCGGCGGGCAGCATCGCGGCCCAGGCGGTGGCCATCAGCGCGCCATGGGCGACGATGGCGGGGGGGAAGCCCTCGGCATGGAGCAGCCAGGCGACGGCGGCGCCGAAGGCGGCGATCGCGGCGAGCAGCAGGACAGGCGACGGCCCGACGCAAAGTCTTGGCGGTGGCGCCATGCGGTGCGCGTGATCCCCCCTGGTTGGGGAGGAGCATGGAGGTGTTGCGCGGGCGGGACAATGGGGATGGTGCGGCGCCGCGTGGCCCGGGGGGAGGCTTTGCCTCATAGGCACGAAGCTAACAGGCTGCGGAAATTCGGCGGCGGACGAATGCAGCGGGAGGGCGCTGCCCTCCCGCACCCACCCGCCAGGAAACTGAGTTTCCTGGACCTTCCCGAAATTTAACGAGATATATCAATAATTCATGGGAGGTGCAGGAACATCAGGTTCCTGCCGGGGTACTCGAGGGGCGGAGCCCCTCGACCTTTCCCTTTGCTTCCCGAGGCGAATTTCCGCAGCCTGCTAAAGTCGCGCGCGGGGCAAAACCGCCACCCCGACCAGCCTGCGGCGCCGCGGCAGTGCCGCCGCCCCCCGCAACTGCGGGAGAGGGAGAAGTGGGCGCCCATTTTCCCTCTCCCGCAGTTGCGGGGGGTACGACGCCGAAGGCGTCGGGCGGGGCCCGCGACGCGCAGCGTCGTGGGAGGGTGGGGGTCTCCCCCCCCGCGATGTACTTAGCTTCGCGCGTATGAGGCGTTGCCTCCCCCCACCACCAGGGCTGCCGCCCTGGACCGGCGGCAGTTGAAAACAAAAGGGGATGCAAGGGGCCGCTGCCCCTTGCCGGGGGTCGGACGCACTGCGTCCGACGGGCGGAGCCCCTGGCGGAGCGCGAGGCAGCGCCTCGCACCGCCGCGCCTACTCCACCCTTCCGATCCGCCGCACCACGCCGATCAGCCGTGCGCTGTCCGCCTCCACGAAGCGCGCGAAGTCCGGCTGGTCCAGGAAGGCGGGCGGGCTGCCGGCTTCCTCGAAGGTGCGGCGCACCTCGGGGGCGGACATCGCCTCCCGCATCGCCTCGCGCAGGCGCAGCGTGATGGGCTCGGGCAGGCCGGCGGGGGTGAACAGGCCGGCCCAGATGTAGAACTCCACCTCCCGCAGCCCGATCTCCATGAAGGTCGGCGCCTGGGGGAAGGCGGCCACGCGTTCCGCGCCCCAGCCGGCCAGGATGCGGAAGATGCCTTCCTGCACCTGCGGCCGCGCCGGGCCGGGGGCGCCGGGCAGCAGGTCGATCTCGCCCGAGAGCAGGCCGGCCAGGGCCGGGCCGCCGCCGCGATAGGGCACGTGGCGGAACTTCAGCCCGGCGGCCAGCGCGAACTGCTCCATGCAGACATGGGTGGTGCCGTAGTTGCCGGAGGAGCCGTAGGTGATGGCGTCGGGGCGCCGGCGCGCGTCCTCCATCAGCTCCTGGATGGTCCGCCAGGGGGCGTTGGCGCGGCAGGCCAGCACGGTGGGGTCGGCCAGCACGCGGGCGATGGGCGCCAGCTGGTTGACCTCGTAGCTCGGCCGGCGGTCCCAGAGCCGGTCGGATTCCGGCTGCCAGACCAGGGAGGAGAGCGTCATCATGATGGTGTAGCCGTCGGGGGCGGCGCGGGCCGTCGCGGCATGGCCGATGGCGCCCCCCGCCCCGCCGCGGTTGTCCACGGCGACGGCGCGGCCGAGGATGCGCTGCAGCGCCGCCGCGACCGGCCGCGCCGCGAGGTCCGCCTGCCCGCCCGGCGGGAAGGGCACGATCATGGTGATGTTGCGCTGCGGCCAGGCGCCGCCCTGGGCGAGGGCGGGCATGGGCAGCAGGGCGGCGGCGGCGCCCAGCAGGGTCCTGCGGTTCGGCATTCTCGTTGTCCTCCCTTGGTCGTCCGCGGCCTCTCTGGCGGGCCGCGTGACGTGGAACGGCAATGCTATTCGGCGGCCTGGCGCAGCGCCTCCCCGGCGGCGATCGGGTTGCGCAGCACGCCGATGCCCTCGATCTCGCTCTCCACCACGTCGCCGGGCAGGCAGTAGCGCGTCGCCTTCACCAGGCCGGGCTCCGGGTGCCACTTGCCGCCCAGCTCCTCGTCGGCCGACCAGGCGGTGCCGGCGGGGGTGCCGGTGATGATGACCATGCCGGGGCGCAGGGTCAGGTTGACCGAGAAGAAGTGGATCAGCTGCGCGCAGGACCAGATCATGTCGCCGGTGCTGCTGCGCTGGCGCAGCTCGCCGTTCACGCGCGTCATCAGCATCAGCGCCTGCGGGTCCGGGATCTCGTCCGCGGTGACGATGCAGGGCCCGAGCGGGGCTGCGGTGTCGAAGACCTTGCCGCGGCCGAGCTCGTAGAAGGTGGTGCCTTCGGGGGAGCGGCGCACCTGGCGGTCCCGCGCGGTCACGTCGTTGACGATGGTGTAGCCGAAGACGTGGTCCAGCGCGCGCTCCACCGGGATGTGGCGGCCGGGCCTGCCGATGACGACGGCGAGTTCCGTCTCGCAATCCAGCTTGCGGGTCAGGGCGGGGTCGTGGATCACCGCCTCCTCCGGCCCCACCACGCAATCGGCGGTCTTGACGAAGAATTCCGGCTCCTTGCCGGAGATCGGGGTGTTCGCCTTCTCCCGGTTGTGGGCGCGGTAGTTGCTGCCGCTGCAGAGGATGGTCGAGGGCATCAGCGGCGCGGCGAGGCGCAGCGAGGCGAGCGGGTGGCGCGCCTCGGCGGGGGCGGCGGCCAGCGCCGCGCGGGCGGCGGCCAGCGCCGGGGCGCCAGCGCGGATGAAGGCCAGGGCATCGGCGAAGGCTGCCTCGGCGGGGGCGGCGGCGCGGGCATCCACCACCTCCCCGCCCTGCTGGAAGCCGAGCCGCAGGCCATCGGCGGCGTGGAAGGTGACCAGGCGCATCGCGCTTCTCCCCGTTCTGCGGCGCCGCCTTGGGACGGGGCGCCTTTCCGGGGCCGAGCCTAGATCAGGCGGGGGCGGGGCGAAGCCGTTCGGGGCATTATGTTTTCTGGCCGGGCGCCCGCCGGCCCGCTGATGCCGCGCCGCCTCTTGGCTGACATCGGGGCGAACCATCTCTATCTCTGCGCCGCACAGCTTCCTTCCGACCGGGGGGCGGCGCCGCCCGCCCCTCCTGCCCTGCTGGACCCCGATGACCGACGTTCCCCTCCACCGCATCCGAAACTTCTCGATCATCGCCCATATCGACCACGGGAAATCCACCCTGGCCGACCGGCTGATCCAGACCACCGGCGCCGTCGCGGCGCGGGAGATGAAGGAACAGCTGCTGGACAACATGGAGCTGGAGCGCGAGCGCGGCATCACCATCAAGGCGCAGACCGTGCGGCTGAGCTACCCGGCGAAGGACGGGCAGGTCTACACGCTGAACCTGATGGACACGCCCGGCCATGTGGACTTCGCCTATGAGGTGAGCCGGTCGCTGGCCGCCTGCGAGGGGTCGCTGCTGGTGGTGGATGCGTCGCAGGGGGTGGAGGCGCAGACGCTGGCCAATGTCTACCAGGCGATCGACGCCAGCCACGAGATCGTGCCCGTCCTGAACAAGATCGACCTGCCGGCCGCCGAGCCCGACCGGGTGAAGCAGCAGATCGAGGACGTGATCGGCCTCGATGCGTCGGATGCCGTGATGATCAGCGCCAAGACCGGGCTGAACATCGAGGGCGTGCTGGAGGCGATCGTGACGCGCCTGCCGCCGCCGACCGGCGACGTCAACGGCACCACCAAGGCGCTGCTGGTGGACAGCTGGTACGACGCCTATCTCGGCGTGGTCGTGCTGGTGCGGGTGAAGGATGGCGAGCTGCGCAAGGGCCAGCGCATCCGCATGATGTCGAACGGCAGCGTCCACACGATCGAGCAGGTCGGCGTCTTCGCGCCGAAGATGGTGCCGGTGGACCGGCTGAGCCCGGGCGAGATGGGCTTCGTCACCGCGGCGATCAAAACCGTCGCCGACACCAATGTCGGCGACACCATCACCGATGACCGCAACCCGGCGAGCGAGCCGCTGCCGGGCTTCAAGCCCTCCATCCCCGTCGTCTGGTGCGGGCTCTACCCCGTCGATGCCGACGATTTCGAGAAGCTGCGCGAATCGCTCGCCAAGCTGCGGCTGAACGACGCGTCCTTCCACTACGAGCCGGAGACCAGCGCGGCGCTCGGCTTCGGCTATCGCTGCGGCTTCCTCGGCCTGCTGCACCTGGAGATCATCCAGGAACGGCTGTCGCGCGAGTTCGACCTGGACCTGATCGCGACGGCGCCTTCCGTCGTCTACAAGATCCGCAAGACCAACGGTGAGGAGGTCGAGCTGCACAACCCGGCCGACATGCCGGATGGCAGCATCATCGACCTGATCGAGGAGCCCTGGATCAAGGCGACGATCATGGTGCCCGACGACTACCTCGGGCCGGTGCTGACGCTCTGCAACGAACGCCGCGGGCGGCAGGTGGAGCTGACCTATGTCGGCAACCGCGCCATGGCGGTCTATCGGCTGCCGCTGAACGAGGTGGTGTTCGACTTCTACGACCGGCTGAAGTCGGTCAGCCGCGGCTATGCCAGCTTCGACTACCAGCAGGACGGCTACGAGGAGGGGGATCTCGTGAAGATCTCCATCCTGGTGAATGCCGAGCCGGTGGATGCGCTGTCCTTCATGGCGCACCGCTCGGCGGCCGATCGCCGCGGCCGCGCGATCTGCGAGAAGCTGAAGGAGCTGATCCCGCGCCAGCTGTTCAAGATCCCGATCCAGGCCGCGATCGGTGGCCGCGTGATCGCGCGGGAGACGATCAGCGCGCTGTCGAAGGACGTGACCGCCAAGTGCTACGGCGGCGACATCAGCCGCAAGCGCAAGCTGCTGGAGAAGCAGAAGGAAGGCAAGAAGCGCATGCGGCAGTTCGGCAAGGTGGAGATCCCGCAGAGCGCCTTCATCGCGGCCCTGAAAATGGATGCGTGACGGCAGGACCCTGCCCGCATGTCAATGAGGTAATTTCTGGTTCATCTCGCACGGGCGGCTGTGGGCGGTTGCCGGCATGGGCTGGGCCCCGGGGCGCGGATGCGTTCGGCCGCCGCGCCGTCCGGCACGCAGGCCCGTCGCGACGGCCTGCGGCGTGTGGCCGGCCGGGCTTGAGGGCGATCCGATGGCGGCCCGGCGCATCGCAGCGGGGGCGACGCCGCGACGGGTGCCCATCCATCCTGCCTTGCAACCTGGATGGGCGTCCGCGCTGCGGCGCGCGGGCGGCACGTCGTGCGGACAGCGCGCGGGCCGCGCGACGCGCCGGGGGCCGCAGGCCCGCCGGCGGCCGGAGGGGCGGAGATGCGTCAGCATCCCCGCCGGTCGGCGTCAGGCGTCGACGCGGATGTTCTTCTCGCGCACCAGCCGGCCCCACTGCTCGCGCTCGGCGCGGGCGAAGGCGGCGAGTTCCTCCGGCGTCGACGGCTCGGGCACGCCGGCCTGCTGGCGGAACACGTCGAGCGTCTGCTGGTGGCGCACGCCGTCGCGCACGGCCGCGTTCAGCCGCGCGACGACGGCCGGCGGCGTGCGCGCCGGGGCATAGAGCGCGAGCCAGAGGCCGGTGGACAGCGGCACGCCGAGCTCGGTCAGCGTCGGGACGTTCGGCGTCAGCTCGATGCGGCCCGGATGGGCCAGCGCGATGATGCGCGCGCGGTTGTCCACGGCCAGGCTGTTCGCACCGCCGACCGGCAGCATCATGCTGTCCACCTGCGCGGCCGCCACCGCCTGCATCCCTGGCGCCTGCGCCGCGAAGGGCACGTGCAGCTTCTCGAAGTTCTGCGCGCGGGCGACGAATTCGAAGGCCAGGTGCGAGGAGGAGCCGACGCCCCAGGAGGCGTGGGACAGGCGGCCGGCCTCGCGCCGCGCCTCCCGCACGAAGCTGGCGAAGTCGGTGATGTCGCGGCGGTGCGCGCCGATCATCAGCGCGAAGGGCACGCGCGTGACCATGGAGATCGGCGCGAAATCCGTCTCGTCGTTGTAGGGCAGCGAGGGAAATGTGGAGCGGTTGATGGCGAAGGTGTCGGTGATGCCCATGGTCAGCGTGGTGCCGTCCGCCGGCGCCCGCGCCGCGGCCAGCGTGCCGACCGTGCCGTTCGCGCCCGGCCGGTTCTCCACCACCACCGGCTGGTTCAGCGCGGCCTGCAGGCCGACGGCCATGCCGCGGCTGATCACGTCGGTGATGCCGCCCGCGTTGTAGGGCACGATGATGCGGATCGGGCGATCGGGGAGCGCCTGGGCGCCCGCCAGTCGGGGCGCGGCAAGAAGGGCGGCGCCGCCGGCCAGCAGGCCGCGGCGGGACAGGATAAACATGAACGATCCCTCTGTGTTGAATTACGACTGCTTCATCTTTCATCAATCTGCATGCTGTCAAGCGTCGTCTGCGTGAAGCGCTTTCGCGGCGCGGCCGCGCGCAGGGCGCCAGCCGGGGCACCGGTGCCTGGCGGACTGCGTCAGCGCCCGCGGCCCGGCCTCGCCCGCGCCTGGCCGGCCCGGTGGCGCGGATGCCGGCGACCGGACGCGCGCAGGATGGCAGCGGGCGCCACGTCGCAAGGCCGCAGCCGGGCCGGCCGCCATGGCCTGCGCGGCTGGCCGTCATGGCGCGGGCATGGCCTCGGCATGACGTGGCCTGTGCGTCGCGCCGACGGCGCGGCGGATGGCGGGATGTCCTGCCCGCACGGGCGGCGCCTTCGGGGACCGCGCGAGGCCAGGGCCGGTGTCCACCCGGCCGCGCGCGGCCGACCCTTCATGCCGACCGGCGGACATGCCGACGCATTTCCCCGCGCATTTTCCCTCAGGCGCCGGCGCTGCGCTTGGCTCGCCGCACTTGCGGCGGGCGCCATTCGGCGCCTCAGCCGCCGGCGGCGGCTGCACGTCAGGACTTACGCGGTCCAGTATCAGGCGGCGCGCCCGGGGGCCTGGGCGGCCCCGGCCAGCAGCGCGGCCAGCGCGTCGCGGCTGACCGGCTTGGCGGTGTGCCCGTCCATCCCCGCTTCGCGGGAGGCGGCGACGTCGTCCTGGAAGGCGTTGGCGCTGAGCGCGACGATGCGCGCGGCGGCGTTCGGGCCGCCGCCGGCGCGGATGGCGCGCGTCGCGGCCAGGCCGTCCATGCCGGGCATCTGGATGTCCATCAGGATCAGGTCGAAGGGCTCGGCCGCGGCGCGGGCCAGCGCGTCCAGCCCATCCACCGCCGCGGTGACTCGCGCGCCGAGCTTCTGGAGGACCAGCGTGGCGAACATCCGCCCGACCGGGTCGTCCTCCACCAGCAGCACATGCGGGCCGGTCGGGGCTGGCGGGGCGGGCCGGGCGGCGGGCACGGGCGGGGGCGGCAGGGCGGGCGCGGTGGCGGCGACGCGCGGCGGCGGGCGCGGTCCGGGCGGCGCGGCCGCCGCAGCGCCGGGCCCCGCCATCCCGGACGGCGCCATCCCCGGCGGCGTCGCGACGGCCAGCGGCACGGCGGCGGCGGGCGGCACCGCCGGGGCGGCCGCCGCCGCCGGCGCGCGCGGCAGGGTCATGTGCACGCGGAAGGTGGTGCCCTGGCCGGGCCGGCTTTCCACCGTGATGCGCCCGCCCATCAGCTGCACCAGCTCGCGGCAGATGGCGAGCCCGAGGCCGGTGCCGCCGTAGCGCCGCGTGGTGGAGGCATCGGCCTGGGTGAATTTCTGGAACAGCGTCCGCTGCGCCTCCGGCGCGATGCCGATGCCGGTGTCGCGCACCGCGATGGTCAGCGCCGCGTGATCCGGGCCGTCGGGCAGCGCGACGGCGGAGAGCTCCACCTCTCCGGCGGCGGTGAACTTCACGGCGTTGGCCACCAGGTTGTTCACCACCTGGGAGAGGCGGGTGGGGTCGCCCAGCAGCATCGCCTCCGCCCCGCGGCCCGGCGAGAGGCGCAGCGCGATGCCCTTGGCTTCCGCCGCCGCGGCGAAGGTGCCGTGGCAGCGCGCCAGCAGCGGGCCGAGCGAGAAGGGCAGCGCTTCCAGCTCCACCTTGCCGGCTTCCAGCTTGCTCATGTCCAGCACGTCGCCGATCACCGCCAGCAGCTGCCGGGCGGAGCCGAGCGCGGTGGCGGCGCGGTCGCGCGCCGTCGGCGGCAGGGGCTCGTCGGCCAGCAGGTCCAGCATGCCGAGCAGGCCGTTGAGCGGGGTGCGCAGCTCATGGCTCATATTGGCCAGGAAGTTGGTCTTGGCCTGGTTCGCGGCCTCCGCCGCGGCGCGCTGCTGGTCCAGCCGCCGCGCCTGGAGGGTGAGCAGGACGAACAGGCCGATGGCGCCGGCCAGCGCGGCGGCGGCGAGCAGCCCGAGCCGCAGCTCGATCTCCCACAGGAGGCGGGCTTCGCGCACGCGCACGCCGGCGGCCAGGTGCACCCCGGCCAGCGCCACCTGCGTCGCCGTGCCCGCCAGCTCCGCCGCGCCGTCGCGCAACAGCCGCAGGCGGATCGCCTCCTCCGGCTCGGCCTGCAGCGCGGCCTGCAGCCGGTGCAGGCGCTGGCGGAATTCCCGGACGGCCGCGGCCGAGGCGGGAAAGTCGCGCACCAGCGCGCCGATCGCGCCCTGGTCCAGCAGGGCCTGGCGGCTGAGCAGGATCTCGAACCATTCGAAGGCGGCGTCCGCCTCGCCGTCGCCCGACAGGGCGCGCTCCGCCTCCAGGCGCAGGCGCAGCACGGACCGGTCCGCCTGGAAGCCGGCGCTGACCAGGTTGTCGAGCGGCAGCTCGGCCTGGCGGAGCCGGCCCTGGAAGTGGTCCCAGACGAGAAGCCCGGTGCCGAGGACGAGCGCGAACAGCAGCACCGCCACGATGCGCGTGGCGGCGGGCAGCCGGCTGGCGCGGCGGGCGCGGCGCATCGCGGGCGGAAGGGGTGCCGTGCCGGGCGGGTCAGCCGCGGATGTCGAGCCGGCGCAGCTGCCAGATGCAGCGGCTGTAGACCACCTCGTTGCGCAGGGCGGCGCTGGTGTCGAAGGGATAGACGATCCAGACCGGCCCCTTCTCCCGCACCGGGATCGGCTCCCCGCCGATGCGGGTCGCGAGGATCAGGCCGGCGCGCAGGAAGTCCTCGGCCGGGATGGTGACGGCATAGTCGTTGAGGGCGGTGGCCAGCACCTCCGCCCCGGTGGCGCCGAGCGTGGCGAACAGGCCGGCGCCGCTGACGCCGGAGAAGGCGCGCGGCCCGTCGAACCAGGGGGTGCGGGTGGCGAAGCCGGCCTGCGGCAGCGCATCGAGCCCGGCGAGGTCGAACCGCGCGGCGCCGCCCGGCGCCGAGATGCACCCGGTGACCTCGAGGAGGGCGCGCGGGCGGGCAGGGGCTTCCGCGCGCGCCGGAAGGACGGCGAGCAGCGGCAGGGCGAGCGCGGCGCGTCGGCGGAACAGGGCGTGGGGCATGTCGGGCATCCGGGCCGGGATGGCTGCGCAGGTCTATGGGCCGCGGGTTGACGAAGCCTTGCCGAGGCCAGGGGCATCGCGGACGCAGGAGGGAAGGTGCCTGTCGTGGTGGCCGTTGCCGCCCGCGCCCGACAGCGGGAGAGGGGCCGGCGAGGGGGCGCGTGGCGCGCCGCTGCACCGCGGGGATCGCGAAGCGCCATCCGCAAGGCGCTGCGCGCCCCGCCCTCTCCCGCCCGGGCGGGAGGGGGCGGCGCCTTCCGCGCCGGCGCCCATGCGTTGGCCGCGTTGCCGCGGCGGCGCGCGATTGACAGCGGCGGCCGGGCGACCGGATGGTCCCGTGCGACGCGACGACGAGGGGCGCCGCATGGCGGAAGGATCGGACGGGCCAGACCGGCCGAAGGTGCTTGTCTGGACGCTCCAGCGCACCGGCGGCACGCGGCTTGCGTCGTCGCTCGCGAAGCTGATGCCCGATGCACGGTTCGAGCACGAGCCCTTCGCCCACATGCGCGCCTTCCACGGCGTGACGCAGGCCTGGCGGACGGGCCGCGCCGATCCGTCGGGGGGGCAGGCGGTGGCGCTCGACGCGCTGGTGTCGCAGGCGCTGGCCGAGATGCCGGGCCTCAAGCACTGCGTGGACACCGCGCCGGTGGCGATCACGCGGGCGCTGCTGCGCGGGTCCGTCGCGGCGGGATACCGGCACCTGGTGCTGCAGCGGCGGCGTTCGGTCGACCGGCTGCTGTCGCTGCATTTCGCGAAGGCCACGAAGGCATGGGGCCGCGCGAGCGCCGCCCGCGACGACCTGCCGGAGCCGCCGCCCCTGCCGGTGGAGGCGTTGCTGGCGCATGAGGAAGGCTGCCTGGCGCGGTTGCGGCAGGTGCGGACGGGCCTGCGCAAGGCGGGCGCGGCGCCGCTGCTGGTGGCCTACGAGGATCTCTACGAAGGCCCGGCGGAGGCGCGGACGGCGCAGCTGGCGGCGGTGGTGCGGCATCTCGGGCTGATGCCGGCGAAGGATGAGGACCTGCAGGCCTGGACGCGCGCCGTGCTGGCCACCCGGGACCAGGGCACGCGCGGGAGGTATGCCGCGATCCCGGGCCGGGAGGAGCTTGCGGCCGCGGCGGGGCGGCTGGCGCCGCTGGGGTGAGCGACGCCCGGCCGCGCCGCGCGGCCATCGGGGGGGCGACCGGCGCGGCCGGGTGGCGCGGGCCGGGCCCGGCCAGGGCGCGGGCGCCGGCCACGGGAAAGGCCAGGGCGCGTGGAGACGGCGCCTGCCGCGGTTCGGGCCTTCCCCTTCCGCAAGGGGACCCGGCCCGACCCGCGAGCGGGACCGGCGTTACCGGGAGTAGAACTCCACCACCATGTTCGGCTCCATCTGCACCGGATACGGCACGTCGGAGAGCTTCGGCGCGCGGACATAGCGGCCGCGCATCGCGCGATGGTCGACCTCGATGTATTCGGGCACGTCGCGCTCGCCCGACTGCGCGGCGTCAAGCACCACGGTCAGCTGCTTCGACTTCTCCTTCACCTCGACGATGTCGCCATCCTTGACGAGGTAGGAGGGGATGTTCACCCGCTTGCCGTTGACGTGGATATGGCCGTGGTTGACGAACTGGCGGGAGGCGAAGGGGGTGATGGCGAACTTCATGCGGTAGACCACGGTGTCGAGGCGCCGCTCCAGCAGCTCGATCAGGTTCTCCGAGGTGTCGCCCTTCCGGCGGACGGCTTCCTCGTAGTACTTGCGGAACTGCTTCTCGCCGATGTTGGCGTAGTAGCCCTTCAGCTTCTGCTTCGCCATCAGCTGCACGCCGAAGTCGGTCGGCTTCTGCTTGCGGCGCTGGCCGTGCTGGCCGGGGCCGTATTCGCGCTTGGCAACCGGGGACTTGGCGCGGCCCCAGAGGTTGACGCCCAGGCGGCGATTGATCTTGTACTTGGATTCGGCGCGCTTGCTCATGCGCTGTCCCTGCCGGGCCTTGCGGCGCCGGTCCTTCTTCGGTGCGGGCGGGGGTTCCCCCTGCCCTGCGGTTGTCCCGGTAGGCCGAAGGGCGACATGCCCATCGGCGGGCGCGGCGCCCGAAGCGCCGTCCACGTTCCCGGAAGGAGGCGGCGCGTGTAGCCTTCGCGACGCCGGCTTGTCAAACCGCCGCCGGCTTCCCTATTCGCGCGGCATGGTGACGCGCGAAGAGATCCTGGTGCTCGGCCTGACGGCGGGCGTGGTGGGCAGCCTGGTGGGCGGGCTGATGCTCGGCATCGGCATGGGCCTGATCTCGCAGGGGGCGCATGCCGGCTGGCTGCTGGCGCTGCCGGGCGCCCCGGCGGGCGGGGGCTTGGGCTGGCTGCTGGCGCGCAAGCTGGCGAAGCGGGTGGACAGCGGGCTGCGCTGAGCGGCGCGGCGGCGCGGGGGCCACGCGCCGGCCGCGCCCCGGGGTCCCGGCGTTCCCGGACGTGGCGGCCGAACGGCCCCCTTGCCCGGCTGGCGCGCTTCCTGCATGGCAGGACGCGGACCATTCCGCCGGGAGAGAACGCCATGCCCACCCGCCGCCTGCTGATCGGCGCCGCGCTCGCGACATCGGCCGTCGGGCCGGCCAGGGCGCAGGGCCCGTCCTGGCCGCAGCGCCCGGTGCGCTTCGTCGTCGCCTTCGCGCCGGGCGGCTTCACGGACCTGCTCGCCAGGGTGGTGGCCGAGCATCTGGGCGAGGTGCTGGGCCAGCCCGTGGTGGTCGAGAACCGGGCCGGCGCCGGCGGCAATGTGGGCGCGCAGGTGATGGCGCGGGCAACGCCGGACGGCTACGGCGCGCTGGTCACCGCCTCCGGCTTCGCCATCAACCTCAGCCTGTTCCGCAACCCGGGCTATGCGGCGGAGCAGTTCCAGCCCGTCGCCGTCGTCGCCGGCACGCCGACCATGTTCGTCGTGCGGGCCGACAGCCCGATCCGCACGCTGGGCGACCTGGTGGCGGCGGCGCGGCGGGGGCCGCTGGCCTATGGCTCGGGCGGCGTGGGCTCGGCGGGGCATGTGCTGACCGAGCTGCTGTTCCGCCGCGCCGGCGGCACCGATGCGACGCATGTGCCCTATGGCGGCGGGGCGCAGTCGCTGGCGGCGATGCAGGCCGGCACCATCGCCATCGTGGCGACGCCGCTGCCGGCGGTGCTCGGGCAGATCCAGGGCGGGCAGATCCGCGGCATCGCCGTGACGGGCGAACGCCGCAGCGCGGTCCTGCCCGAGGTGCCGACCGCGGTGGAATCGGGCTTCGACTTCATCGTGGACGCCAATTGGGTGGCGATCTTCTTCCCCGCCGGCACGCCGGCGGCGGTGGTGGAGCGCGCGAATGCCGGCGTGCAGCGCGCGCTGGAACGGCCGGCGCTGCGCCAGCGCCTGGCGGCGATGGGCTTCGAGCCGATCGGCGGGGATCCGGCGGCGGCGCAGGCCTTCGTGGCGGGGGAGACCGCGCGTTGGCGCGACATCCTGCGCACGGTCCAGGTGCAGCTGGAATAGGCGCATTCAACGGCTGTGGGTCGAGCAGCCGAGGGCCGCCTCATGCGTCCCACCGGGTCGTGTGACCTTTGGCTGGGATCGGAAGGTGATCGCGATAATGCGCTCGGCCTGGCTGATGAGCCGTTTCGAGGCGGCGCAGCACGCGCGGGGGATGTCGCCGTGGGTCTCCCAGATGCGGCTGGCGGGCTTTTTCGAGCGTAGCAATGCCCAGATGTTCTCGACCGGGTTTAACCCCGGCGCGTAAGGCGGCCGGCGGAGTGGGGTATTGTTGTCGCACACGCGAAGCCGGCCCCTGGTTTGGTGGCAGCCGGCATCGCCCATGACAAGGGCGGCCTACGCGCCCGCGGCAACTTGGAGGCTGATTTCGGCCAAGTGGAGGCTTATCGTGGCGGCATTGGCGGCCGCAAGCAGCAGGCCCGCACCGACGCCTCGGGCCGGGCCGGCAGCGCCGACGAGGCAGGCCTAAGTAAGGGGGGTCTTTCAGCGGCACGGGGCGCGATCCGCGCTTGGCCGGCATGCACGTCAGCGTTCCCTGTTGTCCGATACCCGAATCGTCCCGCCACCGGATCTCGAGCGGCTAGCCGGCCACCTCCGGTGGCAGGGCAGCGGTCACGAGGGCGGCGGATTCCGCCTGAAAGCCGCCTACGACACCGCTTCCTGCCCGGGGCAGCGGGGACTACGCTTCCGCGTGGAGCCGGTCATATTGCGACGCCATCCGACCGGTGATCAGCTGTGGACAACCCAACACATTGTTGCAAAAATATTACTTCTTTTCGGATCGTGCGGGCCACCGTTAGCCAGCTCTTGCTTCATTCGTAGCAAACGTTGCAACATGCGAGTGCGAACAGGACAGCGAGAGGCGCCGATGTTCACCAAATCCGATTGGGATAGATTTGTCGACGACTTGATGAGAGCTGTGGGTGCAACCAGTGGTGGGATGATGCTTCATCGGGCCTATCAGGAATATCACAGCAGGCCGACCAGCAAGGGATTGAACCTTATCGCGCGCTGCGGTGCTTGCAGCACTGCGTTTTATTTTGCCGTCAAGGGAATTGCCGCAAACCATTTGAGCAAAGGGGCGAACCCTCCGCAGGTCTCTTGCCCGCACTGCAATCATAACGGCCAGTCAAATCGGAACGCTAGCGCTCATTCGTATGAGCGGCTTCAATCTGGTTGAAGGCGCGGAGGCGTTCGAGACTCTCAAGCCATATCCCCAGCGCGACTAAGTGACCCGCGGCCATCGAAGATGGTCGAGGCCGTGAATACGGCCCGCCGCCTGTGCGGTGCGCCGAGCGGCCATACGCCGCGCGTCACGTCACAGCCCTGCCTTCGACACAAAGCGCCTACCTTCGACACAAAGCGGTTGAGGGCAAAAGAAGCCCAAACCAACAATTCCATGGAAGCGTTCGGCGCCCTCAATCCGCCGTGATCCGCGCCGCGGCGATCAGGCGGCGCTTGGTCTCCAGATCCTCGCGGATGAAGGCGGCGCTGGCCTCCGGCGTCGCGGCGTGCACGGTGTAGCCGTTCGGCGCCAGGTGGCGGTCGCGGACCGCGGGCTCGGCCATGGCGACGGCGATGTCGCGCTGGATGCGCGCGACCAGGGCGGCGGGCGTGGCGGCGGGGGCGAAGACGCCGAACCAGGTGCGCGGGTCGATCTCGGCGTAGCCGAGTTCGGCCAGCGTCGGCACATCGGGCAGGGCGTCGAAGCGGGCGGGGCGGCCGACGGCCAGCGCGCGCAGCCGGCCGGCGCGGACATGCTCGGCGCCGGAGGCGATGCCGGCGAGTGTCAGCTGCACCTCCCCGGCCAGCGCCGCCAGCACCGCGGGCGTCAGGCCGCGATAGGGGACGTGGACCATCTCGATCCCCTCCCGCGCCATCAGCGCGCCGAAGGCGAGGTGCGGCTGGCTCGCCGTGCCGTAGCTGCCGAAATTGAGCTGGCCGGGCCGGGCGCGGGCGAGCGCGACCAGCTCCGCCAGCGTGCGCGCCGGCACCGCGGCGTGCAGCAGGATCATCTGGTGGACCTCGACCAG
>JAIYDD010000116.1 GCA_027487675.1 Acetobacteraceae bacterium | reverse complement strand
GCGCGCGCGATCTTCGCGGCGTTGACGGCGGCCTTGATGTAGAGCGTGTCCTGGTTCGTCTCGGTCAGGATCGCATCCGCCCCGCCCGCGATCAGCCCGCGGCATTGCGTGAGAAGCGCCGCTTCCAGCCGGTCGTAGTCGATGTTGCCGAGGCTCGGCAGCTTGGTCCCCGGCCCGATATCGCCCACCACCCAGCGCGGCCGGCCATCCGCGAACTGCTCCGCCGCCTCGCGCGCCAGCTCGACGGAAATCTTGTTGATCTCGAAGGCCCGGTCGCCGAGCTCGAACTCCTCCAGCGTCACGGGGCTGCCACCAAAACTGTTGGTCAGCACCATGTCGGCGCCGGCCTCGAAGTAGCTGGCGTGGATCTCCCGCACGATGTCGGGGCGGGAGAGGTTCAGCACCTCGGTGCAGTTCTCCTTGCCCCAGAAGTCGCGGTCCACTTCCAGGTTCATCTGCTGCACGCGCGCGCCCATGCCGCCGTCGCAGAGCAGGACAGCGTCGCGCAGCACGTCGAGCAGGTGGGGGCGGGACATCACAAGGTTCTCCGGGACGGGGGAGGTTTTCTGGGGGCCTGCCGGTGAAGGACCGGTTCAGGCGAAGGCAGGCATTTCGAGCCGCTCGGCGCGCCAGACGCGGACGGGCAGCGCGCCGGCGACCTCGGCCGCGCGCGGCGCGGTGCAGCCGGCCGAGCCGAGCCAGCCGGCCAGCGCCGCATCGTCGAAGCCGGGCCAGCGATGGGCGTGGCGGGTCAGCAGCTCCGCGCGGTCATGCGGCGCGAGATCGACCACCAGCAGCAGCCCGCCCGGGCGCAGCACGCGCGAGGCTTCGGCCAGCGCCGCGGCCGGGTCCTCGGCGTAGTGCAGCACCATCTGCAGCGTCGCGACATCGAAGGCCGCGTCGGCATAGGGAAGGCGGTAGAGATCGGCCTGGCGGACGGAGGCATTGGCGATGCCGCGCTCCGCCAGCCGGGTGCGCGCCAGCGCCAGCATCTCGCGGGACGCATCGACGCCGACGGCCTCCGCCACGCGGGGGGCGACCAGTTCCAGCAGGCCGCCGGTGCCGCAGCCGATATCCAGAAGCCGCGTGGCGCGGCGGGGCGGCAGGGCCTCCAGCAGCGCCGCGGCGATGCCCTCCGCCGGCAGGCCGAGGGCCGAGACCTCGTCCCATTCCGCGCCCTGGCGACGGAAGGCGTCGGAGGCGGCGCGGGCGCGTTCGGCCGCCACCCGCGCGGCGGCGCGGCGATCGGCGGCCAGCATCGGCTCGGCCTCCGGCAGGCGGGCGAGGAGCTGGTGGGCGAACTCCGCCTCGGGCGGCACCTGGAACCAGGCATTCGCGCCTTCCGGCGTGCGGCGCAGCAGCCCGGCCTCCGCCAGCAGCTTCAGGTGGCGCGACAGCCGCGGCTGGGACTGGCCGAGGATGGCGACCAGGTCCGAGACGCACCAGGCGCCGCGGGCACAGAGCGCGAGCAGGCGGAGCCTGGTCGGCTCGGCGGCGGCCCGCAGCTGGGTGAGGAGGTGATCCATGCGCTTGCAAATGACATAAACATATCCTTATGTCCAGACTATGGCTTGGTCCCTCGACGCACGCATTCCCGTGATCCTGCTGCCCGCCGAGGCGGCACTGCCCGCGGCGCTGTCCGCCGGGCCGCCCGCCGCCGTGCTGTTCGAGGCGCCGCCGCCCGATGGCCTGCCCGCCGGCGCCGTCGCGCTGGCCAGCTTCGAACCCTTCGTTCCGCATGCCGCGGCCTGCGGCTGCTGCGGCGGGCGCGGCGCGGCGGCGGTGGCGCTGGACCGGCTGTTCCAGGCGCGGGTGCGCGGGCAGTGCGCGTGGTTCGACCGCGTGGTGGCGGTGGCGGAAACGGAGGACGCGCGCGCGCTGGTCGCGGCGGCGCTGGCGGGCGATGCGGTGACGCAGGCGCGCTTCCGGGCCGGCTGACGGGCTATTCCAGCCGCGCCTCGGCCCGGCCCAGCCCGGCGATCCGCGCGGCCAGGACCATCCCCGGCGCGGGGGCGACCGGCGCCGACAGGCCCGCCACCACCAGCAGCGCCCCTTCCGGCAGGCCGCCCCAGCGCCGCGCCTCGGCGGCAGCCTCGGCGAAGGCGGCGGCCAGGTCCGTCTCCCCGCCGCGGGCGCGCGATCCGGCGGGGCCGAGCGCCACGCGCCCGGTGCCGGGCGCGGCCGCCTTGCCCTTCCCGGCCACCACCAGGCCCAGCAGGGCCAGGTCGGCGATGCGCGCCGGATCCTCCCCGGGCAGGTCGGTAAAGCGGCTGGCGGCGAGGTCGATCGCCGGGTGCAGCCGCGCCAGCACGGGCGGCGTGGTGGCGTCGGGGTCCAGCTTCTCGGCCAGCACGCCGACCACGGCGGCGGTCGCGCCGGCATGGCGCAGCGCGGCGAGCGCCACGGCGCTGCCGCCGGGCACCAGCCGGCCTTCCAGAATCGGGCCGGACAGCGCCGGCGCGCCGCCGCGCCGCAGCAGGCGCAGGCCGCAGGGGACGATGCCCAGCGCGTCCAGCGTGGCGGCCGCCACCTCCTCCGCCGCCGCCGCGTCGCGCGGGGCGATGTCCGCCGGCAGGGGGCCGAGCGGGCTGCCGGTTTCCATCGCCTCGGCCAGCCAGCGTGCGGCCACGGCGGGGTCGAAGCCCGGCATCAGTTGAAGCCGGGGATGCGCAGCTCTTCCGTTTCCTGGAACCCGCCGGGCGGCGGCTCGAACACCGCCGGCCCGCTGCCGGCCGGGGGAGGCCCGCCATAGAGCGTCTCGGGCAGCCAGGTCACCAGCTCGGGGAAGATGTAGACCATTGCCATGGTGAAGATGACGATGAAGATGAAGGGCATGCAGCCGGCGAAGATCTGCTCGAGCTTCACATGCGGCGGCGCCACGCCCTTCAGGTAGAAGGCTGCCATCGCGACCGGCGGCGACAGGAAGCTGGTCTGCAGGTTCAGCGCGACCAGGATGCCGAAGAAGATCGGGCTGACGCCGAAATCGTCCAGCAGCGGCAGGAAGATCGGCACGAAGATCACGATGATCTCCGTCCATTCCAGCGGCCAGCCCAGGATGAAGATGATCGCCTGCGCCAGCAGCATGAAGGTGAAGGTGTTGAGCGGCAGCGACTTGACGAATTCCTCGACCAGCTGCTGGCCGCCGAGATAGCCGAACACCGAGGAGAAGATGTAGCTGCCGACGAACAGCCAGCACACCATGGCGGAGGTGCGCGCGGTGAGGAACACGCTCTCCTTCAGCTTGGTCCAGGTGAAGGCGCGGTAGACGACGGCCAGGATGATCGAGCCGAGCGAGCCCATCGCCGCAGCCTCGGACGGCGTGGCGAGGCCCATGATGATGGAGCCGAGCACCGAGGCGATCAGCAGCGCCAGCGGGAAGAAGGAGGTCAGCAGCGACCACAGGATGGTCGCCACCGGGACGTTGCGCTCCTCGGGCGGCAGCCGCGGGGCCATGTCGGGCCGCACGATGCCGACGCCGACCGCGTAGACGATGTAGAGCATCGCCAGCGTGACGCCGGGGATGAAGGCCGCCGCGTAGAGCTGCACGACCGAGACGCCCGCCGTCGCGCCGTAGAGGATCAGCATGATGGAGGGCGGGATCAGGATGCCGAGGCAGCCCCCCGCGCAGGTGACGCCCGCCGCCAGGCGCGGGTCGTAGCCGGCGCGCAGCATGGCGGGGAAGGCCAGCAGGCCCATCAGCGTGACCACCGCGCCGACGATGCCGGTCGCCGTCGCGAACAGCGCGCAGGTCGCGAGCGTCGCGACCGCCAGCGATCCCGGCAAGCCGCCCGAGGCCAGTTGCAGCGACCGGAACAGCCGGTCCAGGATGTTCGCCCGCTCGATCACGTAGCCCATGAAGACGAAGAGGGGCACGGAGATCAGCACGTCGTTCGACATCACCGCATAGGTGCGCTGCACCAGCAGGTCGAAGACGCGCTCGCCCATGCCGAGGTAGCCGAAGATCAGGCCCATCGCCATCAGGGTGAAGGCGATCGGGAAGCCCAGCATGATGAAGCCGAGGAACAGCACCAGCTGCGCCAGGCCGAAATACTCGTGGAATTCTTGCGGGAGCATGGGGCGCTGATCTCGGGCGTGGCGTCAGGAATGCGGGTGGCGCGGCGCGGGGTCGTGCGACGCGCGCTCCTCGACCGCGTGCGCGGCGCGGAGGATGGCGGCTTCCCCGCCCTTGGCCATCTCGGCGGCCAGCGCCTCGGCGCCCTTGGCCTCCGCCGCGGCGAGGATGGTCTTCTCCAGCTCCTCCACGTCGGACAGGCGCTGCGGCCACTCGCCTTCCCGGATGCAGCGCACGCAGCGCACCACCTCCACCAGGCCCTGCAGCAGCAGCAGCAGGCCGACGGCGGGGATCAGGAACTTGAAGGGCCAGATGATCGGCCCGCCCGGGGAGACCGAGCTGCGCTCGTTCTGCAGGTAGCTGAGTTCGAAGAAGTGGTAGCCCGAGATCATGAAGGCCATGATCGCCGGAAAGAAGAACAGGATATAGAGCGTCAGGTCGAACTTGGCCTGCCGGGCGGGGCTGAAGTTGCGGTACAGGAAGTCGCCGCGGACATGGCCGTTGCGGCTCAGCGCATAGGCGCCGGCCAGCATGAACAGCGTGCCATACAGCATGTAGGCCGCGTCGTAGCCCCAATCCGTCGGCGCGCGGAAGAAGCGGCGGGCGGTGACGTCGTAGACGATGACCGCGGTCAGCACCAGGATCGTCCAGGACCCGGCCTGCCCCACCAGCGTCGAGAGCCGGTCGATCCCGAGCAGCGTGCGCTGCACGGCAGGGTGCTGCGCGAAGGCGATGCCGCAGACGATGGCCGCCGCGACGATGGCCGCGATCAGGACGACCGCCCCTTGATCGCTCATGCCGCCTTCCCTTCCCTGTCGTTTCACAGAAAGGCCGGCCCGGGCAAGCCCGGGCCGGCCTCGGCAACGCGATGCTTCGCCGTCAGCCGCGGGCGAAGAAGTGGTTGTAGCTGATGACCGGGCTGGCTTCGTAGCGCAGGTAGAAGCCGCCGACGCGGCGGCACCACTCGCGCTGGCTGTCGCACACCTTCTTGAAGAAGGGCCCGGCGTTCGGCGAGGAATTGTCGCCCTCCTGGCGCGCGATCACGCGATCCCAGGCCTGCAGCTGGGCATCGAGGATCGGCCGCGGCGTCGCGCGCACGTTCACGCCGGCCTGCTGCAGCGCCGCCAGGTCGCGCGAGTAGCGGTCCTGCTGCTTCCAGGACATGTCGGCGGAGGCGGCTTCCGCGGCGATGCGCAGCACCTGCTGCAGCTCGGCCGGCAGGCCTTCGTAGCGCTGGCGGTTCCACAGCACCTCGAAGCTCTCGACGCGCTGGTGGAAGGACTGGATCATGTAGTTGCGCGCCACGTCGGCGAAGCCCAGCACGCGGTCCGACGACGGGTTGTTGAATTCCGCGCCGTCGATCACGCCGCGCTCCAGCGCGGGGACGATCTCGCCGCCCGGCAGCGCGACGACGGCCGCGCCCATCTCCTGGAACAGGTCGGTCGCCAGGCCCACGGTGCGGTAGCGGAGGCCCCGGATCTGGTCGGCGCGCTCGATCGGGTTGCGGAACCAGCCGAGCGGCTGGGTCGGCATCGGGCCGGTCTGGAAGCCGACGGCGTTCATCCGCAGGATGTCGTGCATCAGCTCGCGGTACAGCGCCTCGCCGCCGCCATAGTAGAACCAGCCGAGGAAGTGGTTCGCCTCGTTGAACCAGGGCGGCGTGGTGCCGAACAGGCTGAAGGCGCGGTTCCGGCCGAACCAGTAGGCCGAGACGCCATGGCCGCCATCGAGCGTGCCGGCATGCACGGCGTCCAGCAGCTGGAAGGCGCCGACCACGGCGCCGGCGGCCAGCAGGTCGACGCGCAGGCGCCCGCCCGCCAGGTTGTTCACCCGCGTCACGTAGTCGTTGGCGAATTCGTGGAAGATGTCGCGCTGCGGCCAGGTGGACTGGAAGCGGAGCGTGACGGTCTGCGCCCGGCTGACATTGGGCGTCGCCAGCACGGCGGTGCCCGCGGCGCCGATGGCAGCCGCCTTCAGAAGCCCGCGTCGACCCGCGGGGCGGTTCTCGGAACCTTCCATCGTCTCCTCCAGGCGTGTCCGTCCCGGCACGGGGTGCGCGGGCGGCTGGTTGCTCCCATCGTCTGATTACGTATTGCCGACGGGTTCCGCAATCCCTGCCTGCGGTGCCTTCGGGAAGGGCCGGCGTTACCGATGTCTATTTCGTCACGAAAGCTTTTTCGACCACATAGGTTCCCGGTTCGCTGTTCGAGCCCTCGGTGAAGCCGCGCGCCTCCAGCAGCGCGCGCACATCGGCGTTCATCGCCTCCGACCCGCACAGCATGGCACGGTCGCGGTCGGGCGACAGCGGCGGCAGGCCGAGCTCGGCGGTCAGCGCGCCGGTCTCGATCAGCGTCGTGATGCGCGCCTGGCGCGGGAAGGGCTCCCGCGTCACGGCGGGCAGGTAGGTCAGCTGCGCCGCGGCCAGCTCGCCCAGCAGCTCGTCGCGCGGCAGGTCCTGCTCGATCAGCGTGCGATAGGCGAGCTCGGCCACCTGGCGGACAGTGTGGACCAGCACGATGCGCTCGAAGCGGTCATAGCTCCCGGGGTCGCGGACCAGGCTCATGAACGGGGCGAGGCCCGTGCCGGTGGCGAAGCACCACAGCACGCCGCCCGGCGCCAGGTTGCCCGGCAGCAGCGTGCCCGTCGCCTTGCGGCCGATCAGCACCGTGTCGCCCGGGACGATGTGCTGCAGGCGGGATGTTAGCGGCCCGTGCTGCACCTTGATCGAGAGGAATTCCAGCTGCTCGGCCCAGGGCGGGCTGACCATGGAATAGGCGCGCACCAGCGGCTTGCCGTCCACCACCAGGCCGATCATGGCGAACTGCCCGGCCTCGAACCGGAAGGTGGGGTCGCGGGTGCAGGTGAAGGAGAACAGGCGGTCGGTCCAGTGGTGCACGTCCAGCACGCGCTCGGCGAAGAAGCCGGGGGGGGCGGCGATGGCGGGCGCCTGGGTCGGGATGCTGTCCATGCTCGGTCGCTTGTGGTCTTGGCTGCTTATGGGCTTCGGCCGGTTAGGGTGCAACGCCAGCCGCGCCGCGTCCTTGCGCTGGAGCAACCCAGGGTGGCGAGGCGCGCCGGCCTTCCCAGCGCCGCCGGAACATCGAACTGCCGACGGCGAATGCCAGGGCGCCGAGCTGCGCCGCGGAAGCGGCCAGCAGGGCCAGCAGCGTGCGCTCCGTCACGATCCGGTCGCGCGCCTCGACCACCCGCGCGAGCAGGCGCGCGGTGTCGAGACAGACCAGCGCGGCGAGCGCCACGCCGACCGAGAGATCGAGGACCCAAAAATTCTTGAAGGTCTTCTGGAGGATGTCGAGTTCGACCTTCTCGCGCACCTCGATCCCGTTGCCGGCGGGGACGGACTGCTCCGGGGCGACCCGGAGCGACGACGCCTGTATCGTGGAGGGCGGGCTGTCGCCGTTCCCCGCCGCCATCAGCCCAGGGCGGCCTGCGGCAGCGGCTCGTCGGCCCGGCGGGCGCGCAGCCGGTCCGCGTGTAGCCGGATCGGGGCGATCGGCGCGGACTCGTCGGTCGGGCTTCCGCTGGCGACGTAGACCCGGCCGTCCGGCTGGCCGAGCGGGGCGACGCGCTCGGCAAGGCCGAGCGCCTTGCCGATGAATTCGTCCATGCTCTCCGCGCCGAACCGGGAGCGAGCTTCCTCGAACCGGGCCAGCGTGGCGTCGTCCAGGGTCACTGTGAAACTGCGCGACGTGACCTGCCTCTCGGTTCACTCCGGCGCCGGGTCGGAGCCAAGCGAACCAGCCGCCAGCACTTCGACGAGGATGCCGACCAGGTTGAGATCCCGCTCGTCGAGCAACGGGCGGCTCCGGCGCCCCTGCGCCACCAGCGCGACGAGGCGTCCCCGGGCGCTGTCCGGCACGCCACGGCTGGCGAAGGCCCCGCCGCGTGTGAACGGCCTGAGCCGCTCGTCGGAGCGCATGAGCCGCATCCATCCGCGCGGCGTCGCGCCGGTGAGTTTCGCGACGTCACGGAACGCGATGGTCACCCGGCCCATCCCTCCTCTCGCGGCGATCGTGCCGCCCGCGCGCCGCGCAGCCCCGATCCACACCAGATCGACGGCGGCGTCATTTCCGGCGTAGCACGATGGTGAAGCCGCTCCTCTCGAGGTTGGACGCCATGCCCCCCATCGGCCCCGAGGTCGATCCCACCCCCCGCCCGTTGCCCGCCCGCATCCCGCATCGCGGCGTGGCCGTGACGCTGGAGCCGCTGTCGGTGCGCCATGCGGCGGAGCTGTGGCAGGCCACGCGATCCGACCCGGAGGGCCGGTCCTGGACCTGGCTCGGCCATGGCCCCTTCGCCGACGAGGCCGCCTTGCGCCGCCACGTCGCGGCCTTCGCCGCCCAGCACGACCCGCTGGCCTGGGCGGTGCGGCCGCATGCCGGCGGCGTCGCCTGCGGCTGGCTGACGCTGATGGACATCCAGCCCCACAACGCCGCGATCGAGATCGGCAACATCTGGCTCGCCCCCGTCATGCAGCGCACGCGCGCGGCGACGGAGGCGATGTTCCTGCCGATGCGCCATGCGATGGACGACCTCGGCTACCGGCGGCTGGTGTGGAAGTGCAACGCGCTGAACGCGCCCTCGCGCGCCGCCGCCGCGCGGCTGGGCTTCGTGCCGGAGGGCACGCACCGCGCCCACATGGTGGTGAAGGGCAGGCTGCGCGACACCGCCTGGTTCTCCATCCTGGCCGAGGAATGGCCGGCGCGGCGCGATGCGATCGCCGAATGGCTGGACGCGGCGAACTGGGACCATGCCGGCCGGCCCCGCACGTCGCTCTCCGCCGCGACCGCCGGGCTGGCGCCCGCACGGCGCGGCATGGGTGAGGCCTGAAGGCCCGCGGAGGCAGGCCGCGGCGGCACGCGGATCCTTGCGGTCATGCAGCGGTATCGGCGGGCGGCGGGAGGTTCGTCACGCGCCCCGGGCCTCCCCCCGGCCGGGCCCGGGCAGGATGGCGGACCGGCTGCCGCCGCCCCGGCGATCCGCCCGCTTCGTCGCGCCCGCCCGCGGCGTCCGCGCCCCGGGGCGATGGCTGGCCGGGGCCGGACGCCGCGGCGTCACGGGCGCGGATGCAGGACCTGCGGTTCGCGGCGCGGCGGGCGGTGCGCGCGGCGGCCCCGCACCCTCGACCCGGGGGCGTGCGGCGCCGGGCGGTGGCCTTCGGCGCGGCTCCGGCCGGCCGGTTCAGCGCCGGTCGGGCAGCAGCCCCTCTGCCCAGTCGGCCATGCGCAGCGCCGCGTCGGTCGGTGCGTGGGCGCGCACGCCGGGCTGCCCGGCGAGGCCGGAGGCCGCGGCCTCGGCGAAGCCCAGCAGCCGCGACACCGCCTCGGCCAGCTGGCTTTCCGGTTCACGCGCGGTGCGCGCCACCTCGGCGAGGGCCGCGGCGAGAGCCGCCTGGGTCACCATCAGCTCCGCGCGCAGCTCCACCACCGCCGCCGAGAGCCGCCGCAACTCGTCCGCCCGGTCCATCCGATCACGGCTCCGTGAAGAGACCCCACGGTGACGCCCGGTCGCGTAACGGACAACCGATGCGCGCAAGCATGACAGTATTTTAACGTTTCTGTCATCTCGACATGCATGGAAGTCTTCACGCCTGCGGCACCAGCATCGCGCGCGAAAACATCCCCGGAGCCGTCCCGATGCGTCGCCTTGTCCTGCTGGGCCTCATGCTCCTCGCCGCCGCGGCCGCGATGTCGCCGGCCGCCGCGCAGGCGCAGAACCGCTTCTGGCTGGTGAACGAGAGCGGCCGGGTGATCGAGCGCGCCTTCGTCTCGTCCTCGCGCGTGCCCGATTGGGGGCCGGACATCCTCGGCACCTCGGTGCTGCCGGCGGGCCAGCGGGTCTGGGTGACGCCCAATTTCGGGGATTGCGTGCTGGACATCCGCGTCACCTACCAGGGCGGCGGGGAGGAGACGCGGATGCAGGTCAATGCCTGCGGCCTCTCCCAGGTGGCCTTCGGCCGGCCGGCCGGCGTGCCGCAGGGCGCCGGCGCCGCGGTGGCGCCCGGGCGGCCGGCCAGCGGCAACCCGTCCTTCAACTTCGTCAACGGCACCGGCGCGACGCTGCGCGAGGTGTATGTCTCGCTCTCCACCGAAGACGGCTGGGGTGCCGACCGGCTGGGCGCCAATGTCCTCGCCCCGGGGCAACGGCTCGCCGTGGGGCTGCCGCAGGGCGGCGGCTGCCTGGTGGACATGCGGGTGGTGACCATGGATGGCCGTGCGCTGGAACGCCGCGGGGTCGAGACCTGCAGCCTGATGGAATTCGTCCTGCGCTGACGCGCGGCGGGCGGGATGACCCGCCCGCCGCCGGGCCTGCCGCCGGTCAGCCCTCGCGCAGCTTGCGCGCGGCCAGGGCGGCCGGGCGGGTCAGGCAGGCATCCAGCCAGGCCCTGGTCTTCGGGAAGGGCGCGTAGTCGAAGCCGTTCGCCCAGGAGCCGTAGAGCACGCCGGCCAGGTTGCAGTCGGCGATGCCATAGGCCGCGCCCAGCAGCCAGGGGCCGCCCGCGGCCAGATGCGCCTCCAGCACCGCCAGCCGCTGGCCCAGCGCCGCCGCGCCCGCCGCGGCCTGCGAGGCATCGCGCTTCTCGGCCGGCAGGATGAAGGTGTTGTAGGCCCATTGCATGGCCGCCGGCTCGGCCTCCGTCGCCCCCCAGAGCGTCCATTGCAGGGTGCGCGAGGCATCCTCCCCCGCCGGCATCAGCGGCGCGCCGGCCTTCGCGGCGATGTGCAGGTTGATGGCCAGGCTCTCGAACAGCGTCAGCGAGCCGTCCTCCAGCGCCGGGATCTTGCCGTTCGGGTTCACCCGGCGCACCGCCTCGGCCATGCCGGGGCCGAAGGCGACGGGCACCACCTCATAGGGCAGGCCGGCTTCCTCCGCCGCCCAGATGCAGCGGAAGGCGCGGGACCGCGCATTGCCGTGGATTCGCAGCATCGGAATTCTCCCTGGACGCGGCGCATTCCAGCGCCGGCGCCAGCGGCGGGCAACCCGGGGGGGCGGGGCAATCGCGCCGGCGGAACGGAGCCTGGGTCGCGGAGATGATCCTGCCCTCTCCGCCGACCCGGGTGAGGGGGGGGCGCAGCAGGGCAATTGCACACGCTCTGGCGCAGAGAAAAACGCCCTCTCCCGCCTTGGCGGGGGAGGGCCGGCGCAGTGCGCCGTCAGGGGTGGGGGTGGGTCGCGCAGCGCTCGACGGAAAGCCTCATCGCATCAACAGATGGCTTGGCGCTTCGCGCGCCCCCCTCACCCCGACGGGGCACTGCCACGGCGCTCTCCCCCCGACGGGGGGAGAGGGCAAGAACATCTCCGCTGTTCGCGCTGCGTACTGCATATGCAATTGCCCTGGGGGGCGCAGGGAGCGCTGGCCCAGCCCCCCGTCTTTCGAAGCGCTTCCCGGAAGGCGCAGCGCGCCCCGCCCTGCCCCCGCCAGTCGACGCCTTCGGCTCCGGATCCCGCCGAGGCGGCGGTGGAAGCTTCCCCCCACGCCTGCCCATGCGCGATGGCCCTGGGGGCGGGTGGCGCGGGAAGCGGCGCGGTCCGGGGCGGCGACCGCCGCCGCCTGCGGCCTGCCGGCCGCCTTGCCGGCGCCTGCCCCGCGCGCCAGCCTGCCGGCATGTGCGACGATGCGCCGCCCCTGCCCGACGGCATCCTGGTGACGCGCCCCGAGCCGGGCGGCGCCGAGACCGCGGCGCGGGTCGCAGCACTCGGCTGGCGGCCGGTGCTGGCGCCGGCGCTGGTGCTGCAGCCGCGCGCCTTCGCCGCGCCGCGCGCGCAGGCGGTGCTGCTGACCAGCCGCGCCGCGGCGCGCGCCCTGCCCGCCGGCCTGGCCGCGCTGCCCGTGCTGGCGGTCGGCGCGGCGACGGCGGCCGAGGCGCGGGCGCGCGGCTTCACGGATGCGCGAGCCGCGGAGGGCACGGCGGAGACCCTGGCGGCGCTGGCCGGCGCCACGCTCGACCCTGGCGCCGGGCCGCTGCTGCTGGCCGTGGGCAAGGGCTATGCGCTGGACCTCGCGGACGCCCTGCGCGCGCGGGGATTCAGGGTGGTGCGGCGCATCGCCTATGCCGCCGCGCCCGCAACGTTCCTGCCGGAGGAAGCCCTGGCCGGGATCGCGGACCGCCATGTCGGGCGGGTGCTGTTGCACTCGCCACGCTCGGCGCACTGTGCCATCAGACTGCTCCGGGCTGCCGGTCTCGGGCCGCGGCTGGCGGGGATGGAGATGCTGGCGATCAGCCCGCGGGTGGCGGAAGCCGCGCGGGCGGCGCTGGCCCCCATCGCCTGGCGCGCGACCCGCGTGGCGGCGCGGCCCGGTGAGGATGAGCTGCTGGCATTGCTCGGCCGTCCAGGCCGGGCGGCCTGACGGGAGAGCCATGAGCCCTTCGACCACGCCGACGCCCCCGCCGCCCGGCTTCCTGGACCGCGTGCGGCGCCTCGATCCGACCGTGCTGCCGATCCTCGTCGCCGGCCTCGTGCTGGTGATCGCGGTGGCTTGGCTGCTGGCGCGGCCGCTGCCGAGCGGCCCGACGCCCGAGCAGCGCCTGGCCGAGCGGACGGCGGAGCTGCGGGCGGAATCGGCCACCGCGCAACAGGCGATCGAGCGGCGGCTGGCGGCGGTCGAAGGCACCGCGCCGCGGCTGGCGGCGCTGGAGGCGAGGCCGCAGCCGGACCTCGCGCCGCTGCAGGCGCAGGCCGCCGCGGCGGCCGAGGCGGCCGAGGCGGTCGGCCGGCGCGCCGCGGAGATCGCGCGCGACCTCGCCGCCCTGCCGCCGCTGCCGGATCTGGCGCCGCTGCAGCGCCAGGTCGCGGCGCTGGAGGAGCGGCTGGCGACGCAGGAACGCGCGGCTGCCGAGCGCCTTGCCGCGGTCGAGGCCGCGGCGACGCGGCGGGTGGAGGCGCTGGCCGAGCGCCTCGCCGCGGCGGAGACCGCGGCGACCGGACGCGCCGAGGCCGCCGCGCGCCAGCTGGCCGAGCGGCTTGCCGCCGCCGAGCAGCAGGCGGCGCAGCGTGTCGACGCTGCCTCGGGCGAGCTGGCGGGGCGCCTTGCCGCCGCGGAGCAGCAGGCGACGCAGCGGGCGGAGTCCCTGGCCGGGCGCCTCGGCGCGGCGGAGACGGAAGCGGCGCGGCGGGCCGACACGCTCGGCCGCCAGCTCGGCGAGCGGCTCGCCGCCGTCGAGCAGCAGGCCACCCAGCGCAGCGACGCGCTGGCGCAGCGGCTCGGCGGCGTCGAGGCCGCGGCGACGCAGCGCGAGGAAGCCCTCGGCCAGCGCCTCGGCGCGGCGGAGCGGGCGGCGGCGGAACGAGCCGACACGCTCGGCCGCCAGCTCGGCGAACGGCTCGCCGCCGTCGAGCAGCAGGCCGCGCAGCGCGGCGAGGCGCTGGCGCAGCGGCTCGGCACGGTGGAACAGCAGGCCAGCCAGCGCGCCGAGACGCTCGCGCAGCGTGCCGAGACCCTGGCGCAGCGCATCGGCACGGTCGACCAGCAGGCGACGCAGCGCGACGCCGCCCTCGAAACCCAGATCGCCGCGCGCGCCACGGCGGCGGAGGCGGCGCTGGCGCAGCGCGGCGCTGCACTGGAACAGGCGCTCGGCCAGCGCGCCACGGCGCTGGACCAGCGGATCGGCCAGGGCGAGGCGGCGAGCCAGGCGCTGGCGCAGCGCGTCGCCGCGCTGGAAGCGCGCACCGCCCGCGCCGCGTCGCTGGACGCCGCCCGCCTGGCGCTGGAGGCCGGCCGCCCGCTCGGCGCCGCGCTCGCCGGCCTGCCCGGCGCGCCGGAGCCGCTGGCGCGCTTCGCCACCGCCGCCCCGCCGACCGAGGCGGCGCTGCGCCTGTCCTTCGAGGAGGCCGCCCGCGCCGCCCGCGCGGCCAGCGAGCCGCCCCGCGAAGGGACCGGCGTGGTGGACAACGCGCTGTCCCGCCTGCAGGGGCTGGTCACCGTCCGCCGCGGCGAGGAGATGCTGTTCGGCGACGCCGCCGCCGCCGAGATCGAGCGCGCCCGCCGCGCCCTGGAAGCCGGCGACATCGAGGCGACGCTGCGCCACCTCGCGCGGCTCTCGCCCCCGGCGCGGGAGGCGATCCGCGGCTGGATCGGCCAGGCCGAGGCGCTGGTCGCCGCCCGCGCGGCGCTGCGCCAGATGGCGGCGGGCTGAGCCATGCGGACGGCCATCCTCTACCTCGTCGCGCTGGCCGCCGGCGTCGCCGGCATATTGTGGCTGGCCCGCCTCGGCGGCGACGTGCAGCTGCGCGCCGGCGACACCGAGATCGTCGTGGCGCTGCCGCTGGCGATCGTGGCCTTCGCGGTGTTCTGTCTGTTGCTGCTGCTGGTCGCGAGCCTCATCGGCTGGCTGCGGCGGCTGCCGGCGCGGCTGCGCGCGCGCAAGGAGGCGAAGCGGCGCGGCGAGGGCGATGCGGCGCTGACGCGGGCGCTGGTGGCACTGGCCGCCGGCACGCCGGACGTGGCACGGCTCGAGGTGCGCCGCGCCCGCGAACGTCTGGGCGACAAGCCGCAGGTGCTGCTGCTGGCCGCCGAGGCCGAGCGGCTGGCGGGGCGCGAGGACGCCGCCGCCGACGCCTTCCGCCTGCTGGCGGCGCGCGAGGATTCGCGCTTCCTCGGCCTGCGCGGCCTGCTGCGCCAGGCGATCCAGCGCGAGGACTGGCCGACCGCCCAACGCCTGGCGCGGGAAGCCGAGGCCGCGCAGCCGGGTGCGGCCTGGCTGCGCCAGGAACGTGAGACGCTGGCGCTGCGCACGCGGGACTGGCGGGAGGCCCTCGCCCTCTCCGCCCCCGGCGCCGGCACGGCGGCGCTGGCGCTCGCCGCCTCGACGCAGGAGACGGATGCGACCCGGGCCGGCGAGCTGGAACGCCAGGCCTTCGCGGCGGATGCCGGCTTCGCCCCGGCGGCGCTGGCGCATGCGCGGCGGCTGAAATCCGCGGGCAGCCCGCGGCGCGCCAGGACCGTGCTGGAACAGGCCTGGGCGGCGCGGCCGCACCCGGACCTCGCCGCCGCCTACCTGGCGGAGGAGACCGATCCGCTGCAGCGCGTGAAGGCCGCCGATACGCTGGTGCATGGCAACAAGGCGCACCCCGAAAGCCAGCTGCTGATCGGCCGCGCCGCGCTGGAAGCCGGGCTGACGGGGCGCGCGCGGCAGGAACTCGATGCGCTGGCGGGCTCGGGCAAGGCGGACCGGCGCGCCTACCTGGCGCTGTCGGACCTCGAGGAGGTGGAGCAGGGCGACACGCCCGCCGGCCGCGCCGCCCAGGCGCGCTGGCTGCGCACGGCGGCGACCGCGGCGCCGGAGCCGCGCTGGCGCTGCTCGGCCTGCGGCACGGACCACGCGGCCTGGGACCCGGTCTGCCCGAACTGCCAGTCGGTGGGCACCATCGCCTGGACCGCGCCGCAGACGCTGCCGGTGCCGGCGGCATGACGGCGCGCGGCGCGCCGGCGCTCGCGCTGCTGCTGGCGGCGCTGCCGGCCGCCGCGCAGGACCAGCCGCGCATCTTCCCGACGCGCGACGTGGCGGTCAGCTACCGCTTCATCGGCGAGGCCGCGGCGCAGGCCGGGCTTCGCGAGGCCAGCATCGCCTGGCTCGCCGCGGGGCCGGTGATGCGCATGGACATGCCCGGGCTCGGCTGGATCGTCGCCGACCATGCGGCCCAGCGCGGCTTCATGGTCATGGAACAGGCCCGGGTGCTGATGGAGATCCCGCTGGCGCAGGCGCAGGGCCAGTTCGCGCCCTGGACGCAGGGCAGGCTGACGCGGCTGGGCACCGACCGCGTCGCCGGGCTGGCCTGCACCGTCTGGCTGCATCGCGACGCCCGCGGGGAGGGGCGCGCCTGCCTGACCGAGGATGGCGTGGCGCTGCGCGCCGAGGGCACCGAACAGGGCCGCAGCGGCGGGCTGGAGGCGATCTCGGTCAGCTACGGGCCGCAGGACCCGGCGCGGTTCCGCCGGCCGGAGGGCTTCGCGGCCATGCCCGTGCCGCAGGCGCCGCGGCAGGGGCGCTGAGCGGCCGCGGGATCGGGTCCGCGGTTGGCGGCGTCCCCAGCGCCCGAGGACCGCTCAATCCACCACCTGCCCGTCATGCAGCACGATCTCGCCGCGCTGCGTCGGCAGGCCGGGGGCGCCGAACACCGCGCGCCAGGCGACGCGGTCGAAATGCACGCCCATGTTCACGAAGCGCTGCAATTCCCCCAGTTCGATGCGCGCGACGGCAGGGCGCAGCGCCAGCGGCAGCCGCGCCAGGGCCAGCGCGACGAGGTCCGCCCGCGCCGGTGCGGGCGGGCCATCGCGACCGGAATCGGGCACGGCATGGACGAACAGGTCGAAGGGCATCGGAGGGCGTCCTGCGCGGCACGCAGCCTTGCGGGCCAGGGCTTCGGGATCCAGCGGCCTCGCGGCGCGTCCTGCGGCCAGGTGGCCGGCGCTGGCGCCGGCGGTCCCGCGGCGATCCTGGCCGCGCCGGCCCATCCTGCGCCGCGAGGGTTAAGCGGCCGTGAAGCCCGCGGCGGGGCGGATCGCGGCGGCCGGAAGGCGGGCACCGCCTTTCCGCGGCCACCCGGATGGGCCATCTGAGGCGGCATGAAGCGACGCATCCTGCTTGGCGCCGCGGCCGCGCTCGCCGCGACACCCGCCCTCGGCCAGGGCCAGCGCCCGGCCGCGCCCGCCGCACGCCCCCCCGTCGACGCGGCGGCGGTGGCGCGCGTGGAGGCCTATCTCAACGGCATCCGCGCCTTCCGCGCCCGCTTCCTGCAGGTGGCGCACAATGGCGCCACCGCGCAGGGCACCGCCCTGGTCAGCCGGCCCGGGCGCATGCGCTTCGACTACGACCCGCCGGAGCCGCTGCTGCTGGTCGCCTCGGGCGGCCAGGTGCTGATGTACGACCGGGAACTGCGATCGCCGACCACCGTGCCCGCCGGCTCCACCCCGCTCGGGCTGCTGCTGCAATCGGAGATCCGGCTGTCGGGCGACGTCACCGTGACGGCCACCGAACGCAGCGGTGGCTTCCTGCGCGTGTCGCTGCACCGCACCGCGTCCTCGGCCGAAGGACGGCTGACCATGGTGTTCCAGGAGAACCCGCTGGAACTGCGGCAGTGGGCGGTGCTCGACGCACAGGGGCGCGAGACCCGCGTGACATTGTACGAGACCGACACCTCGGTCCGCCCGGAGAACCGGCTGTTCGACTTCAACGACCCGCGCTTCCTGGAGGCGGAGGGGATCGCGCGGTAGGGCGCTGGTTCGGCGTAGGTTGGCCCTCGGGAGGGCTCCGCCCTCCCGAACCCTCCCGCCGGGGGGCGTGGCGCCCCCCGGACCCCGCCGTGAGTTTTGTCGGTGTCCGAGGAGGGGGCGGGACGTGACCGCCCCACGCGCGCGCCCTCGAGGCCCCCTCCTCGGACACCGACCAACAGAAGGGGGTCGAGGGGCCTCAGGCCCCTCGCGGGTGGGGTATCGGGGGGCGCGGCGCTGCTGCGCCCAGGGCCCTTCCCGGGCCACCCGCGCACGACCCCCGCACCACCAGCGTCGGTCCCAGCCGCAGGTCGCGGCGTGTTCCGCCGGGCCTGGTGATCTCCTCCAGCAGCATTTCGGCGGCGCTGCGGCCCATCTCCGCGTGCTGGATGCGCACGGTGGTGAGCGGCGGGCAGATTCGGTCCACGAAGGGCATGTCGTTGAAGCCGGTGACCGAGATGTCGCGCCCCACCGCCAGGCCGCGCGCCGCGATGGCGTCGTAGGCGCCGAGGCAGAGCATGTCGTTCGCGCAGACGATCGCCGTCAGGGTGGGGTGCGCGTCAAGCAGCGCGGTGGTGGCCGCCAGGCCCGCGGGGGCGGAATAGGCGCCGGCGGCCAGGATGGGTGCGGTGGCGGGGTCGATGCCCGCGGCGCGGAGGGCGGATCGGAAGCCGGCGCGCCGGTCGGTCGCGGTGGAGACGCCGGCCGGCCCGGCGAGATGCCCGATGCGCGTGTGGCCGAGGTCGAGCAGGTGGCGCACGGCCAGCGCGATGCCGGCGCGGTCGTCGTTGGTGACGGCGGGCGCGGTGCTGCCGGGCAGGCGGCGGTTGACCAGCACGGCCGGGATGGCGAAGCGCGCGGCGAGCGCCAGCGCCGAGCTGCCCTGCGCGACGGAGGCGAGAAGCAGCCCGTCCACCAGGTGTTCCGCCATGCGGGAGACGAGCCATTCCTCGCGCGCCGGGTCGTTGTCGGTGTTGGCGACCAGCGTGGCGTAGCCGGCCTCGGCGAGCCGGATCTCGGCGGCGCGGACGATCGGCGGGAAGATCGGGTTGACCAGGTCGGGGACCAGGATGGCGATGGTGCGGCTGCGGCGTGTGCGCAGGCCGGCGGCCAGGGCGGAGGCGCGGTAGCCGAGCCGTTGCGCGGCGTCCGCGACGCGCAGCGCCACCGCCTCGCTCAGCATCGATCGCGTGGCGGGATTGAGGGCGCGGGAGACGGTGGAGGGGTGGACGCCGGCCTCGCGCGCGACGTCGCCGATGGTGGCGCGCGCGGGCGGGGTCGTGGCGGCGTCGGGCGCGCGGCGGGGCATGGCGCAGCATAGCGCGGCGCGGCGGTGCGGCGCGAGGCGTTCCGCAACCGTTTGCGAAGGGGCTGTGCAATCGTTTGCAGATTTTGCTTGCACGCCCCGCCCGGCCGGGGCTAACCATGGCCCCGAGGGATCGAGGAGACATCCGGGAATGACCGACGCGCCGCTCGCCGATGCGCGCCCGGCCCAGGGCGCGGCACCTGGCCGCGCCCTTCGCTTCGCCGCCTTCGGCGGGCCGGAGGTGCTGGAGGTGGTGGCGCAGGACCCGCCCGCGATCGGCGCGGAGGAGGCGCTGGTCGCGGTCCGCGCCGCCTCGATCAACCCGTCGGACGTGAAGAACGTCGCCGGCCGCATGCGCCAGACCGTGCCGCCGCGCATACCGGGGCGGGACTTCGCGGGCGTGGTCGCGGCGGGTCCCGCCGACTGGATCGGCGCCGAGGTCTGGGGCACCGGCGGCGATGTGGGCTTCACGCGCGACGGCACGCATGGCGCCTGGCTGCGGCTGCCGGTGGCGGCGCTGGCGCGCAAGCCGGCGAACCTCACCTTCGAGCAGGCGGCCTCGGTCGGCGTGAACTACGTCACCGCGCTGATCGGGCTGGACTACGCGGCCTTGCAGGAAGGCGAGACGCTGGTGGTGATCGGCGCCTCCGGTGGCGTCGGCGGCGCGGCCTGCGCGATCGCGCGCGGCCGCGGCGCGCGCGTGATCGCCGCGCTGCGCGGCGCGCCCGTGGCCGGGTCGCCGGCGGCGCTGGCGACCGGCGAGGCGATCGACCTGGAACAGCCGGGCTTCGGCGCGCGCGTGATGGAGATGACGGGCGGCAAGGGCGCCGACGTGACCCTCGATTGCGTCGGCCGGCCCGACCTGATCGAGGGTGCGATCGATGCGCTGGGCTTCCGCGGGCGGCTCGTGCTGATCTCCGGCACGCCGGGCCAGCGCGCGGGCTTCGAGCCCATTCCCTTCTATCGCCGCGAATGCCGCATGATGGGCGTGGACAGCCTGAAGCGCGGCGTCGTCGCCTGCGCGCCGATGATGGAGGTGCTGCGCCAGGGCTTCGAAAGCGGCGCCTTCCCGCCGCCTTCCATCGCGCACGCCTTCCCGCTGGACGCGGCGCGCGAGGCCTACGCCACCGTGGCCGCGGGATCGCGCGGCCGCATCGTGCTGACCATGGGCTGAAGGGGATCGCCACCATGGCCGACGGCCACATCACCTACACGACCGAGAACCTGACGGACGCCGTGCTGGCGCGCATCGCGCCCGATGCGCCGGAGCGCACGCGGATCGTGATGGCGTCGCTGATCCGCCACGTCCACGCCTTCGTCAAGGACGTGGAACTGACGCCCACGGAATGGGAACAGGGCGTCGCCTTCCTGACCGAGCTCGGCCGCTGGTGCGACGACAAGCGGCAGGAGGTGATCCTGCTGTCCGACGTGCTCGGCGTGTCGATGCTGGTGGACGCGATCGCGCACCGCACGCATGCCTCGGTGAGCGAGACGACGGTGCTCGGCCCCTTCCACCGCGAAAACCCGCCGCGGATGGAGAACGGCCAGCACCTCTCGCCCGGCGTGGCGGGCGAGCCGCTTGAGGTCCGCGTCGTGGTCGCGGACGAGGACGGCAAGCCGCTGGAAGGCGCGCAGGTGGATGTGTGGCACACCTCGCCGGAGGGCTTCTACGACAGCCAGATCGGCGATGGCGAGGAACACGCGATGCGCGGCCGCTTCGTCACCGGCGCCGACGGCGTCGTCGCCTTCCCCACCGTGATGCCGGCCAGCTACCCGGTGCCGCATGACGGGCCGGTGGGGCGCGTGCTCTCCGCCATGGGCCGCGGCCCGATGCGGCCGACGCATGTGCATTTCTGGATCAAGAAGCCGGGCTACCGCGAGCTGATCACCCACATCTTCAAGGATGGCGACCCCTTCCTGCACGAGGATGCGGTGTTCGGCGTGAAGGCGAGCCTCGTCACCGACTGGGATGCGGCGAAGCAGGCGGGCGGCGCGGCGCGGCTGCACTACGAATTCCGCCTGCCCAAGGCCGATTCCTGATGCTGTTCCTGATCCACTGCACGGACCGTGCCGATGGCGCGCCGATCCGCGCCGCGGCGTATGACGACCACCGCGCCTGGCTGCGCGCCAGCCCCGTCGATATCAGGCTCGCCGGCCCGATCCTGGCGGATGACGGCGAGACGCGGGTGGGTTCGGTCTTCGTCGTGGAGGTGCCGGACCGCGCGGCGGCGGAAGCCTTCTCGGCCGGCGATCCCTTCACCCGGGCGGGGCTGTTCGAGCGCGTGATCGTCTCCCGCTTCCTCGACATCACGCGCGGCAAGCCGGCCTTCGGAGCAACGACGCCATGAAGCGCAAGTACATCCTGACCTGCGCGGTCACCGGCAACATCACCACGCCGGAGCAGACGCCCTATCTGCCGATCACGCCGAAGCAGATCGCCGATGCGGCGATCGAGGCCGCGAAGGCCGGCGCCGCGGTCGCCCACATCCATGTGCGCGACCCGGAGACGGGCAAGCCCTCCATGTCGCTCGACCTGTACCGCGAGGTGGTGGACCGCATCCGCGGCAGCGGCACCGATGTGGTGATCAACCTGACGACCGGCCCCGGCGGCCGCTTCGTGCCCAGCCGCGACAACCCGCGCGAGGCCGCGCCCGGCAGCACGCTGCTGCCGCCCGACAAGCGCGTGGAGCACATCGTCGCGCTGAAGCCGGAGATCGCGACGCTCGATCTCAACACCATGTGGTCGGGCAGCGCCGTCGTCATCAACGCGCCCTGGTCGGTCGCGCGCATGGCGGAGCTGATCTATTCGGTCGGCACCATACCGGAACTCGAAGTCTTCGATTCCGGCGATGTCGGGCTGGCAAAACAGCTGATGGCCGAGGGCGTGCTCAAGGGCCCCTGCCTGTTCCAGGTCTGCATGGGTATCCGCTGGGGTTTTGATTGGGACCCGCAGACGCTCCACTACGCGAAGTCGATCCTGCCGCCGCAAAACCCCTGGGCGGCCTTCGCGATCGGGCGGATGGAATTCCCGATGCTGCTGCAGGCCTGGCTGCTGGGCGGTCATGTGCGCGTCGGGCTCGAGGACAACATCTACCTCGACAGGGGCGAGCTCGCCGTCAGCAACACCGTGCTGGTCGAGCGCGCCGTGCGCCTGCTGCGCGAACTCGGCGCGGAGCCGATGACGGCCGCCGAAGCGCGCGCCGAGCTGTCGCAGGTCGGCGGGTTGTCGCGATGAGCGCCCATCCGATGACCGCAGGGCGGAGCCGACTCATGCGGCGAGCACCGGAGGCCTGAATCGGATGGGTGATACCAACAAGGTCGTCCTCGTCACCGGCGGCGGCCGCGGCATCGGCGCCGCGGTGGCGCGCGCCTGCGCCGCCGATGGCTGGACCGCCGTCGTCAACTACCTGCGCGACGCCGACAGCGCCGCCGCCACCGTCGCCGCCATCGAAGCCGCCGGCGGCCGCGCCGCGGCCCTGCAGGGCGACGTCACCACCGAAGCGGGGGTCGAGGCGCTGTTCGCCGCGCTCGACGCCCTCGCCCTCGGCCCGCTCAAGGGCCTGGTGAACAATGCCGGCGGCAGCGCCGATTTCCGCATCGCCGACATGACCACCGCCGATTTCGACAAGCTGATGGACGGCAATTTCCGCTCCGCCGCCTTCTGTTCGCGCGAAGCCGTCCGCCGCATGGCCACCGATCGCGGTGGGTCGGGCGGCGTCATCGTCAACATGGGCAGCCGCGCCAGCGTGCTCGGCGGCCAGCCCGGCCGCGTGATGTATGCCGCCGCCAAGGGCGCGATGGATGGCTTCACCGTGGGCCTCGCCAATGAGGTCGGCAAGCTCGGCATCCGCGTCGTCGGCATCCGCCCCGGCGTGATCCGCACCGACAGCCACGAGGCCCGCGCCGGCGCCGACCGCCTGCGCGCGATCACCGCCGCCATCGCCGCCGGACGGCCGGGCGAGCCGGAGGAGGTGGCGGGCCTCGCCGCCTTCCTGCTCTCCGACCGCGCCGGCTACATGACGGGAACGATGGTGGATATTTCCGGCGGGCGTTAGGCTCACCCGACCAACGAGAACGGGACAGGGAACGGACAGGATGAGCATGAGCCTTACGCGCCGCGGCCTGCTGGCCGCGGGCACCGGAGCCGCCGCGCTGCTCGTCGCGCCGCAGCTGCGTGCGCAGTCGAGCTGGCCGGACCAGACCATCACGCTGGTGATCCCCTTCGCCCCCGGCGGCCCGACGGACGCGGTCGGCCGCCTGATCGCCGAGGTGATGGCGCGCGACCTCGGCGTGAACATGGTGGTGCAGAATGTCGGCGGCGCCGGCGGCACCACCGGCACCAACCGCGTCGCGCAGGCGCGCCCCGACGGCTACACCATCCTGCTGCACAACATCGGCATGGCCACCGCGCCGACGCTCTACCGCCGCCTGCCCTATGATCCGCTGACCGCCTTCGAATATATCGGCCTGGTCACCGCCACGCCGATGGTGTGGATGGCGCGCCCCGACTTCCCGGGCGAGACCTTCGCCGACATGCTGCGCTTCGTGCGCGAGCGGCGCGACCGCGTGAACCTGGCCAATGCGGGCCTGGGCTCGGCCAGCCAGCTCTGCGGCACGCTGTTCCAGGCGCAGCTCGGCGTCGGCGCCACCACCATCTCCTACACCGGGTCGGGGCCGATCTACCCGGAGATCATCGCCGGCCGCATCGACATCTATTGCGACCAGACCACCAGCGCGATCCCCTTCATCCAGGCGCGCAGCGTGAAGGCGATGGCGGTCACCACGGCCGAACCGCTGCCGCAGGTGCCGGGCGTGCCGACCGCCACGGGCGCCGGCCTGCAGGGCTTCGAGATCGCGGTGTGGCACGGCGTCTATGCGCCGCGCGGCACGCCGGCGCCCGTCGTCGCGCGGCTGAACCAAGCGCTGCGCGTCGCGCTGCGCGATCCGCGCGTGGTGCAGCGGCTGAACGAGCTGGGCAGCCCGCCAGAGCCGGAATCGCGCCAGACGCCGGAAGCGCACCGCGCGCATGTGGCGGCCGAGATCGCGAAGTGGCGGCCGATCCTGCAGGCCGCCGGCCAGTTCGCGGACTGAGGCGATGACGCGCATCCCCCGACGCGCCGCGCTGGCGCTGCCCGCCATGCTCGCGACACCTGCGCTGGCGCAGACCGCGCCCGCGCCGCTGCGCGTCGTCGCCTTCGCGGGCGCATCGAACCTGCCGGTCTGGGCGGGGCAGCAGCACGGCCTCTTCGCCCGGCACGGCGTGGAGGTGACGCTGGAGCTGACGCCCAATTCCCGCGCCATGGCCGCCGACCTGTTCGGCGGCCGCTTCGACCTGGCGCTGACCTCGGTCGACAACGTCGTCGCCTATGTCGAAGGCCAGGGCGAGGCGCAGCTGCCCGGCCAGGCCGATTTCGTCGCGCTGTTCGGCGTGGATGACGGCATGCTCTCCGTCATGGCCGCGCCCGACGTGCCGGACCTCGCCGCGCTGCGCGGCCGCGACGTGTCCGTCGATGCGATGACCACCGGCTTCGCCTTCGTGCTGCGCGAGATCCTGTCTCGCCAGGGCCTGGCGGAAGCGGTGAACTGGGTCGCCGTCGGCGGCGGCGCGCAACGGCTGGCCGCGCTGCGCGAGGGAAGGCAGGCGGCGACGCTGCTGAACACGCCGCTCGACCTGGCGGCCGAAGGCGCGGGCTTCCGGCGCCTGGTGCGCGCGCGCGACGTGATCGGGCCCTACCAGGGCATCGTCGGCACGGCGCGCCGCGGCGTGGTGGCGGAGAAGCGCGCGGCGCTGGTCGGCTTCGCGCGCGGCTTCCGCGACAGCATCGCCTGGCTGGCCGACCCCGCGAACGCCGAGGCCGGCGTCGGCCTGCTGACGGCCCGCGCCAGCATGCCGCGGCCCGTCGCGGAACGCGCCCAGGCGGCGCTGCTGGACGCCTCGACGGGCATCTTCCGCGACCTGCGGGTGGACCTGGACGGGCTGCGCACCGTGCTGCGGCTGCGCAGCGCCTATGCCCAGCCGCGCAAGGAACTGGCCGACCCGATGCGCTACCTGGATCTCTCGGTGCGGGACGCCGCGCTGGGCTGAGGCGGCGGAGGGCGGCGTCCGCGGCCCGGCGGGCCGGGGCTCCGCGTCTCCGGCTGGCCGCCCGCCCGGTGCCGGCCGGCGCTTGCGGGCGGCGGCGCCGGGCCGCGCGGTCCGCCCGCGTGGCGTCGCGCGCTTCCCCGGACTGCGCCGGGCCATGACCAGCCCGGAAGCGGCGATCGATGATGGTCGGCGCGGTCGCGCAGCCGCCGGCAGGCCCCGGAGGCCGGCCGTGGTTCGACGGGACCGCTTCAGGCCAGTTCGTACTCCACTTCCGGCACGTAATGCGCCTGGTCCTTCCCCAGCCGGGACGAGAAGAGAGTAAAATGCTCCACCGCCATCGCCTCCGCGCGGAACAGGCTGTGGCCGCGCACGAATTCCACCAGCTTGTGGGTCTCCGCCCGGTCCGTCCGCGCCAGCGTCACATGGGGCGCGAAGCGGCGGCGTTCCGGCTCCAGCCCGATGCGCTGCAGCGCGGTCTCCACCTTCGCCTGCAGCCGCGCCAGCGCCTCGGTCCGCTCGGCGGCCACGTGCAGGGACTGGACGCGCCCGGCCTTCTCGAAGGTGCCGATCCCGGCCAGCGAGAGCTCGAAGCGCGGCGCCCGGATGGCGGCCAGCGCCTGGTCCACCTCCTCCGCCCGCCAATGCTCCACCTCCCCGATGAAGCGCAGCGTCAGGTGGTAGTTCTCGGGCGCGACCCACTTCGCCCCGGGGATGCCGCCGGACAGCGCGGAAAGCTGGGTCTTGAGAAGGGCCGGCAGCGCGAGGGCGACGAACAGGCGCACCATGGGGCTCTCTCTCCGCTGCTCCGGCGCGCCCGCCCCGGAGAGGCAGCCCCCCGGCGCGGCCGCGCCGCCACACCCGCCGCGGGCCCGCGCGCAGGCGGCCCGCCAGCCGACCCGCCCCGCCGGCCCCGGAAGGCCAGGCGGCGCGGCACGGCGCGCCTCAGCCTGCCGCCGGAACGCGCACCCGGTCCAGCAGGGTTTCGATGAAGGGCAGCATCCGCCGCGCGATCTCCTCGGCCCCCCGCGCGGTCGGGTGGATTCGGTCCGGCTGGTTCAGCCCCGGGTCGCCCGCCACGCCGTCCAGCAGGAAGGGGTAGAAGACCAGGTCGGGCCGCTCGCGCGCCAGCCCGTCGAACACCCCGGCGAATTCCCGCCCATACTCCGCCCCCAGGTTGGGCGGCGCGATCATGCCGGCCAGCAGCGTCGGCACCCCCCGCCGGGCCAGCGCATCCAGGATGGCGACCAGATTCGCCCGCATCTGCGAAGGCGGCAGCCCGCGCAGCCCGTCATTGCCGCCGAGTGCCACGATCGCGGCATGCGGCCGGTCCGCCAGCGCCCATTCGATGCGCGCCCGCCCGCCCGCCGTGGTGTCGCCCGACACCCCGGCATCGATCACCCGCACGTTGCGCCCGCGCGCCCGCAGCAGCGCCTCGATCCGCGCCGGCGGGCCCTCCGGCCGCGCCAGGCCGAAGCCGGCGGTGATGGAATCGCCCAGCATCAGCAGCCGCGTTTCACCGGCTTGCGCCCGCGCGGCCTTCGTTCCGGCGAGCAACACTCCGCAACCGGCCAGCGCCTTCCCCAGCACCGCGCGCCGCCCATATCCGGTGGAACCGCCGGAGCGACCCGTGACCCCGACCGAACAGCTGATCGAGGCCCAGGGCCTCGCCTTCACCGCCCAGGCCATCGCGGGCCCGGTGCATGTGCTGCGCGGCGTGGACCTTTCGGTCGGCGCGGGGGAGGCGGTGGGCATCGTCGGGCCGAGCGGGTCGGGCAAGACATCTCTCCTGATGCTGCTGGCGGGGCTGGAACGGCCTTCCGCCGGCGGCCTGCGCGTCGCGGGCCGCGACCTCGCCGCGCTGGACGAGGATGCGCTGGCCCGCTTCCGTCGGGACGAGGTGGGGATCGTCTTCCAGGCCTTCCACCTCGTGCCCACCATGACGGCGCTGGAGAACGTGGCGATCCCGCTGGAATTCGCCGGCCGGCGCGATGCCTTCGACCGGGCGGCCGCGGCGCTGCGCGACGTGGGGCTCGGCCATCGGCTGGAACACTATCCCGGCCAGATGTCGGGCGGCGAGCAGCAGCGCACGGCCCTCGCCCGTGCCGTGGTGGCGGAGCCGCGGCTGATCCTGGCGGACGAGCCGACCGGCAACCTCGATCGCACGACGGGCGCGGCGGTGATGGACCTGCTGTTCGGCCTGCGCGCGCGGCTGGGCACCACGCTGCTGCTGATCACCCACGACCCGGCGCTGGCCGAGCGCTGCGGCCGGCAGATCCGCATCGAGGATGGCCGGATCGTGACCGACACCGCGCCGCTGCGCATGGCCGCCGAATAGCCGCGCGCGCGTCGCCTCTCCCCCCGCGCCGAGAAGCCCTCTCCCCCCGACGGGGGGAGAGGGTCGGGTGAGGGGGGGTTCACCACCGCAGCACCCTCCCCGAACAGGCACCCCCCGCACCACATGACCGCCCATATCCTCCAAGGCTGGCGTCTCGCGCGGCGGGAGCTGCGCGGCGGCCTCAAGTCGCTGCGTATCGTGCTGGCCTGCCTCGCCCTCGGCGTTGCCGCCATCGCCGCGGTCGGCACGCTGCGCACCGCCACCCAGGCGGGGCTGGCCGCCGACGGCGCCCGGCTGCTCGGCGGCGACATCGAGGTGGATGTCTACTACACCCCGCTGACGGCGGCGCAGCGCGACTGGGCCGCCAGCCGCGGGGCGGCGCTGTCCCAGATCATCGAGATGCGGGCGATGGCCATCGCCCCCTCCGGCGAGCGGTCGCTGGTGGAGCTGAAGGCGGTCGACGCCGCCTACCCGCTCTACGGCCAGCTGCGCCTCGCGCCAGATACCGCCAGCCTCGCCGAGCGGAACGGCCGCTTCGGCCTCGCGCTCGAAGGCTCGGTCGCCGAACGCCTGGCGCTCACCCCCGGCGACGCCGTGCGCATCGGCGAGGCGACCTTCACCTTCGTCGGCGTGGTGGCGGAGGAGCCGGACCGCGTCGCCAGCCCCGCCGTGCTCGGTCCGCGCGCCCTGGTGCTCGACGCCGCGATCCCCCGCACCGGCCTGATCCAGCCGGGCAGCCTGGTGTCCTACGACCTCCGCGCCCGGCTGCCCGCCGGCACCGATCCGCGCGCCTTCGCCCGCGACTGGCAGGCCGCCGTCGGCGATGGCGGCTGGCGCGTGCGCTTCGCGGACCAGGCGGAACCGGGCGTCGGCCGCTTCCTGGACCGCGCCGCGGCCTTCCTGACGCTGGCGGGCCTGACCGCGCTGCTGGTGGGCGGCATCGGCGTGGCCACCGGCGTGCGCGCCTGGCTCGATGCCCGCGGCCGCACCATCGCCACGCTGCGCTGCCTGGGCGCGCCGGCGGGCACCATCCTGGCGACCTACCTGATCCAGGTGCTGGTGCTGGCGGCGCTCGGCATCGCAATCGGGCTGGTGGCGGGCTTCGGCCTGACCTGGCTGGCCGCGCAGGCGCTGGCCGGCGCGCTGCCGGTGCCGCCGCGCTTCGGCATCTATCCCGGCCCGCTGGCGCTGGCGGCGCTGTACGGGCTGCTGACGGCGCTGGCCTTCGCGCTCTGGCCGCTCGGCCGGGCGCAGCGCATCCCGGGCGCGGCGCTGTTCCGCGACACCATCACCGCCACCCCGGGCTGGCCCTCGCGCGGCATCATCCTGGCGAACCTGCTGGCCGCCGCCGCGCTGGCGGCGCTGGTGGTCGGCACGGCGGAGCAGCCGCGCTTCGCCATGGGCTTCGTCGCCGGCGCGGCGCTGACGCTGCTGCTGTTCCGGCTGGGGGCCACGCTGCTGATGCGCGCCGCGCGGGCCTTCCGCCATGTCCGCCGGCCGGCCTGGCGCCTTGGCCTCGCCAACCTGCACCGCCCCGGCGCGCCGACGCCGACCATGCTGGTGGCGCTCGGCATCGGGCTGACCACGCTGGCCGCCATCGCCACCATCGAGGGCAACCTGCGGCGCCAGATCCAGGACCAGCTGCCGCAGGCGGCGCCGAGCTTCTTTTTCATCGACATCCAGAACGACCAGGCGCGGGAATTCGACAGCCTGGCCCTGGCCCAGCCGGGCGTGGCGGAAGTCCGCCGCGCGCCTTCGCTGCGCGCCCGCGTCGTCGCGGTGGATGGCGTGCCGGCCGAGCAGGTGCAGGCCACCGAGGACACCCGCTGGGCGCTGCGCGGCGACCGCGGCCTGACCTATGCCGCGACGCCGCCCGAGGGCACGCGGCTGGCCCAGGGCCAATGGTGGCCGGCCGACTACGGCGGCCCGCCGCTGCTGTCCTTCGACGCCAACCTCGCGCGCGGCTGGGGGGTCGGCATCGGCTCCACCATCACGCTGAACGTCTTGGGCCGCGACATCGACATGCGGGTCGCCTCGCTCCGCGACATCCAGTGGCGGGGGCTCGGCATCAACTACGTCTTCGTCGCCTCCCCCGGCCTGCTGGAGGCGGCGCCCCACACCCACATCGCCACCGTCCGCGCCGCCCCCGCGGCCGAGGTCGGCGTGCTGCGCACCCTGACCGATGCCTTCCCCAACGTCTCCGGCATCCGCGTGCGCGATGCGCTGGAGGCGGTGGCCGGGCTGCTCGGCCGGATCGGGGTGGCGCTGCAGGCCACCTCCTCGGTCACGCTGCTGGCGGGGATGCTGGTGCTGGCGGGCGCGGTGGCGGCCGGGCAGCGGGCGCGGGTGCGCGACGCGGTGATCCTGAAGACGGTCGGCGCCACGCGGTCGCAGATCCGCGCGGCCTGGCTGGTGGAATTCGGCATCCTCGGGCTGGTGGCGGGGCTGCTGGCGGCGGCGGCGGGCTCGGCGGCGTCCTGGGCGGTGGTGCGCTTCGTGATGCGGGGGGAATGGGTGTTCCTGCCCGGGACGACCGCTGCGGTGATCCTGGGCTGCGTCGTGCTGACGCTGGGCTTCGGCTATGTCGGCACGGCGCTGGCGCTGCGCGTGCGGCCGGCGCCGCTGCTGCGGAACGAATAGCGGGGCACCGCGGCGCCCGGCGCGCCTGCAGCAGGGCAATTGCACACGCGGCACGAATCGCGAAACCGGGAGATGTTCTTGCCCTCTCCCCCCGATGGGGGGAGAGCGCCGTGGCAGTGCCCCGTCGGGGTGAGGGGGGCGTAGCGCTGCGCCAAGCAACCGTTCTGTCGATGTCTTCCGTCCAGCGCTGCGCGCCCCACCCCCACCCCCGACGGCGCACTGCGCCGGCGCTCCCCCGCCGAGGCGGGGGAGGGAGATGTTCTCCGCGCCCTGGGCGTGTGCGATCGCCCTGGCGCCTGCAGGCCGGGCGCTTGCCTTTCGCGGAATTTCATCCTAAGAAGGCGCTGTCACGTCGCCGCGCCTGTCGGATGTCCGGTGCCGGATCGCTCGGCCGGATGCCGATCCGCCGCCAGCCTGACGGCACGCGGCAGTCCCGGCCTGGCCGCGCGTCCCGCTGCGCCTCGACATCGAGGCGGGCGATAAAGCGCCAAAAAGGCAAAGTGCCAAAGCGCCCGAGCTGGTCGGCCCGGCCTAGCCGGCCAGCGCCTCGAACCGCGCCGCCACCTCGTCCCAGCCCGGCCCGGGCCCGCGCGCCAGCGCCGCGCGGTGCATTCGCCGCCACGCTTCGTCGTCCGACAGCACCGCCACCGAGGCCGCCGCGAAGCCGGCCGTGTCCCGGGCCACCACGCCGGTCACGCCATCCTCCACCCGCTCCGCCACCGCGCCGAGCGGCGTCACCACGCAGGGCAGGCCGCTGGCCTGGGCCTCGGCCAGGGCCAGGCAGAAGGTCTCGCCGGGATCGCCGCGATAGAGCATGGCGCGCGCCGCCAGCAGGCGCTCCCGCAGCACCGGCCGCGGCACCGGCTCCATCAGCCATACGCCGGGCGTGGCCGCCGCCCGGGCCAGCACCGGCGCGGCGCGCGCGGCGAGCTTCGCATCCCCGCCATAGACCGCGGCGCCGGTGTAGCAATGCAGCTCCGCCCCCGGCACCGCGGGCGCGATCCGCGTCGCCCAGGCGTCCAGCAGCCAGTCCAGCCCGCGCAGCGGGTTGGAGGCGAAGATGGCCACCGGCGGCCCCGGCGCACGGTCCGGCGCCGGCTGGTCGAAGGGCGGCGCGACGGCCAGCGGGATCTCGACCCGGCGGCCGGGCAGGAACCAGGGCAGCGTCGCCCGGTGGGCGGCGCCGAGCGTCACCAGCCCCGGCCGGGCGGCCAGCAGAGGCAGCGCGTGGCGCGGCTTGCGCAGGTAGTCCGCCGGGTTGTGCAGCCACAGCACCCGGCGCCCCGCGGGCAGGGCGCGGAACAGCCGCGGCACGCGCGCGGCGATCACCAAGTCGGCGGGATCGGGGGGTGGCGGCGCCTCGCCGTCGAAATGCAGGACGAGGTCATGGCCGCGCCGGGCGAAGGCGCGGGCGAGCAGCGCGACCGCCGTCTCCACCCCGCCGAGCGGCCGGCGCCCCACCTGCTCCGCCTCGATCCGCGGCCCGGTATTGGCCAGCACGATCCGCATGCCCGGCCCATCCCCGCGCCGCCCCCGCGCAGCCTGCCATCGCCGGCGCGCCCGAGGAACCCGGGCGGCGACCCCGACCCGGCCGCGCCGCCGTCCGGCAGGGCCGCCCGCGCCGCGCCTCATACTGGACGGCGCAAGTCCTGACTTGCAGCCGCCGCCGGCGGCTGAGGCGCCGAATGGCGCCCGCCGCAAGTGCGGCGAGCCAAGCGCAGCGCCGGCGCCCGAGGGGACATGCGCGGGGAAATGCGTCAGCATTTCCGCCGGTCAGTATCAGTCCCGCGCCGCCGCTCCGTCCTCCAGCGCCGCCAGGAAGTCGCGGCACCAGGTGGCGGCGGTGTTGGACCGCACCGCGGCGGCCATGCGCTGCCAGCGCGCGCCGCGCTCCTCGGCCGGCATGGAGAGCGCGATGTCGAGCCCGTCGGCGATGTCGTCGGCGTCCAGCGGGTTCACCAGCACCGCGCCGTCCAGTTCCAGCGCCGCGCCGGCGAAGCGCGACAGCACCAGCACGCCCGGATCCTCGGCGTCCTGCGCGGCCACGTATTCCTTGGCGACCAGGTTCATCCCGTCGCGCAGCGGCGTGACCAGCCCGATCCGCGCCAGGCGCATGTAGCCGGCGATGGTGGGGCGCGCGACGGCGCGGGTGATGTAGCGGATCGGGCCCCAGTCCGGCTCGGCATACTGGCCGTTGATGCGGCCGACCATCTCGTCCAGTTCCCGCCGCAGCGCGCGGTACTGCGCCACGTCGCCGCGGCTGACGGGGGCCACCTGCAGGAAGGTGACCTTGGCGCGGTGGCGGGGGAAGCGCTCGAGCAGCTTGCCGAAGCCGGCGATGCGCTGCGGCAGGCCCTTGGTGTAGTCCAGCCGGTCCACCCCGATCGCCAGCGCCCGGCCGGCCAGCGACAGGCGCAGCCGGTCCACCTCCTTGGTGCGGAAGCGCCGCGCCGCCAGCGTGGCGAAGCCGGCGGTGTCGATGGCGATGGGGAAGGCGTGCACCTTCGGCGCCGTCTCCGCCTGGCCGATCGCGACCAGCGCGTCGCGCAGATTGCCCGCATCGTCCCCGGTCTGCACGCCGATGACGTCGGCCGCGGCCAGCGCCTCCAGGATCGACTGCGCATGCGGCAGCCCGGCGAAGACCTGGCGCGGCGGGAAGGGCACGTGCAGGAAGAAGCCGATGCGCTGCTTGCAGCCCAGCGCACGCAGCTCGGCCGCCAGCGAGAACAGGTGGAAGTCGTGGATCCAGACCGTGTCGTCCGCGCGCAGCATCGGCGCCAGCGCGGCGGCGAAGGCGGCGTTGACGCGGCGGTAGCCGATCCAGTCCTCGCGGTCGAAGCGCGCGACGCCCAGCCGGTAGTGCAGCACCGGCCACAGCGCGCCGTTGGAAAAGCCCTGGTAGTATTGTCGGTAGTCGGCCGCGCCGAGGTCGATCGTCGCATAGGTCAGCCGCCCATGCACCGCTTCCCGGGGCGTGGCGGAGGTCGCCTCGGCGGTGGCGCCGGACCAGCCGAACCACACCGCGTCGCGGCGGGTGACGGCGTCCTTCAGCGCCACCGCGAGCCCGCCGGCGGTGGCGCCGCGCTCGCCCGGATCGGGCACGCGGTTGGCGACCAGGACCAGCCGGCTCATGGTGCGAGGCGCTCCGCGGGGGGCGCGAGGCGCTCCGCCGGGGGCGCGGGCCGGTCCGCCAGCCGCGCCAGCCAGGCGCGGAAGACCTCGGGCGTGCCGAAGGCGTCCTGCAGCCTGAGGCCGAGCCCGCCGGCCGCGCGGGCGGCGGCCATGCCCGCCTCGTCCGTCACGTCGTCGCCGACGAAGATCGGCGTGCGGCCGGCGAAGGGCGGGCGCGCCATCAGGGTCGCCACCGCGGTGCCCTTCGAGACGCCGTCGGGCTTCACTTCCCACGCCATGCGGGCGGGCAGCAGGGCGAAGCCGCCGGACTGGCCGAGCAGGCCTTCCAGCAGCGCCCGCGCCGGCTCCCCGGCCGCGGGCGCCTGGCGGTAGTGCAGCACGAAGCCGTGCGACTTCGCCTCCACCAGCGCGCCGGGATGGGCGGCGGCCAGTCGCCGCGCCGCCTCGATCCAATCGGGCGGCGGGTCGGGCAGGGCGGGCGCCTCGACCGGCGAGGCGGCGTCCAGGCGCAGCGCCGCGCCATGGTCGCCGGCCAGCACCAGCGGCACCGGCAGCAGCGCCGCAAGCTGCGCGACCGGGCGGCCGGAGACGACGGCCAGCGCCCCGTCGAGCCCGCGCGAGAGCCGCGCCAGCAGCGCCGGCAGGTCGGGCGGCACCACCACGGCATCGGGGGTCGGGGCGATGTCGACGAGGGTGCCGTCGAAGTCGAGGAACAGCGCGGCCCGCTGCGGGGCCTTGGGGAGAGTGTCCATTGCGGGTGCAACAGCGCCGCCCGGGGGGGGTTGAGGCAACACACGCTGTCGTCAGGCGGGCGATGGCCATCGGATCGTCACGCACGCCCCGGCGGCGCGGGCTGGCGCCGAGGGCTTCGGCGGCAGCCCGCCTGGCCGCGCGGAGGCATGACGCGGCCGGCCGGGCCCGCGGCCGCGGCGCATGATGGCCGATCGCGGTTTCGTGTGGACATGATCACGGGATCGTGTATCGTATGCGATGCAGGGTCGCGGCGGCCCTGGCCCGGCTTCCCATCGCGACCGCACCCTCGGACGACATGACGAACCGCTCCCGCCCCGCCCTGTCGGAGACCGCCGCGCTCGGCATCTCGATCCTGTGGCTGCTGGTCGCGCAGCTGGCGTCGGTGCTGGCCTGGGATGCCGGGCTGGTGACGCGCCAGGCGGCGCTGGTGCACTGGCTGCTGCTCGGCGTGCTGCCGCCTGCCCTGGCGCTCTGGACCAGCCACACGCCGGCCGAGGGCTGACGCGCCCCGCGCCGACCAGGGGACAAGCAGGCCCCTGTCTCCAGACGCAGCCGCCGGGCCTGCGAGGGCGGCGCATGGCGTGCGGAAGGCGGGATGCGCGCCCGACCCGTCCGGCGCGCGACGCGCGGCGCCGCGGAAGGGTGGGGGCTTGGCCGCGCCGCCAGCCGGGGCGCGGCCAAGCCCCCACCGCGCCTCAGAACGCGAAGCGCGTGCCCACCAGCACCGACCGGCCGGGCGTGACGTAGCCGTTCGCCGGCTCGTAGCGCGCGCCGCCCAGGTTCCGGCCCTCCACGAAGCCGGTCACCTGCGGGTTGAAGGCGTAGCTCGCCGTCAGGTTCACCAGCGTGTCGCCCGGCGATTCGCCCTGCGATCCGAAGCCGCCGCCCGCGGGATTCAGGAAGTCCCGGTGCGGGCCGTAGACCACCACCTCCGGCGCCAGGACCAGGCCGGGCAGCGGCATGATGCGGGCCGAGAAGGCCCAGGCATTCTGCGGCCGCCGCAGCAGGCGCTGGCCGGTATCCGCGTTCACCGCATCGGTGATGGTCCAGGCCGCGCGCGCATCCAGCCAGGCGGCGGGGCGCAGCGTGATGCCGAGCTCCGCCCCCTCCACCTTCGCGCGCTGCACGTTCTGCGGGCGGAACACGCTGCCGTCGAAGCCCACCACGATCAGCTCGCGGATGCTGCTCTCGAACCAGGTGGCGGAGAGCGTCGCGAAGTCGTCGCGGCCCAGGCCCGGTACGTCCGTCTCGATGCCGATGTCCCAGCCGAAGCTGCGTTCCGCCTTCAAATCGGGATTGCCGATGACGAAGGCGGTGCGCCCGAAGCGCTGGTCCAGCGACGGCGCGCGGAAGGCCGTGCCGGCCGAGGCGCGGATGCGGGAGGCGATCTCCGGCAGCGCGTAGACAACACCGCTGCGCCAGGCGGTGAAGCCGCCATAATCCTCCGCTTCGTCGTGGCGCAGGCCGAGCGCGATGTCGAGCCGCTGGCCGATCCGCGCCTGGTAGCCGCCATGGAAGGCCGTCGCGCCGCCGCGCGCATCGACGCGGAAGCGCGGCGAGACGCCGCCGGTGTCGCTTTCCAGCGTCTCGTCGGTGCGCGTCACGCCGAAGGCCAGCGCGCTGTCGGCCAGGATGCCGAGATCGCCGAGGCGGATGCGGTTGGACCAGTCGAGCGTGGTGCGCTCGCCCCGGTAGTAGTCGCGCGCGAAGGTCGCGCTGGCGGCGTCCGGGTCGTTGGCATAGGCGCGGCGGTCGCGGGCGACGGCCAGCCGGAGCCCGGTGGTCCAGGCGCCGCCCAGCAGCACCGTCTCGCCGCGGACCTGGCCCAGCCAGCGGCGGTCGTCGCCGCGCAGGTTAGGGTCGTCGCGGCCGACATTGTCGTAGTCGAAGCGGTTCTCCCGCCAGCGCAGCAGCGCTTCCACGCGGGTGCCGGCATCCAGCCGCACGCCGATGCGCGCGGTGGCCGACCCGATCTGCGCGCCGTCGCGTTCGCGCGTGTCCGCCGTGAAGCGCCGCGGCGTCGCGTCGAACCCGCGCGTGGAAAGCCCCTGCAGCGCGAAGAGGTAGTCCACCGCCCCCGACTGCCCGGCGAAGCCGGTCGTGCCGCGGACGGTGTCCTGCGTGCCGGCCGCGACCTCGCCGAAGGTGGACACGGCGCGGCCTTCCGGCGCGCGGCGGGTGACGATGTTGATCACGCCGCCCAGCGCGCCCGAGCCGTAGAGCGAGGAGGCGGGGCCGCGCACCACCTCGATCCGCTCCACCTCGCCCAGCAATTCGTTGCCGAAGTTGAAGGCGCCGTTGGGCTCCGACGGGTCGTTCACCGGCACGCCGTCCAGCAGCACCAGGACATGGCTGGAATTGCTGCCGCGCAGGAAGGCGCTGGCGTTCTGGCCGATGCCGCCCTGCTGCACCAGGCGCAGGCCGGGCACGCTCTGCAGCGCCTCGGCCAGCGTCTGGTAGCCGCGCTCCTCGATGTCGGCGCGGCTGATCACGGTGATGGCGGCCGGCACGCGCTCGGGGGGCGTCGGGATGCGGGTGGCGGTGACGATGCTGTCGAATTGCGGGATGTCGGGCGCGGGCGCCTGGGACGCGGCGTCCAGGGCGGGCATGGCGAAAGGCAGCGCAAGCAGCGCGTGGCGGAGCGTTCGCATCGGGGTCCTCCGTGCGACGTGACGACGTGCCCCGGACGGTTGCCCGGCCGGAGCGGTGGGCGTCGTCGCCGCCTACGAAGCCGAGCGCCGCCCGTTGCCGGACGGCTGTCGCTCCGTTGCGCCGGTGCACCCCGCCCGGCACGCGCGGGACGTCTGTGCGCCGGCCGGTCTCCTGGCTCGCGGAGTGCCGGAGGGGCATGGGGCCCTTCCGGGGCCGCCCCCGCCTTCTCGGGCCCGGTGGGCCCAATGGCATCTGGGGGCGACGGCTCCGCCTACAGTTGCGGGGGCAGCCGCGGACTTGGACTGCGCCCGGCGCGACCCACGCTGCGCGCCCTTGAGGCGGCAGCGCGATCGCGTCGGGCGTTTGCTCCGCGATCTGCGCGCCGCGACCGTCGGTCGCTGCGCGATCGCGGAGGAGGGCGTCCTTCGCGCGTTCCCGTTTCAGCCCTTGCGGGCCACCGGCGCATGGGCGGGAGTGTAAACGATGATTGACAGCCGCGCCAGCCATCCACCTTCGCGCGTCAGAACAGCATCCCGAAGGCTTCCATGCCCAGCCAGACGATCAGCACCAGCACGGCGGTGGCGAAGATGCAGCCCGCCAGCGTCAGCGCGACGCCCCAGGCGGCGGTGCGGTTGTCGTGCTCGATCAGGCCGAGCGCCATGACGATGTTGCCGAAGGCGGGCGGGCCGTTGGTGCCGGGCCCGGGCAGGATCAGCATCAGCGCCACATAGGCGGTCAGCCAGCCGATGATCTTCTCGCCGAGCGGGGAGAGGAAGAAGCCGGGCCGAGGCCGCACGAAGCGCTCGATCCGCTTGAGCCCGACCGAGGAGGCGGAGGCCAGCCGCAGCAGGTCGGACCGCTTGATGCTCTGCCGCGCCAGGATCTGCGGCAGCTTGGGCACGCGCCGGCCGAGCCCCATCTGGATCCCGAGCAGCAGCAGCGGCGTGCCGAAGACGCTGGCCATGCCGGGCAGCAGGCCGGGCAGCAGCAGCAGCAGCGACAGCAGGCCGAAGGCGCGGTCGCCGAAGCTGTCGGCCATCTCGCCCAGCGTGATGCGTTCGCCGGGGAAGGCAGCCGCCACCTCCGCCACGATGCGGGAGATCGGCGCGGCGTCGTCGCCGGGGATGCCGTCGGGGCTCATCGCGCCATGCCTTTGTCCCGGTCCGCGGTGTTCAGGGCAGGCCGAACAGCCAGCTGAAGCCGGCCACCAGCATCCAGCCGACGCTGCCGATGATCGACAGGCCGAGGAAGGTGGCGAACACGCCGAAGGCCGCGCCGGCCAGGATGGTCAGCGTGTCCTCCTCCATCACCCCGATCGCCATGATCAGGCAGGCGAGCGACGGCGGTCCGTTGGTCAGCGGCAGCGGCACGATCACGATCGCGGCCAGCCAGACGCCATAGGCGCCGATCAGCCGCTCCCCCGTCCGCGTGGTGGCGAAGGATGGGCGCGGCTTCACCCAGCGCTCCACGCGGCGCAGCCAGGGCAGCGCCTTCTCGGCGATCATCCGCAGGTCGGCGCGACGCATCGACCGCCGGGTCAAAAAGCCCGGCAGCCGCGGCGTCGGCAGGCCCATCGCCAACTGCGCGCAGATGATCAGCAGCGGCACGCCGAAGATGGGGGACAGGCCGGGGATGTAGATCGGCAGGAGGTTCGGCAGGGCGAACAGCACGATCAGCACGCCATAGCCGCGCGGCCCCAGTGCCTCGATCAGGTCGCCGAGCGTCAGCCGCTCCGCCGGCCAGTCCCGCGCGATGGTGGACACGATCTCGGAAACCGGAACCGCATGCCGCTCCGTCTCCTGCCCGTGCAGGGATCCGCGCAACCCGTCGATGGCCGCCCACTCCGTTCGGACGAGCCGGTCCATCCGGCCCGGCGCTTCCCCCGTTCCGGCCGTAGCACAGGCCGGCGGCCGGCAATAGATTTACGTTCACGTGGACGTGATATCCCGGGAAGGCGCGCTATTCCGGCTGGAAATTCGCCAGCCGCAGCAGCGCCTCGCTGCGCTCGAAGTCGCGGCGGATGAAGGCGGCGAAATCGGGGCCGAGCTCGGCCAGCGGCTCGATCCCCAGCGTGCCGACGCGCGCCAGCACATCCGCCTCGAACATGCCGGTCCGCAGCACCTCCCCGATGCGCGCGGCGATCTCGGCCGGCAGCGCGCGCGGACCCCAGAGCGCCCACCAGGACTGGATGTCGAGGCCCGGCATCCCGGCTTCCGCCGCCGTCGGGATCTCCGGCGCCGCGGCGCTGCGGGCGCCCGCCGTGATGGCCAGGCCGCGCACGTTGTTGTTCCGCACCTGCGGCAGCGTGGCCAGGATCGGGTCGAACATCAGCTGGACATTGCCCGCCACCACGTCGGTCAGCGCCGGCGCGGTGCCGCGATAGGGCACATGGGTCAGCTCCACCCCCGCCTGGCGCGTGAACTCGATGGTCGCCAGGTGCCCCGCGGCGCCGAGGGAGGAGACGGCGAAGGACCACTCCCGCGGGTTGGCGCGCACCGCGGCGATCGTCTCGGCCAGCGTCTGCTGCGGCCGGGCGCGGTTCTGCACCAGCAGCAGCGGGCCCTGGCCGACGCGGGCGACGGGCGACAGGTCGGCCACCGGGTCGTAGCCCGGGCTGCGCATCACCAGCCGCGCCAGGATCTGGATGGAGGCGGAGAAGCACAGCGTGTAGCCATCCGGCGCCGCCTGCGCCACGAACTGCCCGCCCACCGCACCGTTCGCGCCGGGCCGGTTCTGCACCACGAAGGGCTGGCCGAGCTTCTCGGCCAGCTTGCCGGCGGTGACGCGTGCCATGCCGTCCGTCGCGCCCCCCGGCGTGAAGGGCACGATCACCTGCACCGGCCGGTTCGGCCAGGCGCCCTGCGCCCGCAGCGCCGGCGCCGCCAGCAGCCCCGCCCCGGCCAGTGCGGCCGTGCCCAACACCCTGCGACGCATCATCGGTCCCTGCCCCCGCATCCCCGTTCCCGGGACAGATGGCGGGAAATCCACCGGGATGCAATAAATGCCTCGTCATGCAGCCCGTGGACGTCGCCCTCTGCCTCGCCATGGACGTCTCGGCGAGCGTGGATTTCGAGGAATTCGCCCTGATGGCCGGCGGCACCGCCGCGGCGATCCGCGACCCGCTGGTGGTGCAGGCCGCCACCTCCGGCCCGCGCGGGGCCTGCGCGGTGGCGCTGCTGCTGTGGTCGGGGGTGGGCGCGCAGGATGTCGCGGTGGGCTGGACGCGGCTGGATGGGCCTGAGGCCGCCGAGGCGCTGGCCGAGGCGATCGGGAACACCCCCCGCCTGCCCGCCCCCGGCGCCACCGCGATCGGGGAGGGGATGGCCGCGGCGCTGGCGCTGATCGGCAACTTCCCCGGGGAGGCGCGGCGGCATGTGCTGGATGTCTCGGGCGATGGCCGCCACAACCAGGGCCGCCCGCCCGGCCCGGTGCGCGACCTGGCGGTGGCCGCCGGCATCACCGTGAACGGCCTGGCGATCCTGAACGAGGAGCCGGAGCTGCTGGCCCACTACGCGGCCGAGGTGATCGGCGGGCCGGGATCCTTCGCGATGGATTGCGCCGACTATCCCGACTTCCAGGACGCCATCCTGCGCAAGCTGCGACGCGAACTGGGCGGGGCGCTGATTGCCTGAACGCGGCCGCGGGCGCATCTAGCGCCCGCCGCCTTCGCCACGGACAGGTTCCATGCTGCTGCTGATCCCCGGCCCCGTGCAGACCCGCCCCGAGGTCCGCGCAGTGATGGCCGACGACATCGCCCCCTGGGACGACGAGTTCCGGGCCGAATACGCCGCCATGCGGCCCCGCATCGTGGCGATCGCCGGCGGCACGCCCGGGCAGCACGTCGCGCTGCCGCTGCCCGGCTGCGGGCACATGGTGGTGGAGGCCGCGGTGCGCACCTTCGTCCCCGCCGGCGGCAAGCTGCTGGTGATCCAGAACGGCAACTACGCCGACCGCCTGGTGCGGCTGGCGACCGAGGCCGGGCGCGTCGCCATCCCCCTGAAGGGCCCGGACACCGAGCCGATGGCGCCCGAACGGCTGGCCGCCGCACTGGAGGCGAACCCGGGGGCAACGCATGTCGCCGTGGTGGTCAGCGAAACCGGCAGCGGCATCGTCAACGACCCGAACGCCCTGGGCGAGGTGATCCGCGCGGCCGGGCGGCGGCTGATCTGCGATGCCGTCTCCGGCTTCGGCGCGCTGCCCTTCCGCATGGAAGACCACCCGGAATGCGACGTGGTGGTGTTCACCTCGAACAAGTGCATCGAGGGGATGCCCGGCATCGGCTTCGCGGTGGCCGCCGTGCCGGCGCTGGAGGCGGCGCAGGGCAATGCCGGGTCCTGGCTGCTGGACCTGTCGGACGTCTATCGCCACGCCCTGGTCAATGGCTGGGGCAGCTTTCGCTTCACGCCGGCGGTGCAGGCGCTGCGCGCCTTCCGGGTGGCCATGGACCTCTACGAGGCCGAGGGCGGCCAGCCCGCCCGCCTGGCGCGCTACGCCCGCAACGCGGAGGTGCTGTATGACGGCCTGGTCGCGCTGGGCTTCCGCCCGTATCTCGAGAAGCGCCACCAGGGCCCGATCATCGTCAACGTCCACCAGCCCGCCGATCCGGCCTGGGGTTTCAAGGGTTTCATCACGGCGATGAAGGCCCGCGGCGTGCTGATCAGCAATTTCTGGAACACCACGACGCCGACCATCCGCATCGCCTGCATCGGCGCGATCGGGGAAGCCGACATCCGCTTCGCGCTGGACCAGATGCGGATCGTGCTGGCCGAGATGGGCCTGGGCCGCCAGGCCGCGGCCTGAAGGCGCCAACGGGCGGCCCGACGGGCAGCCGCCTCCCTCCCCCGCTTTGCGGGGGAGGGTCGGGGTGGGGGCCTTGCCGGCCCCCGCCCCCCACCTCCGCGTTGACGTCCGCCGCGCCGCAGCGCAGGTTACGCGATCTTCACGCTTCGATGAGGTCCCCCCCGCATGCGTAGGTTGCTGCTCGCCGCGCTCGGCGCCCTGGTCCTGTCCGGCGGAACTGCGTTCGCGCAGCAGATCCGCCCCGCCATCGTCTTCGACATGGGCGGCCGCTTCGACCGCTCCTTCAACGAGGCGGTCCATCGCGGCGGCCAGGAATTCCAGCAGGCCACCGGCATCCAGGTGACCGAGTTCGAAGTCACCGCCGAGCCGCAGCGCGAGCAGGCGCTGCGCAACTTCGCCCGCCGCGGCCAGGACCCGATCGTGGCCGTCGGCTTCGCCCAGCGCGCCGCCGTCACCGCGGTCGCCGCCGAATTCCCGCAGACCCGCTTCGTCATCATCGACAGCTTCGTCGATGCGCCGAACGTGCAGTCCGTGCTGTTCCGGGAGGAGCAGGGCAGCTACCTGGCCGGCATGATGGCCGCGATGGCCAGCCGCTCGGGCCGCGTCGGCTTCGTCGGCGGCATGGACATCCCGCTGATCCGCAAATTCGCCTGCGGCTACGTCCAGGGCGCGCGCGCGGTGAACCCGAACGTGCAGGTCTTCCAGAACATGACCGGCTCCACCCCCGCCGCCTGGCGCGACCCGGTGCGCGGCGCGGAGCTCGCCCGCAGCCAGATCGAGCGCGGCGCCGACGTGATCTTCCACGCCGCCGGCGGCACCGGCACGGGCGTGCTGCAGGCCGCCGCCGATGCCGGCCGGCTCGGCATCGGGGTCGATTCCAACCAGAACCACCTGCATCCGGGTCGCGTGCTGACCTCGATGCTGAAGCGCGTGGATGTCGCCACCCGCATCGCCTTCGAGCAGGCGCGCGCGGGAACCTGGCGCGGCGGCCGGCAGGTGCTGGGCCTCGCGGAGGACGGCGTCGGCGTCTCCTTCGACGAGCACAATGCCGCGCTGGTGACCACCGAGATGCGCGCGCGCATCGAGCAGGCGCGCGCCGAGGTCGTGGCCGGCCGCGTCACCGTGCACGACTTCATGTCCAACAATACCTGCCCGGTGCAGTGATCCCCAAGACGTTGCTGCGCGTCGTGCCGAAGGCAGGCGTTCAGCGTGACGTGCCGAAGGCAGGCGTTCAGCGTGACGTGCCGAGGGAACGCTTTCAGCGTGACGCGGGAGCCCCGGTTTGGCGCTGATCCTGGCAAGGGCCGCCCCCCTTCTCCCTCTCCCCCCGACGGGGGGAGAGGGTCGGGGTGAGGGGGGCCTCCCCAGCCCCCGCGCAGCTTCCCCACCATGACCGCACCCGCCATCGAATGCCGCGGCGTGTCCAAGCGCTTCGGCCATGTGCTGGCCAACGATTCCGTGGACCTGCGCGTCGAGCGCGGCTCCATCCACGGCGTCATCGGCGAAAACGGCGCGGGCAAGTCCACGCTGATGGCCATCCTGCACGGCTTCCACCCGGCCGATTCCGGCCAGATCCTGGTGGACGGGAACCCGGCCGTCATCCGCGACAGCGCGGATGCCGCGCGCCTCGGCATCGAGATGGTCCACCAGCACTTCATGCTGGTCGAGCCCTTCACCGTGCTGGAGAACGTGATGCTGGGCGCCGAGGGCGGCGCGCTGCTCGCCGAAGGCACGGCGCATGCGCGGCAGAACCTGCTGCGCCTCGGCCGCGACTACGGGCTGGTGGTGGACCCCGATGCCCGCATCGCCGACCTGCCCGTCGGCGCCCGCCAGCGCGTCGAGATCCTGAAGGCGCTGCACCGCGGCGCCGAGGTGCTGATCCTCGACGAGCCCACCGGCGTGCTGACCCCACAGGAAGCCGACGACCTGTTCCGCGTCCTCCGCGCGCTGCGCGACGAGGGCAAGGCCGTCATCCTCATCACCCACAAATTGCGGGAAGTGATGGCGGTGACGGACCGCGTCTCCGTCATGCGCGCCGGCCGGATGGTGGCGCATCGCGAGACCGCCGAGACCACCGCCGCGGAGCTCGGCGAGCTGATGATCGGCCGCCGCCCCGCCGCATCCTCCCGCCCCATCCCCGCCACGCCCGGCCCCGCGCTGCTGCACGTGGACGACCTGCGCGTGCGCGACAATGCCGGCGTGGAGCGCGTGCGCGGCGTCACCTTCGCCCTGCATGCGGGCGAGATCCTGGGCCTCGCCGGCGTCGCCGGCAATGGCCAGACCGAGCTGCTGGAAGCGCTGTCCGGCATGCGCGCGCCGGAGGCCGGCGCGATCACCCTGCGCGGGCAAAACATCGCCGGCCTGGACGCCGCGCAGATCCGCCGCCGCGGCGTCGCGCATGTGCCGGAAGACCGCCTGCGCCACGGCCTGGTCGCGGAGTTCGAGGCGCAGGACAGCGCCATCCTCGGCTATCACCGCGACCCGGCCTGGCGCCGCGTGCTGGGCCTGTTCTCGCGGTCCCGCGTCAACGCGCATGCGGCGCGGCTGATGCGCGACCACGATGTGCGCCCGGCCGCGCCACGGCTGCGATCCTCGCTGTTCTCCGGGGGCAACCAGCAGAAGCTGATCATGGCGCGGGAGCTGGAACGCGCGCCGGAGGTGCTGCTGGTCGGCCAGCCGACGCGCGGCGTGGACATCGGCGGGATCGAGGCGATCCACACGCGCCTGCGCCGCTGGCGCGACGCCGGCAAGGCGGTGCTGCTGGTCTCCGTCGAGCTGGACGAGATCCTGGCGCTGTCGGACCGCATCCTGGTGATGTTCGACGGCCGCCTTTCGGGCGAACTGCCGGCCGGTGCCGCGGATGAACGCCAGCTCGGCCTGCTGATGGCAGGGGCGCACGCATGAGCCTGCGTCCGCTGCCGCGCTGGGCGGACCTGGTGCTGCTGCCGGTACTGAACCTGGTGCTGGCGCTGCTGGTCTCCGCGATCGTCGTGGTGGCCGCGGGGCAGTCGCCGGCGGCGGCCTTGCAGGCGCTGCTGGTCGGCAGCTTCGGGTCCTGGGATTCCGTCGGCTTCACGCTGTTCTACGCGACCGACATGGCCTTCGCGGGGCTGGCCGTCGCCATCGCCTTCAAATGCGGGCTGTTCAACATCGGCGCGGAAGGCCAGGCGGCGCTCGGCGGGCTGGGCCTGGCGCTGGTGATGCTGTGGCTCGACGCATCGCTGCCCGCCGGCATCGTCGTGCCGCTGGCGATCCTGGCGGGGGCCGGCTTCGGCGCGGCCTGGGGCGCGGTGCCGGGCTGGCTGCAGGCGCGGCGCGGCAGCCACGTCGTCATCACCACCATCATGTTCAACTTCATCGCCGCGTCGCTGATGGTCTATCTGCTGGTGAACGTGCTGATCGAGCCCGGCAACATGGCGCCCGAGACGCGGCGCTTCGCCGTCGGCCTGTCGCCGCTGTCCGATTTCGGCTTCCCCGGCCGCAGCCCGGTGAACCTGGCGCTGCCGCTGGCGCTGGTCGCCGCGCTGGCCGTGTGGGTGCTGGTCTGGCGCACGCCCTGGGGCTACGGGCTGCGCGTGGTGGGATCGAACCCCGATGCCGCGGACTACGCGGGCATCGACCAGGGCCGGCGCATCGTCGCCGCCATGGCGATCTCCGGCGCGCTGGCGGCGGGCATCGCGGTGAACCAGATCCTGGGTTCGCAGGACAAGCTGATCCTGAACTTCACGGGCGGCGCGGGCTTCACCGGCATCGCCGTGGCGCTGATGGGGCGCAACCATCCGGTCGGCGTGCTGCTGGCCGCGCTGCTGTTCGGCGCGCTGGCGCAGGGCGGCGCGGAACTGGCGTTCGAAATGCCGGAACTGCCGCGCGAGACGGTGCTGGTGGTGCAGGGCCTCGTCATCCTGTTCACCGGCGCGCTCGGCGGGCTGCTGCGCGCGCCGCTGGCGCGCCTGTTCGCGGCCAGGGCCTGATCGGCGATGGAAGCCCTTCTCGACACCATCGCGCCGATCCTCGCCGCGACGCTGCGCGTGGCGACGCCGCTGATCCTGGCCGCCCTCGCCGGCCTGTTCGCGGAACGCAGCGGCGTGGTGGATGTGGGGCTGGAGGGCAAGATGCTTGCCGGAGCCTTCGCGGCCGCCGCGACCGCCACGGTGACGGGCAGCGTGTGGTACGGGCTGGGTGCGGCGATCGGCGCGGCCAGCCTGCTCGCGCTGCTGCACGCCTTCGCCTGCGTCACGCTGCGCGGCAATCAGGTGGTCTCCGGCATGGCGATCAACGTGCTGGCGGCGGGGCTGACGGCGACGCTGGCGCTCGCCTGGTTCCGGCAGGGCGGGCAGACGCCCGCCTTGCCCGCCGATGCGCGCTTCCCCGCGCTGCCGCTGCCCGGCGCGGAGTGGATCGCCGAGATCCCCCTGCTCGGCCGCCTGCTCGTCACCGTCATCGGCGGCCACACCGCGCCGGTCTACATCGCCTTCGCGCTGGTCCCCGTCGCGGCCTTCCTGCTGTGGCGCACGCGCTTCGGCCTGCGGCTGCGTGCTTGCGGCGAGAACCCGGCGGCCGTCGATTCCGCCGGCATCTCGGTGGCGAAGCTGCGCTATGCGGGCGTGCTGATCGCGGGCGTGCTGTGCGGCATGGCGGGCGCCACCATCTCCACCGCGCAAGGCGCCGCCTTCTCCACCGACATGACGGCGGGCCGAGGCTTCATCGCGCTCGCCGCGCTGATCGTCGCGAAGTGGCGGCCCTGGCCGGTGCTGTGGACCTGCCTGGCCTTCGGCCTGCTCGACGCGCTGGCGATCCGCCTGCAGGGCGTGCCGGTCTTTGGCGTGACCGTACCCGTGCAGGCGATGCAGGCGGTGCCCTATGTGCTGACGGTTGTGCTGCTCGCCGGCTTCGTCGGCCGCGCCATCCCGCCGCGCGCCGCCGGCGTGCCCTACGTGAAGGAGCGCTGATGGACGCCCTCGTCGCCGCAGCCCTCGCCGCCCGCGCCCGCGCCCACGCGCCCTATTCGCGCTTCGCCGTCGGCGCCGCGATCCGCGACGAGCACGGTGCGATCCACGCCGGCTGCAACGTGGAGAACGCGGCCTATCCGCAAGGCACCTGCGCGGAAGCCGGCGCCATCGCCGCGATGGTGCTCGCCGGCGGGCGGCGCATCGCGGAGGTCGTGGTCGCTGGCGCCGGCCTCTGCACGCCCTGCGGCGGCTGCCGCCAGAAGCTGCGCGAATTCAGCAGCGGCAACACGCGCGTGCGGATGGTGGACGAAGCCGGCAGCGAAAGGCTGGTGCGGACGCTGGACGAGCTGCTGCCGGACAGCTTCGGGCCGGAGAACCTCGGAGCGTAGCGAACGCCCCCCGGGGGGAACTCCGTTCCCCCCGGTGCCCCCCATGCCAAGGGCCGAAAGGCCCTTGGATCCCATCAGACAGCGGGGGCCGTGGCCAGGTTCTCGGGCGTGAAGGGCATGACGCGCGGCTGCACGCCGAGCGAATCGCGGATGGCATTCGCGATCGCGGCGACCGTGGGGCCGAAGGCCGGCTCGCCGGCGCCCAAGGGCGGCAGTTCCGGGCGTTCCACCAGCTTCACCTGCACCGCGGGAACCTCGGAGAAGCGCAGGATCGGATAGCTCTCCCAGCTGTCGCTCGTCACGTTGCGACGGTCGAAACGCACCGCTTCCTTCAGCGCCTGGCTCGTCGCATGGATCGCGCTGCCCTCCAGCTGGTTCGCGGCGCCATCGGGGTTCACCACCTCGCCCATGTCGGCGGCGATCCAGATGCGACGCGCGCGGATCACCTCCGCCGCCTCGATCTCCGCCACCACCGCGCACCACGCGCCGAGGTTCTTGTAGCGCGCGACGGCCATCCCCATCCCGACACCCTCGGCGCGCGCGCGGCCGCGCCAGCCGGCCATCTCGGCCGCCACGCGCAGCACCTCCGCCGCGCGCGCATCGTCCAGGTGGCGCAGGCGGAATTCCAGCGGATCGGCGCCGGCCATGGCGGCCAGTTGGTCCATCACGCTCTCGATCGCCCAGACATTCACCGGCGCGCCAAGCCCGCGCATCGCCGACGTCCGCAGCGGCATCGCCGTGACGGTCTTGAGCGCCACGCGCAGCTTCGGCACGCGATAGATCGGCACCGCGTTGCGCTGCGCCCCGCCGCCGCGCTGCAACCCATGGTTGATCGCCGGCGGCTGTGGAAAGGGATCGGCGAGATCGGGCGCGGCCAGCAGCGTCGGCAGGCTGCCGCGGCCGGGCCGGGAGGAATGGCCGTTGCTCGTCACCTCGACGGCGAACTCCGCGATGCCGCCGCTGGCATCAAGCCCCGCCGAGACCTCGACCAGCATGGCGGACGAGAAGGGCGACCACCCCAGCTCCTGCGCCCGCGTCCACAGCATGCGCACCGGCCGCCCCGGCGCCGCACGCGCGGCCAGCGCGGCATCCAGCGCGACATCGTCCGCGCCATTGTGCCCGTAGCAGCCCGCGCCCTCGACATGCCGGACGAGGATCGCCTCCTCCGCCATGCGCAGCGCCTTCGCCAGGTCCATGCGCAAATTGTACGGGCCCTGCGTGTGCGACCAGATCTCGACGCGCTCGCCATCCCAGCGCGCGACGGCGCAGGACGGCCCGATCGAGGCATGCGCGATCGGCGGGCGGAAGAAGCCGGCCTCCGCGTGCTGCGCGACGTCGCCGGCCGCGTCCTGGCGTTCCGCGATGGTCTCCATCGGGTCGGGCGCGGCGCGCAGCCATTCGGCGAGCTGCGCTTCCTCCGGCAAGGTGTCGGCTTCCTGCCAGCGGCAGGCGGCTTCCAGCTTCCGTGCAGCGGTCTCCGCCAGGTGCTCGCTCTCGGCCAGCACTGCCAGGAAGCTGCCGTCGCGCGCCAGCGTGACGCCCGGCGGCAGCGCCGAAGCCGGAGCTTCGAGCAGCCTGGCGCCACGCGCCGGCGGACGGATCACGCGCGCATGCAGCAGGCCGTCGGGCCGCTGGTCATGCAGGAAGCGCGGCCGCCCGAACACCTTGTCCGGCAGGTCGAGCCGCGGCGCGGAGCGCCCCGCGACGCGACGCGCCGCCGGCGGCTTGGCGCGGCTGCCCGGCGTCGCGTCGCAATCGAGCAGATCGCGATCGGCAAGCTCCCAATAGGACCCGACGCGCCCCTGCGGCCCCAGGAACTCACCATCCTCGACACGCAGCGCATCGAGCGCGACGCCGGAGGACTGCGCGGCGACCTGCAGGAAGATCCCGCGCGCCTCCGCGCAGGCATGGCGCAGCGCGACGCCGCTGTTCTGCACCGACAGGCTGCCGGAGGTGACGCCCTCATCCGGGCTGTCCGGCGTGGCCACCGCCCGCACCGCGACGCGCGCAGGTTCCACGTCCAGCTCGTCGGCCGCGATCTGCGCGAGCGCGGTCAGGATGCCCTGCCCGATCTCCACCTTGCCCGGCGAGACCACCACCTGCCCCTGCGGCGTGAAGCGCAGCCAGCGCGACAGGCGCGGATTGGCGGCGAGGCTGGTGGGCAGCGGCTTCGGCGCGTCGCTCATGCGTGCTCTCCCGCCATCTGGCTTGCGGCGCGCAGCACCGCGCGGACGATGCGATTGTGGCTGCCGCAGCGGCAGAGATGCGGATCGAGCGCCTGCTTCACCGCAGCCTCGTCAGGCCGCGGGTTCGCGGCCAGCAGCGCCGCGGCGCTCACCAGGATGCCCGACAGGCAGTAGCCGCACTGCCCCGCCTGTTCCGCGAGGAACGCCGCCTGCAACGGATGCGGCGCGGCCTCGCTGCCCAGCCCCTCCACCGTGGTCACGTCGCGCCCCGCCACCGCGCCGAGCGGCATGGCGCAGGAGGGCGTGGAGCGGCCATCGACCAGCACATGGCACGCCCCGCAGGTCTCCGCGCCGCAGCCGAAGCGCGGGCCCGACAGCCCCGCGCCTTCACGCAGCGCCGCCAGCAGCGGCATGCCCTCGGGTAGATCCAGCGCGACGGGCGCGCCGTTCAGGGTGAAGGAAACCACGCGTTATCCCCTCGACTATTCGGGCCGGATGCCGGCGATGCGGATCCATTCGCGACGCCGCTCGATATCCTCGCGCAGCAGCGTGTGGAACTGCTCCGGCGTCATCGGCGCGGGTTCCGCGCCCAGCCGCCCGAACTGCTCGCGCAGCTGGTCGCCGGCCAGGATGCGGTTCACCGCGGCGTTCAGCCGCTCCACCACATGCCGCGGCGTGCCGGTCGGCGCCAGCAGTCCGTTGAAGCCGATCTGCTGGTAGCCGGGCAGCGTCTCCGCCACCGTCGGCAATTCGGGCATCAGGGGCGAACGCTCCGTCCCCGTCGTGGCCAGCGCGCGCACGCGGCCGGCGCGGATCAGCGGTAGCATCGTCGCGATGCCGTCGAACATCATCGGCACCGTGCCCGCGATGACGGCGTTGCGCGCATCGCCCGAGAGGCGGAACGGAATGGGCTGCACCTGGATGCCCGCAAGGTGGCGGAACAGCTCGAAGGCGATGTGATAGGGCGTGCCGGGGCCCGAGGTGGCGTAGTCCAGCTCGCCCGGCCGGGACTTCGCCAGCGCGACCAGCTCCGCCACGTTGTTGACCGGCAGGCTGGGGTTGACCACCAGCACCTGCAGCGTGCGGTTCAGGTTGGCGATCGGCACGAAGTCGCGCAGCAGGACGTAGGGGCGGTTCGGCATCAGCGTCTCGTTCGCCGTCAGCGTCACCGTCAGCATCAGCAGCGTGTGGCCGTCCGGCGTGGACTTCGCCGCGGCATCCGTGCCGATCACGCCGCCGCCGCCCGGGCGGTTCTCCACGATGAAGGGCTGGCCGAGCGCCTGCGACAGCGGCTCCGTCATCATGCGCGTGAAGGTGTCCGCGCCGCCGCTGGCGGCGAAGGGGATGATGATGCGCACGGGCCGCGTGGGCCATGCCTCCTGCGCCCGGGCCAGGCCCGGCAGGGCGCCCGCGGCAGCGATGCCGGCGAGCGTGGTGCGGCGCGTGATCATGCCTGTCCTCCCCTTGTCGTTCGTCAGATGAAGACGCCCTTCATGCCGCCGGGCGGATAGCGCGTGCCGGCCGCCGCGCCGGGCGGGATGGTGGCGGAGATGCGGGCCACCTCCTCCTCGGTCAGCGCCACATGCGCGGCGGCGATGTTCTCCTCGAGCCTCGCGGCGCTGCGCGTGCCGGCGATGGGCAGCACGTCCTGCCCCTGCGCCAGCAGCCAGGCCAGGCAGAGCTGCGCCGGCGTGCAGCCCTTCTCACGCGCGAAATCCTCGACGCGCATCGCCAGCAGCCGGTTCTGGTCGAAGTTCTGCGGCTGGAAGCGTGGATGCTGCGCGCGCCGTCCATCCACCTGGTCGAGCGTTGTGATCGTGCCGGTCAGGAAGCCACGGCCGAGCGGCGCATAGGCGACGAAGGCGATGCCGAGCTCGCGCGTCACGGCGCGCGTCGCCTCCGCCGCCTCGCGGTACAGCAGGGAGTATTCGGTCTGCACCGCGGCGATCGGGTGGGTGGCGTGCGCGCGGCGGATGCGCTCGGGCGCGGCTTCCGACAGGCCGAGCAGGCGCACCTTGCCCTGCTCCACCAGCCGCGCCATGGCGCCCACCGTCTCCTCCACCGGCACGGCGGGATCGACGCGGTGCTGGTAGTAGAGGTCGATCACCTCGACGCCGAGGCGCTTCAGGCTGTCCTCGCAGGCCTTCGCGACATGCGCGGGGCTGCCATCCACCCCGTTCGCGCCGCCTTCGCGGCGCACCTGGCCGAACTTGGTGGCCAGGAACACCTCGCCGCGCCGGCCGCTGATGGCGCGGCCGACCACCTCCTCATTGTGTCCCCAGCCATACATGTCGGAGCTGTCGAGGTGGTTCACGCCGAGGTCGAGCGCGTGGCGGATCAGCGCCTCCGACTGCGCGTCGTCGGCCTCCCCATACACGCCCGAGAAGGACATGCAGCCGAGACCGATGGCGGAGACGGCGACGCCGCCGATGGCGCGGCGCGGGATCGCGGTGGTCATGGGGTCGTCTCCTCGAAGCCGATGCGCCGCAGTTCGGCGCGCATGGCGGGGCTGCGCAGCCAATCCAGGATCCGCCGCGCATCCGCCGTCTCGCGCAGCGCCGCACCGGCATAGGTGGTGGACAGCGCATGCGGCGGCGGGAAGGCACCGAGCAGCGCGACCCCGGGCTGGCCGATGATCTCGGTCGCCTGGCTGACGGCCAGCTCCACCTCGCCGCGGCCGCAGGCGGCCACGGCCTCCACGCCGAAGGGGACGATCAGCGCCTTGGCGCGCATCTCCGCCTCGATGCCCAGCGCGCGGATCACCTTCTCGAAATGCCGGCCGCCGGTGGCGCCGCGCGCGGGATCGGCCCATGCGATGTTTTGCGCGGCCAGCAAGGCTTCACGCAGCGCGGCTTCGGTGGCGATGGGGCGGCGTGGCGCGCCGTCGCGCACCGCAAGGCCGGTGACGGCGGCGCCCATCGGCACGCGGCTGCCCGGCGCGATGGCCAGCTTCGCCAGCGCCTCGTCGGAGGTGACGATCACATCGGCCGCTTCGCCCGCCAGCGCACGGTCGCGCAGCGCGCCGGCGGTGCCGTAGCGGATCTCGGGCGGCGCGCCCGGCAGCGTGTGGAGCAGGTGCTCCGCCGCGCTCTTCACGGCGCCGGCGCAGAGGAAGACGCCGCTCATGCCGCCGCCCTCCGCGCCAGGCGGCGTTCGCGCCACAGTGGCAGCGCGATGGAGACCACCAGCATCGCCCACAGCACATTGGCGATGGGCGAGGAGAACAGGACCATGACATCCCCCTGGCCGATGCGCAGCGCGCGCAGCAGGTAGCGTTCGAAGATCGGGCCGAGCAGCACGCCGATCAGGATCGAGGTGACGTGATAGCCCGACTTCACCGCCACATAGCCAATGATGCCGAAGACCAGCGCCAGCACCATGTCGAAGACGTATTCGCGGTCCGCGAAGGCGCCGACCACGGTCAGCCCCAGGATCAGCGGGACGATGATGTGGACAGGGACTGTGACGACGCGGGAGGCGTAGCGCGCCAGCGGCAGGATCATCGGGATCATCAGCAGATAGGCGACCGTCATCATCACGAAGACGCCGTAGGCGATGTTCGGACTGTCCTGGAACAGCCGCGGCCCGACCGTGATGCCCTGGTATTGCAGCACGATCATCATCACCGCCGCGGTCGACCCGCCCGGGATGCCGATCGCCATGGTCGGCACCAGCGTGCCCGACGTCACGCCGTTGTTCGCGGATTCGGGCGCGATGACGCCGGGCGGATGGCCGGTGCCGTACAGCTCCGGCGTCTTCGAGAACAGGCGCGACTGCTGGTAGGCGACGAAGGACGCGATGTAGGCGCCGGCACCGGGGATCACGCCGACCAGCAGGCCGAGGAAGGCCGTCCAGGTGATCTGCCACCAATGGACGACGCACATGCGCAGACCGTCCAGCGTGTCGGCCCATTGCGCCGCGCGGGACTGCGCGGCGGGCTTGCCGCTGAAGCGTTCCTCCAGCATCACCAGCGCCTCGCTGACGGCGAACAGGCCGATCAGCACGGGCACCAGCGGCATGCCGTCATAGAGTTCCAGGAAGCCGAAGGTGGCGCGCGGCGTGGAATACACGGCATCCGTGCCGACGGCGCCGAGCATCAGCCCGAACATGCCGCCGATCAGCCCCTTCAGCATGTCCTTCGCCGCCAGCACCGCGATCAGTGTCAGGCCGAACAGGATGATCACCACCATCTCGACCGAGCGCAGCACCAGGCCGAGCTGCGACAGGAAGGGCAGCAGCGCCAGCACCGCGACCGAGGTGATCAGCCCGCCCGCCACCGACGCCACGAAGGACAGCACCAGCGCCTGCTGCGCCTGGCCCTTCTTGGTCATCTGGTAGCCGTCGATGCAGGTGGCCGCGGCACCACCGCTGCCCGGGATGTTCACCAGGATGGCCGGGATGCCGCCCGAGAGGTGGTTGGCGCAGTAGAGCGAGATCATGAAGGCGAGCGCCGCTTCGGTGTCCATCGCCAGCGTCACCGGCAGAAGGATGATCAGCGTGTTCTGCGGCGAGAATCCCGGCAGCACGCCGACCGCGAGCCCGAGCGCGATCCCCGGCAGGATCGCCCACCACAGCGAGAAGGACCGCGCGAACAGATCGGCCCAGGCGGCGAAGTCCAGCTCCACCTCAATCCGCCCCCGGCAGGCCGAGCAGCGCGGCCATCGCGTGCTCGAACGGCCCGAGCGGGAAGCGCGTGCCGATGCCGACGATGAGCGTCGCCCAGACCAGCACCGGCGTCACCAGCGACACGCCGAGCAGCGTCGGCCAGTGCCGCGCGCCCAGCAGCCACATCCCCGCGAAGAGCATGAGCGCCAGCGCGATGGTGGTGCCGAGCAGCGGCAGCGCCAGGATGAAGGCGCCGACGATGGCCAGCAGCCAGATGCGCAGCCGGTCGGTCGCCGGATCGCCGCCCAGCGTCACGCGCAGGCTCGCCTGGCCCTTCGCGACGCGCCAGGCGATGCGGGCCAGCAGGATCGTGACCAGCACCAGCAGGATGGCGCCGATGACGATGCCGTTCGCCTTCGCCTCCCACGCCAGCTCCTGCACGGTCCAGAAGTAGTAGAGCGTGAAGCCCACCGCGAGCGCGGGGATGATTAGCGCCTGGCCTTCCGGGGCGCGGCGATCCATCTCAGCGCGCCGCCGAGAGCTGGGCGCGGTAGCGGTTCGCCAGCTCGATCATGCCAAGCGCGTATTCGGTGCAGGCGGCGCGGTCGCCGTACTTGATCGTCTCGATCGGCAGGCCGGCCTTCTCGTAGGCGTCGCGGAAGGCGGCGTCGTCGAAGACGCGCGGCGCGGTCTGCTCCAGCACGCGGTAACGGTCCGGGTAGCGGTCGATCGCGCGGGTGTGGATGGCCCAGGCGCGCGAGGAATAGAGATCCGGGATGCTGGTGCCGAACACCGCGTTGATGGACGGCGCGTTGTCCGTCTTCGCCGCCAGGATGTTCTCCCTGTTGAACACGCCGAGCGTGCGCATCCGCTCGCCCTGCTGCACGGCCAGCGCGATGGGCAGCACGCCGATATCGGCTTCGCGGTTCAGCACCGCGACCAGCGTCGGGTTGCCGCCGCCATAGGGCACCAGGTTGAAGCGCGCCTGCGTCGCATCGCCGAGTGCCAGGATGCCGATGGAGGCCGGGTGCGGGATGCGGCTGGTGGCGACGTTCAGCGTGCGGCGCTTCGCTTCCGCCACCACGTCCTCGATCCGGCGGAAGGGGCTGTCGGCGCGGACGAAGACGCAGCTGTCGTCCACGTCGATGCGGCAGAAATAGGTGATGTCCTCGGGGAAGCGGAAGCGCGGGCGCTGCAGGGCGTACATGATCATCTCCGGCCCCATGTTGCCGAAGAGCAGGTTGTGCGCATCCGCGTCGCGCCGCTGCACGAACAGCTCGTAGCCCACCTGGCCGGAGGCGCCGGGGAAGAATTCGTATTCGAACTGCCGCCCGTTCAGCAGCTTCGACCAGCCATCGTCGAAGCTGCGCGCCAAGCGGTCCGCGCCGCCGCCCTGGCCGGTCGGGATCACCACGCGGAAGTTGCGCGCGGGGAAGCCCGATTGCGCCACGGCGCCGCCCGCCACGGCCGCGGCGCCGAACAGGCCGAGCGCGGCGCGGCGGCCGATCCTGTCTTTCCCGGACATCATTCCCGTTCTCCCCCGTCGTTCGTGCGCGGTGTCAGTGCGATGCAGGCGGCCCCCGGTAGATCGGGTCGGGCTGCGCGAAGAAGCCGGCCAGGATGTGGCGCACCAGCGCGTGGTTCTTCTGCTGGAAGCTCGCATGGGCGATGCCCGGCATCACCGCGAACTGCTTGTCCGGGTTCGGCAGGCGGCGGAAGAAGTCGAGCAGGTCGTCCATGCCCGCGATGCCGTCGTATTCGCCGCGCATCACGATGGTCGGGCAGGCGATGCGCGCGGGATCGACCAGCGGCAGGTGCAGGCACATGTCGATGTAGGTGCCGATCGGCACGCTGTCGTCCAGCGCCAGGATGGCATCCGCGAAGGCGTCCACGACCGCGTCCTCCGCCGTGCCCGGATGGTCGCGGGTGAAGATGGAATGGACGAAGGCGCGGTCGATCGGCCGGCGGTTTCCGGCGGCCATGTAGGCGGGCAGCTTGCGGCGGCGTTCTTCCAGCGTCGGGCTGCCGGCGCCGGTCCAGACGAAGGCGTCCAGCGCCAGGCGCTTCACGCGCCCGGGATTGCGCTGCGCGAACAGCGCGGCCTTCAGCGCGCCGGAGGAGATGCCATAGACCAGCAGCGGCCCCGCGCCGCGCGCCGCGGCGATGTGGTCCGCCGCCGCCAGGATGTCGTCCGCGCCGTTCGAGATGTCGCAGGGGATGTCGCGATGCTTGGACGACCGGCCATAGCCTTCGTTGTCCAGGCACCAGCAATCATAGCCCTCGCGCGCAAACTCATCCATCACCGACAACTCCGGCCGGCCCGGCACCTGCAGGTCGAAGGTCGGCTGCGACGCCATCGACGATCCGTGGACGAACAGGATCGTGCCGCGCGCCGCCTCCGGCGTGGCCACGAACTTCTCCCACAGGAACAGCCGCACCTCGCCGCGCTGCGTCCAATGCTCGATCCCCGTCACCGCCGCGCTCATCGCACGGTCGACCGGTCGGCACGCGACAGGGCATACGCAGGCAGGCTGCGGCGAGGCATGGACTTTCCCCCGTGCGGTGCCGCCATTCCCGGGGCTGTCGCGCACTTTAACGATAAAACAGGTCGCCTCCGCGGCCTGTCAAGGCGTGGTTCAGGCGTCCAGCACCGCGGGATGGAACAGTTCCTCCGGCGCCAGCGCCCGCGACACCAGCCCGTCCGCCTGCGCGAAGCGGCACATGGCCGCCAGCTCCGCGCGGTTCCGCGCGAAGCCGTAGGGCCAGGGATCGCCGCCCATCAGCGCGGTCTGCGCCGCGGCTTCCGCGGCGATCCAGGGCAGGGAGACGCGCAGCACGTTGACCATCGCAAGCTCCGCCAGCGCCTCCTGCTTCGCGGCCAGGAAGGCGCGGAACAGCGCGGCGGGCAGCGCCGGATGCGCGGCGGCGACGTCGCGGCGGATGGCGATGGCATGCATGATCGGGAAGAAGCCGGTGGCGCGCAGATACGCCTCCTCCTCCCGCCGCGTGTCGGGGAACAGCCGCGCGACGGGCGCGGTGCCGGCCAGGAAGCAGGCGGGCGGGCGCGGGCCGATGAAGGC
>JAIYDD010000111.1 GCA_027487675.1 Acetobacteraceae bacterium | reverse complement strand
TCTGGGCCAGCGGACATGTGCCGCATCAACAGGCCGGACACATGACCGCAGTCGCACCGGGACGCACGCTCTCAACAAAGCATCTTGCATCCGGGGGGCCGTCCACACATGGAACCCGGGTGTCTGCCCGCACCAGGGCAGGCAAGGGGCTGCTGCCCGGGCCGGGGCGCGAGGCTAAGCCTCGCATCCGCCCCCTACCGCCGCCCCATCCCGAACAGCGGCCGAAGGCGGATCCCCACCCAGCACCCAGGGATCACCGCGCCCAGCCACACCAGCCCGTGCAGGCTGCCCGAGGCCGCGCCGCCGATGAAGGCGCCGACATTGCAGCCGGAGGAGAGCCGCGCCCCCACCCCCATCAGCAGCCCGCCGATCGCCGCCCCCGCCGCCGCCCGCAGCGGCAGGGCCACGCCGTGCCGCGCCTCGCCCCGCGCCGCCGCCGCCAGGAAGGCGCCGAGCAGCAGGCCGAGATCGGCCAGCGAGGAATGATTGGCCAGCACCGGCCCGGTCAGCGCCTGAAACGCCCAGTCGGCGGTCCAGAAGCTGCTCGCCGAAAGGTCCAGCCCGCCGGCCATCGCCGCCTTCGCCCCCCACAGCGTCAGCCCCGTGGTGATCCCCCAGGGCATGCCGGAAGCGAGGAACATCAGCACCGCCAGCCCCGCGATGACGGAGGCCGCCACCAGCCGCCGCTTCTCCGGCCAGGCCCCGCGCAGCAGCGCCGCCGCCGCCATGCCGAGCAGCCCGAGCGTCGCCGCCAGCGCCCCCCAGGGCCCGAGCCAGCCGACGAGGTCCGCCTCCCCCAGCCCCGGCAGCGCGAGCCCCATCGGCAGCGCCAGGCTGCCCAGCACCCCGCCGGCGCAGAAGAAGGGCAGCGCCACCCACATCCGCCGCGACCCCTGCCCCGCCGCCACCAGCACGCCCGAGCCGCAGCCATTGGCCAGCTGCATCCCGATGCCGAACAGCATCGCACCCACCAGCAGCGGCAGCCCGATCGGCGTCACGAACCGCCCATGCCCGGGATCCAGGCTGCCCACCGGGATGATGACGAGCGCCGCCAGCGCCGGGATCAGCAGCGTCGCCGCCACCGCCCGGCCATCCCCGCCCTCCAGCAGGTCGCGGAAGCCGGCCGCGAAGCCGAAATCCAGCCATACGAAGGCGATGCCCAGCGCCAGCGCCGCGGCGAAGACGCCGGGCAGCGCCCGGTCCGACATCCCGGCCAGCAGGGCCAACACCAGCGCGCCGGCACCGACCCCGAGCGCCATGGCGGCCCGGCGCGGCCGCGGACGCGGCAGGGCGGGAAGGGCAAGGCTTGGCACGCGGGACGCCTCCGCACGGCACGCCGGACCGGCGACGCGCACCCCAGGCTTTCGCCCGCCGGCCTCGGCGCGTTACGCGGCGGGCGGGGATGGTGAAACAGCCGGCATGCGGCGGCAGACCTCCACCGGCGCGCCCGGAAAGGCTGGACCTGCCCGCCATGGTTCTATACCGTCCGCTACATAACTTGCTGGCGCGCCAAGATGCCCCGCCCCCGCGGCTTCGACGAGGACACGGTCCTCGACGCCGCCACCGACCTGTTCTGGCGCCGCGGCTACGCCGCGACCTCGGTGCGCGACCTCGGCGCGGCGATGCGGCTCTCGGCGCCCAGCCTCTACAATGCCTTCGGCGACAAGCAGGGCCTCTTCGCGCGCTGCCTCGACCGCTACCTGGACGGCACGATGCGGGCGCGCATACGGCGGCTGGAAAGCGGCAAGCCGCCGCGCCGCGCCATCGAGGCCTTCCTGGGCGAGATCGTCGCCGCCTCGCTCGAAGACCCGCGCGGCTGCCTGCTGGTCAACGTGGCGCAGGAACTCGGCCCGCATGACGCCGCCATCGCCAGCCTGGTCGCCGCCCGCACGGCGGAGCTGGAGGGCTTCTTCCTCCGCGCCCTGCGCGCCGGCCAGGCGGAAGGCCGCATCGATGCCGGCCTGCCGGCCGAGGACATGGCGCGGCTGCTGACCACCACCGTCTTCGGCCTGCGCGTGCTGGCCCGCAGCCGACCCGACCGCGCCCTGCTGCACGGCGCCGCCCGCCAGGCGATCGCCATGCTGATCCCCCCCGCTAAGGAACCCGCCCCGTGATCGACCTGCACTACTGGACCACGCCGAACGGCCACAAGGTCACGATGTTCCTGGAGGAAGCCGGCCTTCCCTATCGCATCGTGCCGGTGAACATCTCGAAGGGCGAGCAGTTCAACCCGGATTTCTTGGCGATTGCCCCGAACAACCGCATCCCGGCGATGGTGGACCATGCGCCGGCCGGCGGCGGCGCCCCGGTCTCGGTCTTCGAAAGCGGCGCCATCCTGCTCTACCTCGCCGACAAGATCGGCCGCTTCGTCGCGCCCGCCTCCGACCCGCGCGGCCGCGCCGAGGCCCTGCAATGGCTGTTCTGGCAGATGGGCGGCCTCGGGCCGATGGCCGGGCAGAACCACCATTTCGTGCAGTACGCCCCCGAACAGATCCCCTACGCCATCAACCGCTACGTCAACGAGACCAACCGCCTCTACGGCGTGCTGGACAAGCGGCTGGGGGACCGGGAGTTCGTGGCGGGGCCGGACTACGGCATCGCCGACATGGCGATCTATCCCTGGATCGTCCCGCATGAGCGCCAGCGCCAGAACATGGCGGATTTCCCCCACCTGGCGCGCTGGTTCGCCGCGGTGAAGGCGCGGCCGGCAACCGAACGCGCCTATGCGCTGGCCGCCGGCATCAACACCCAGCCCAACGTCACCGCCGCCTCGGCCGCGCTGCTGTTCGGGCAGACCGCGGCCACCGTGAAGGGGAACTGAGCGATGGCGCGGCTTCTCTACGAACTCTGCGGCGCCGACCCGGCGCGGGTCTTCAGCCCCTATTGCTGGCGCAGCCGCATGGCGCTGGCCCACAAGGGGCTGGCCTTCGACAGCGTGCCCTGGCGCTTCACCGAGACCGACCGGCTCGCCTTCGCCGACCACGACAAGGTGCCGGTGCTGGTCGATGGCGATGCCGTGGTCGCCGATTCCTGGGCGATCGCGCTGCACCTCGACGCCGCCTACCCCGACGCGCCCAGCCTGATGGGCGGCAACGCAGCCCCCTACCGCCTGATCGCCAACTGGAACGACCAGGTGGTGCAGGGCGGCATGGCGCGGCTGATCGTCTCCGACATCCCCGCCCTGCTGGACGAGCCCGCGCGCGCCTATTTCGTCGAGAGCCGGGAGAAACGCTTCGGCCGCCGGCTGGAGGAGGTGACGGCCGACCGCGAGGCGCGCCTGCCGGAGTTCCGCCGCAGCCTGCAGCCGCTGCGCGCCATCGTGGCCGCCCAGCCCTTCCTCGGCGGCGAGGCGCCGGACTACGCCGACCTGATCCTGCTGGGCAGCTTCATGTGGGCCAAGGCGGTCAGCCCGCTGAAGCTGCTCGAGGATGCCGACCCGGTGCGCGCCTGGCGCGAGCGGCTGCTGGACCGCTACGCGGCGGCCGGCCGCGCCGCGCCCGCCTTCGACGCGTGAGCGGCCATCGCCGCCCGCACGCCGTCGCCGATCGCCGCGGCCGGGATCGGCGCGGACGCCTTGCGAAAACCTGACCGCAGCGGAGGAAACACACCCATGTCCCACACCCAGAAGATCGCCGCCGGCGCCGCCTTCCCGGCCGTCGCGGTGCCCCGCCTCGGCGGCGGGGAGATCGCGCCGGCCGCCATGCAGGGCTGGCGCCTGCTGGTCGTCTATCGCGGCCGGCACTGCCCGGTCTGCAAGCCCTATCTCGGCACGCTGGAGGCGGCGGCGCCGGCCTTCGCGGAAGCCGGCGTGCAGGTGATGGCGGTCTCGGCCGACCCGGCGGGGAAGGCGGCGGCCGATGTCGCGGAATTCGGCTGGACCTTCCCGGTGGGGCACGACCTGTCGGTCGAGCAGATGCAGGCGCTCGGCCTCTATGTCTCCGACCCGCGCTCGGCGCAGGAGACGGACCGGCCCTTCGCCGAGCCCGGCCTGTTCCTGGTGAACCCGGACGGGCGCGTGCAGGTCGTCGCCATCTCCAACGCGCCCTGGGCGCGGCCGGACCTTGCGGCCATCGCGCGCGGCGTGAAGCGGATCCAGGAGATGAACTACCCGATCCGCGGCACGCATGGCTGAGGCGCCCCGATGGCCGGAGGGCCAGGAGGCAGGCACGGCTGAACCGGGTCGCCAGCCCGACCAGGGCCGGCGGCTGCTCTATGGCTGGGCGACGCCGAACACCCACCGCGCGTCGATCCTGCTGGAGGAGCTGGGCCTGCCCTACGAGGTCCGGCCGGTGAACATCCGCGCGCGCGAACAATTCGCGCCCGGGGTCACGGCGCTGAACCCCTATGGCAAGGTGCCGATCCTGGTGGAGCCGGGATCGCCGCCGGTCTTCGAAAGCGGCGCCATCCTGCTGCACCTGGCGGAGGCGCATGGCCGCTTCCTGCCGGCGGCCGGCCCGGCGCGCGCGGAGGCGCTGTCCTGGCTGATGGTGGCGCTGACCTCGCTCGGCCCCTTCACCGGCCAGGCGCATCACTGGACGGGCCTCGCACCCGAGAAGCCCGAGGCCGCGCGGCGGCACAGCGTCGGGCTGGTCGCGCGGGTCTATGCGACGCTCGATGCCAGGCTGGCGGGCGCGCCGCATCTCGGCGGCGCCGACTACGGCATCGCCGACATCGCCGCCTTCCCCTGGATCGCCAAGGCGCATTGGGCGGAGCAGGACCTTTCCGGCTTTCCGGCCCTCGCCGCCTGGTTCGCCCGCATCGGCCAGCGCCCCGCCGTGCGGCGCGGCATGGCGGTGCCGGAAGGCATCACCCTCGACTGAACCGCCCCCCCAACGGGGCCAGGCCACCGCAACAACGGGAGACACGCAAGACATGCCGGGACCATCACCACGCCGCGCCGCCCTGCACGCCACCCTGGCCGGCGCGCTGGCGCTGCTGCTCTCCGCCGGCGCCGCGCAGGCCCAGAACATCCCGGAGACGCGCATCCTGCGCGTCGTGCCGAACGCCGACCTGCAGACGCTGGACCCCATCAACACCACCGCGGGCGTCGTGCAGAGCCACGCGCACATGGTCTACGACCAGCTCTTCGGCCGCGACGCCGAGCAGCGGCCGCAGCCGCAGATGGTCGAGCGGTGGGAGAGCAGCGCGGACGGCCTGAGCTGGCGCTTCACCCTGCGCGAGGGCCTCGCCTTCCATGACGGCGCGCCGGTGACGCCGGAGGATGTGGTGGCATCCCTCCGCCGCTGGGCGGCGCGCGACCCGCATGGCCGCCAGCTGCTGGCGATCACCGAAAGCCTGGCCCCCGAGGCGGACGGCCGCAGCTTCGCCTGGCGCCTGCGCCGCCCCTACGCGCTGATGCTCGACGCACTCTCAAAACCCGCCGGCAACATGCCGGCCATCATGCCGGCGCGCGTGGCGGCCACCGACCCCTTCACCAACATCCAGGACACCACCGGCAGCGGGCCCTTCATCTTCGACCGCCCGGGCTGGATCCCCGGCTCGCGCGTCGTCTACCGCCGCAACGAGGCGTATCGCCCGCGCGCCGAGCCTGCCTCCGGCACCGCCGGCGGCAAGCGGGTGCATGTGGACCGCGTCGAGTGGCTGAACATCGCCAACGCCCAGACCGCGGCGCTGGCGCTGATGCAGAACGAGGTGGATTTCGTCGAGACGCCGGGCGTCGACTTCCTGCCCCAGCTGCGCCGGCGCGGCGTGCGGATCGAGCGGATCAACACGCTGGGCTTCCAGGGCATGATCCGGATGAACCACCTGCATCCGCCCTTCGACGATCCGCGCGCGCGCCAGGCGCTGCTCTACCTGGCCGACCAGAACGAATACCTGCAGGCGATGTTCCCCGACCCCGAGCTCTACCGGGTGTGCCACGCCTTCTTCGTCTGCGGCTCGCCGCAGGAGAGCAATGCCGGCGTGCCCGCCGGCATCGGCCGCAACATGGAACGCGCCCGCCAGCTGATCCGGGAGAGCGGCTATGACGGCCGCCCGATCGTGCTGATGGACCCGACCGACAACCCCTTCATCCACGCCGCCACCCTGGTGCTGGCGCAGCAGCTGCAGCAGGCGGGGATGCGCGTGGACGTCCAGGCGATGGACTTCGCCACCATGGCGACCCGCCGCCCGAACCGCCGCCCGCCCAGCGAGGGCGGCTGGCATTTCGGCCTGACCTTCTGGAACGGCCTCGGCGCGTCGGACCCGGTGGGCAACGTGCCGATGCAGGCCAGCTGCGAACGCGCCTGGCCGGGCTGGCCCTGCGACGCCGAGCACCAGGCGCTGATCGACGCCTTCCCCTACGCCGCGAGCGAGGCGGAACGCCGGCAGATCCTTGAACGCCTGCACGAGAGCGCCTATCGCGTGGTGCCCTATGTCCCCTTCGGCCAGTGGTTCCTGCCGGTGGCCTACAGCCCGCGCCTGTCGGGCGTGCTGGGCATGCCGGGGATCATCGTGATGTGGAACATCCAGAAGGCGGGGCGGTGACCGGGCGGGGGTGCGGCTGATGGCCCGGGAGGGGCGCCGCCCCTCCCGATGCCCTCCCCGCCAAGGGCCGGAAGGCCCTTGGATCCCGGGGTGCGGGGGCGCGCGGTGCCGGGCCGGACCCGCGCCCCGGCGATGGCCGGGCGGCGACGCCGCGGCCGCAGCGGCGGCGCGGTTTTCGCTGGACGGCGGCGCGATACAGGAACAAGATAGCAACACGCGGGCGTCCTTCCGGCACCGCGTCGCTCCTTGAACCCGTCCATCCGACGTTCCGCCGGACCACGGCATCGCCGGGCCGGCCCGCGGCGCCGATGACGGGGGCCGATGCGTCGCTTTCTTTACAAGCCGCCTGGCCGAGGCCCCGAAACTGCCCGCGGCGCCCGCCGGGATGGCCTGCGAAGGCCGTGATAAAGTGCCAAAAACGGCTTACCGCCAATGTGACACAGTCACTTTATTTACGAACCGCCGCCCGGCCGCGCCCCGAAGGCCCCCGCCGTCACCCCCGGACCGCGCCCCGCCACGCCCCCCTGCGGCCTCACCCGCCGGAAGCCCGCAGCCGCGCCTCCAGCTCCGCGATCCGCGCCCGCAGCGGCTGCACCGCCGCCTCCACCTCGCCCAGCGCGAAGCGCGGCGTGATGTGCTGCGGGCAGTTCCAGTCGAAGCCCGCCACCTCCACCAGGAAGCCGCGCTCCACCTTCGCCGGGTAGCCGGGCGGCGCCAGCCTCGCCAGCACCGCGCGGTCCTCCGTCGCCCGCACCCGCCCGAGCAGCTTCAGCCGCGTGCGGTTGGCGTAGTCCATCAGGAAGAAGGCCGCCCGGTCCTCGCCCGCCAGGTTGCCGAGCGAGACGTATTGCCGGTTGCCCCGGAAATCCGCGAAGCCGAGGGTCCGCTCGTCCAGCACCCGCAGGAAGCCCGGCGGCCCGCCGCGATGCTGGATATAGGGCCAGCCCGTCTCGCCCACCGTCGCCATGTAGAAGCTGTCCCGCGCGCCGATGAAGCTCGCCTCGTCGGGGCCCAGCCGGTCGTGATGCGCCGGCCCGGCCTCGAAGCGGGCATAGCCGCCGCGGCTGCCCAGCCTCTCCTGCTCGGCCTTCACCCGCGGGGTGAAGGCGATCTCCGCGAAGGCGTGTGCCATCCCGTCCTCCTCACAGGCCGAGCTCGGACAGGCCGGGGTGGTCCGCCGGGCGCGGCCCGGCCGGCCAGCGGAACTTCCGCTCCGCCTCCGTGATCGGCAGGTCGTTGATCGAGGCGAAGCGCAGCCGCATCAGGCCGCGCGCGTCGAATTCCCAGTTCTCGTTGCCGTAGCTGCGGAACCACTGGCCGCTGTCGTCGCGCCATTCATAGGCGAAGCGCACGGCGATGCGGTCGCCGGCGAAGGCCCAGAGCTCCTTCACCAGGCGGTAGTCCAGCTCGCGCGCCCATTTGCGGACCAGGAAGTCGCGGATCTGCCCGCGCCCCGCCGGGAATTCCGCGCGGTTCCGCCAGCGGCTGTCTTCCGTATAGGCGCGCGCGACGCGCTCCGGGTCGCGCGTGTTCCAGGCATCCTCGGCCGCGCGCACCTTCCGGATCGCGGTCTCCCGCGTGAAGGGCGGCAGCGGCGGGCGGGTCTCTTCGGTCATGGCGTGGTGCTCCTCGTCGGCGGCGATGGGGCCGACGCCGTGGCGGTCATCTTGCCCCGTCCCAGCCGGGGCGGAATGCGCGGCGTCGGCAACTCATTCTTCCGCGGCGCGCAACGGCGGCAGCGCCGAGGCATGGATCGCCAGGTCGCCGGCCAGCCTCTCCCGCAGACGGCGCGCCGCCAGTTCCATGAAGGCCCGCACCTTGGGCGCCACCAGCCGCGCCTGCGGATGCACAAGCTGCACCGGCACATGCGGCGGCGCCGCCTCGGCCAGCACCGGCACCAGCCGCCCGGCGTTGATCGCGCCCGCCGCCATGTAGCAGAGCGTCAGCGTGATGCCGTGCCCGGCCTCGGCGGCCGCCAGCGACGCGGCGGGGTCGTTCAGCTCGAAGCGCGGCGCCAGGCGCAGCGTCGCCGGCCGGCCCTCCCACACATGCCGCCATTCGCGGTTCGGCATCAGCCCGGTGAAGCCGATGATGTCGTGCAGGCGCAGCTCCGCCGGCGCCCGCGGCGTGCCGCGCCGCGCCAGGTAGGCGGGGCTCGCCACCAGCAGCCGCTGCACCCGCCCGACCTGGCGGGCGACCAGCGTGGAATCGGGCAGGTCGCCGATGCGCACGGCGATGTCCACGCCCTCATCGACCAGGTTCACCATGCGGTCGAGCATCAGCAGCGTGACGGAGACGCGCGGATGCGCGGCCAGGAACTCGGCGACCAGCGGCGCCACCGCATGCCGCCCGAAGGAGACGGAGGAGCTGACCGTCAGCTGCCCCGCCGGCATCGCCATCTCGCCCGCCGCCTCGCGTTCCGCCGCGTCCAGCTGCGCCAGCACGGCGCGCGCGCTGTCCAGGAAGCGCAGCCCCGCCTCGGTCGGCTGCACGCTGCGCGTGGTGCGGTTCAGCAGCCTGACGCCGAGCCGCTCCTCCAGCCCCGCCACCGCGCGGGTGACCGCGGGCGGCGACAGGTGCAGCCGCGCCGCGGCGCGGGCGAAGCCGCCGGCCTCCGCCACCGCCACGAAGACCTCCATCGCCTGCAGCCGATCGGTCATGCCCGCCGCCCCGTTACGGCCCGCGCCGTTGCGCGCCGCGCAACATTGTCTTGCCGGTGCCCGCCGTTCCGCAACGCCGCACCCTGCGCACATGAAGGCAACCGGACGGGCAGCCCGCCCGCCGCATCACAGGACGGACGCCACCATGTCACGCATCCCCACCCCCGCCACCATCGACGACGCGCCCGAGGCCGCCCGCCCGCTGCTCGCCGCCGCGCAGCGCAGCCTCGGCAGCGTGCCGAACCTGTTCCGCCTGGTCGCCACCTCGCCCGCCGCGCTCGAGGGCTACCTCGCGCTGAACGGCGCGCTGTCGAAGGGCAGCCTCGATGCGCGGACGCGGGAACGCATCGCGCTGGCGGTCGCCGAGCGCAACGGCTGCGGCTACTGCCTTGCCGCCCACAGCTACATCGGCCGCAACCTCGCGAAGCTCGACGAGGCGGAGATCGCGGCGGCGCGCGGTGGCCGTTCCGCCGACGCGAAGGCCGACGCCGCGCTGCGCTTCGCCGTGCAGGTGGTCGAGACGCGGGGCCATGCGACGGAAGCGGACCTGGCCGCCGCCCGCGCCGCCGGGCTGACGGATGCGCAGCTGGTCGAGATCGTGCTGCATGTCGCGCTGAACACGCTGACCAACTACGTCAACGAGACCTTCGGCACCGAGGTCGACTTCCCCGCCGCGCCGGCGCTGGCGGCGTGAGGGAAGCGGGCCGCCACCGTCCGGCAAGGCGCCGGCCGGCGGTCGCGCTGCGCAGCGGCGGGGCGCCGGTGAGCCCGGCGAGGCGGAAGCGCTGAGCCTGCCGGGCGATCCTGCCGCGGAGGCGCGGCGCCGACGCGTCGCGCCTTGGCGGGAGGTGGCTGGGGGACCTGGATTCGAACCAAGACTGCCCGAGTCAGAGTCGGGAGTTCTACCGTTAAACTATCCCCCACCGACCGGTGGCCGCGCCGTTTTCGCCGCGGGCGGGCCTGCTACCATGCGGAGCCTGGGCGGGCAACCTCCCCGCGCGATGGCGCGGCCCGCAAAATGCCTTGCCCCCGCGCCCCCCGCGCCGGATCATGGCCATTCACCCAAGGCCCGGCCGATCCCATTTCCGTCCGGCTCACCCGCGGACACCGATGCCAGACGACGCCCTCCCCGCAACCCCCGGCCTGCCGGGACCCGACCCGTGCGATGCGCCGGCGGCTGCGGCCCTCCCCCAGGGGCCGGCGCGCAGCTGCGCCTTCGCGGCGCTCGATCTCGGCACCAACAATTGCCGGCTGCTGGTCGCCGCGCCCACCCCGGGCGGCTTCCGGGTGCTGGACAGTTTCAGCCGCATCGTCCGCCTGGGCGAGGGCCTGGCCGGCACGGGGCGACTCTCCGATGCCGCGATGGACCGCGCCCTCGGCGCGTTGCGCAGCTGCGTGGAGAAGCTCGGTCGCCGCCCCGTCCGGGCGCTGCAGGCCGTGGCGACCGAGGCCTGCCGGCGCGCCGCCAACGGCCCGGCCTTCCTCGCCCGGGTGGAAGCCGAGACCGGCCTGCGGCTCCGCGTCATCTCCCCGCGCGAGGAAGCGGAACTCGCCATGGAATCCTGCGCGCCCCTGCTGGACCGGCACGACCGGCGCGTGCTGCTGTTCGACATCGGCGGCGGCTCCACCGAGATCGCATGGGTGCGGGTCCATCCCGGCCCGCGCCCGCCGGAGCTGATCGGCTACATCTCCGTCCCCGTCGGCGTCGTCACGCTCTCCGAGCGCTGCGGCCCGTCCTGCTTCACCGAAGCCGGCTTCCGCGCGGTGGTGGAGGAAGTGGCGGAACGGCTGCACGGCTTCGACGCGGTGCATTGCATCGGGCAGGAGATCCGGGCGGGCGGGGTGCGGCTGATGGGCACCTCCGGCACCGTGACCACCCTGGCGGGCGTGGCGATGGCGCTGCCGCGCTACCGCCGCCCGCTGGTCGATGGCCAGACGCTGGACATGGAGATGGCGGACCGTGCGCTGGGCGACCTCTTCGCGCTGGGGCGCGAGGGGCTGGCGGCGCATCCCTGCGTGGGCCCGGACCGCGTCGAGTTCGTGCTGCCCGGCTGCGCCGTCTTCGCCGCCATCCGGGAGGTCTGGCCGGTCCCGCGCCTGACCGTCGCGGATCGCGGGTTGCGGGAGGGGATCCTGCTGCGGCTGATCCGCGCCGACCGCGCCGGGCCGCGGCGCAACGCCCCCCGCCCCTTCCCGCACTGGCACGGCCACGCCTGAGGGCGCATATCCGCCCCGCATGACGAAACCCCCGAGCAGCGGGCGGCCGCTGGCATCGCGCCTGCGCACCGCCAAGGGCCGCAGCCCGCAGAGCCAGCGCTGGCTGGAGCGCCAGCTGAACGATCCCTATGTGGCGGCCGCCAGGGCGCGCGGCTTCCGCAGCCGCGCCGCCTTCAAGCTGCTGGAGCTGGACGAGAAGTTCCACCTGCTGAAGCCCGGCACGCGGGTGGTGGACCTCGGCGCCGCGCCGGGCGGCTGGACGCAACTGGCGGTGCAGAAGGCGGGCGATCGCGGGCGCGTCGTCGCGCTCGACCTGCTGCCGATGGACGCGCTGGCCGGCGCCATCGTGCTGCAGGGCGACTTCCAGGACCCGGCGGCGGAAGCGCGGGTGGAAGCCGCCCTCGGCGGCCGGGCGGACCTGGTGCTGAGCGACATGGCGCCGAACACCACGGGCCATGCCGCGACCGACCACCTGCGCATCATGGCGCTGGCGGAGCTCGCCCTGCACTTCGCCCAGCGCGTGCTGGCCCCGGGCGGGGCCTTCGTGGCGAAGGTGTTCCAGGGCGGCGCGGAGCGCGACTTCCTGGCCGCGCTGAAGCGCGACTTCGCCACGGTGCGCCACGCCAAGCCGCCGGCGAGCCGCAAGGACAGTTCCGAGCTCTACGTGGTCGCCACCGGCTTCCGCGCCCCGGCCGACCGCGACCCACCGCCGCAGCACGATTGACGAGGTCGAGCAGACACGTGCCGCCTGGTGGGGCAGCTCGGAGGGGCGACGCCCCTTTGGTCTTGTCCTGTTCGTTCGCTGGACCATTGGTTTGCCGCGTGATTCGCGCTTTCGGGCGTACCGCCCTTCGGCGATCACGCTCTAGCAGGCTGCGGAAATTCGCCTCGGGAAGCAAAGGGAAAGGTCGAGGGGCTCCGCCCCTCGAGAACCCCGGCAGGAACCTGATGTTCCTGCATCTCCCCTTAGTTATTGATATATCTCATAAACTTCAGGAAGGTCCAGGAAACTCAGCTTCCTGGCGGGTGGGTGCGGGAGGGCAGCGCCCTCCCGCTGCCTTCTTCAGCCGGCAAATTTCCGCAGCCTGCTAGATTAACTGCCCGCGCAGGAACCCCAGAGCCGGCAGCGGGCTCCATTTCTTGGGCAGGTCGGCGCGGCGGATCGGCGCGACGGAATAGTGCGGCACCGGCTGGCGCGACCGGCGCAGGAAATCCTCATAGGCCCGCACCTGCTGCGCCCGCCAGGCGCTGTCGTCCAGCGCATCGGCGCGGCTGCGATAGACGTTCGCGACGCTGCTGCGCTTCCCGGCGGTGGCAATCACCGCCCAGAGCGTATCGTCGTCCCCGCCGCGCAGGATGACAGGCTCGGCCACCCCCCTTCGTCGCAAGCCGGGCGGCCCTCGGTCAAGTGATCCCCGCGGCCGGCCCCCTGCCCGGCTTGGCCGGCCTGGCGCTTCGTGGGATCAACCCTGCCGACCGCGGAGAGAGGACCCAGGATCGATGATCGACCTCTACAGCTACAACACGCCCAATGGCCGCAAGATCACCGTGGCGCTGGAGGAGATGGGCCTGCCCTACCGTGTGTATGTGGTGGACATCACCAAGGGCCAGCAATTCGAGCCCGCCTTCCTGGCGATCTCGCCCAACAACCGCATCCCGGCGATCGTGGACCCGGACGGCCCGGACGGGCAGCCGATCAGCGTCTTCGAGAGCGGCGCCATCCTGCTCTACCTGGCGGGGAAGACCGGGCGCTTCCTGCCCGCCGATGCGCGCGGGCGCGTCGCCGTGACGGAATGGCTGATGTGGCAGATGGGCGGCTTCGGCCCGATGCCCGGCCAGGTGCACCATTTCCTGACGCAGCCCGACGGGCCGGCGAAGGAGTATGGCTTCAAGCGCTATCACACGGAGACGAAGCGGCTCTACGGCGTGCTCGACAAGCGCCTGGCGGGGCGGGACTTCGTGGCGACGGAAGGCGAGCCGAGCATCGCGGACTTCGCCATCCTCGGCTGGGCCTGGCGGCATGAGCGCCACCAGGTGCCCTTCGACGACCTGCCGAATGTCGGCGCCTGGTATGCGCGCATGATGGCCCGCCCCGCGACCGCCAAGGGGTTCGAGGTGGCGCTGGCCTGACCGGCGCGCGGATGGCTGCCCGGGCAGACCGGGCCGTGCCGGCCGGCGCCCCGCGAGGCCGGCGGGCATCGCGGCGCCGGGGCGGCGCGGCCCCGGGCGCCGGCGGCGCCGCCGTGCCCAGGGCCGCGCCGCCGCATCGGCCCGGCGCCGGCGCGGGCTGTCATCGCGAAACCGGCCCGGTTGCCGCCCCTGTGAAGAAGTGAGGTCATCTCGCAACTGCGAGAAACCCTGCCCCCGGTCCTCCGTTGGCCTGTCATCCACGCCGTGCCGCCCACCTGGGCCGCGCGGCGGGGCGCCATGTCCCACCGGGGCGCGGCGCGACCAGCACGACAAGGGGACCAGCGAATGGCCGACAACAAGCAGACCGACACCACGCCCGGCGCGAACGAGGCCGGGCGCGACCGCGGGACGCGCGGCGCCCAGCCGGGCGTGACGCAGCAGGACAATGCGCGCGCGACGGCGCAGGAGGCGGGGCGCGCGGCGCAGGATGCCGGGCGCAACACGCAGGATGCGATGCGCGGCGCGGCGCAGGACGCCGGGCGCAGCGCACAGGATTCGATGCGGGGCGCGGCGCAGGAGGCCGGGCGCAGCGCACAGGACGCGATGCGCGGCGGCCAGCAGGAAGCGGGGCGCGCCGCGCAGGATGCCGGGCGCAACGCGCAGGATGCGATGCGCGCCGGGCAGCAGGACGCCGGTCGCGCCGCGCAGGACGCCGGGCGCAACGCGCAGGACGCCGGGCGCAACGCGCAGGACGCGATGCGCAACGGCCAGCAGGCGGCCGGGCGCAACATGCAGGAGGCCGCGCGCACCGCACAGGATGCGATCGGCGGCCTGCAGCAGGATGCGGCCCGCAACCTCGAGGACGGCGCCCGCGTCGCCCGGGACATGGGCCGCGGCGCCCGGCAGGACGTCGCGCAGGCCGGTGCCTCGGCATTGCGCGAGGGCGCCGACGCCACGGCGGAGGCCACCAACCGCACCGGTCGGGCCGCCGCCCGGCTGCAATCCGAGGCGACGCGCGCCGGCGCCGAGGCGTTCCGCCGCACCGGCGTCGCGACGGCCGAGGCGATGCGCGAGGCGACCGCCCGCGTCGCGCGCGAAGGCCGGCGCGGCACGCAGGAGATCGCGAAGGAGCTGGAAGGCTCCGCCGGGCGCTCCGGCGAGGCGCTGCGCCAGATGGCGCAGGACCTCTCCCGCCTGATGCAGATGCCGCGCTCCGCCGGCGGCGGTATGCATGAGATGCAGGAGGCGATGGGCCGCCTCGTCACCGGCATGATGCGCACGAACATGCGCCTGACGCAGGAGATGTTCCGCCGCGCCAATCCCGGCTCCGTGATGGAGATGCAGGGCGCCTTCCTGCGCGACTACCTCCACACGCTGATGGATGGCGGCGCCACCGTGCTGCGCGCGGCGCGCCGCACCGCCGACGATGCGCTGCGCCCGCTGGAGGAGCAGCTGGAGCGGCAGCGCCAGGCCGGCGAGGGCGAAGGATCCCGCCATGCCGCGCGCGTGGCCGAGGCGATGACGCGCGATGTGCGGGTGATCGGCCCGGAGGAGACCGTCCAGCAGGGCGCGAAGCTGATGGCGGAGGAGGAGGCCGGCGTGCTGCCGGTGGTCGAGAACGGGCGCCTGATCGGCATGCTGACCGAGCGCGACCTGGCGGTGCGCGTGCTGGCCGAGGGCCGGGACGCGGCGCAGACCCGGGTGCGCGAGGCGATGAGCCCCGGCATGCACCACGTCCTCGAGGACGCGGATGCGGAGGCCGCCGCCGAGACGATGCGCGAGTCCGGGCAGGGACGCCTGCCGGTGCTGGACCGCGACGGGCGGGTGGTCGGCATCGTCTCGCTGTCGGATCTGCTGCGCGCCGCGCCGGGCGAGGCCGGGTTCGCGGCCACGCTGGCGGGACGGGGCCGGCAGGACGCGGCGGCCGCGCCGGGCCACTGAGCCTGTGACCTGCGGGGCGGCGCGGCGGCCATCACGCGCCGCGCGGCCCCGCACACGGCGCCGCAGCCCCTCGCCGCTTGGCGCCACGACGGGCCGCGCGCCAAGGCGTGGCGCCGCGGCAACCCCGCCCGCCCACCACCGTTGCCGAGGCCGGAGGGGCCCGGCATGAAGTTCACCATCGAGGTCGAGTGCACGCCCGAGGAAGCCCGGCGCTTCCTCGGCCTGCCGGACGTGACGCCGCTGCACGAGGCGATGCTGGAGCAGATGCGCGCCCGGCTCGCCGACGCCGCCGCCGCGACGGCGCCCGAGGCGATGCTGCGCGCCTGGATGCCCTTCGCGCCGGCCATGCCGGAGGCGCTGCTGCGCGCGATGCGCGGCGGCCCGTGGCCGGACCCCTCCCCCACGGCAGCGGCCGGGGGGACGCAGGAACCCTCCCGCCCCTGAGCACCCCGGGCCGCGTGCCCGTCGGGCGCGTCCTGCGAAGGCGCCGCCGCGGCGCTCAGCCGTCCAGGCGGATGCCGAGGTCGCGGATCAGCGGGCGCCACAGCGTGGCTTCCCGGCGGATCAGATCGGCGCATTGCGCGACGGTCAGCGGCTCGGTCTCGGCGCCGGTGGTGCCGAGCTGGCGCTGCACCTCGGCCGAGGCCATGGCGGCGCGCACGGCGGCGTTGACCCTTTCCAGCAAGTCGGGCGCGGCGGCGCGCGGCAGCGCCACACCCTGCCAGCCATCGGCGACGCAATCGGGCACGCCGGCTTCCTGCGCGGTGCGCACCTCGGGCTGCGCCGCGGCACGGCGGGCGCCGAAGGTGACCAGCGCGCGGGCGCGGCCGGTGGTCAGCAGCGGCGTCGCGTTGGTGACGTCGGCGATCGCGCAATCGACGCGGCCGGCGATCAGGTCCTGCAGCACGGCGGGCATGCCGCGATAGGGCACATGGGTCGCCTGGAAGCCGGCGCGCAGGCGCAGCAGCTCCATCGCCATGTGGTGCGGGCTGGCCACGGCGGGCGTCGCATAGGTGATGGGCTGGCGCTGGCCGGCTTCGCGCAGCAGCTCGAAGGTGGTCAGCGGGCTTTCGGGGCGGGTCAGCACGAAGAAGGGGAAGCGCGCGATGAAGCCGGCCATGACCAGGTCGCGGTCCGGGTCGAAGGGCAGGCGCGCGTAGAGCGCCGGGTTGTAGACCATCATCCCGTTGTCCACGTGCAGCACGTTGCTGCCATCGGCGGGGCCGGACAGCACGGCTTCCGTCGCGACGATGCCGCCGCCGGAGGGCCGGTTCTCCACCACGATGCCGGGGCCGCCGGAAGCCGTCAGCGCGCGGCCCATCATGCGGGCGAAGAGGTCGGAGGCGCCGCCCGCGCCATAGGCCACCATCCAGCGCGTCGGCCGGTCCGGCCAGGCGGGCTGCGCGGCGGCCGGCAGGGCGGCCAGGGCGAGCGGCGTGGCGAGCAGGGCGCGGCGCGCGATCATGGTCCGGTCTCCCTCCGGTTCGGTCGGGCTCAGTCTGTCGGCAGAACGGGCGGGCGCGCCAGCCCCTCCTGCCGCAGGCGGGCGATCATCTCGGCCAAGCGGCCGCGCTTGTGGGCGGCGACGTCCATCTCCGCCCAGGGCAGGAAGCCGCTGCCGCTGCCCATGCCGAGCCTGCCCTCCGCCATGTGCCGGCCGACGATGGCGGGCGCCCGGTAGCGCGCATCGCCGAGGGCGGATTCCAGGTAGGCGCTGGCATGGTGCAGGATGTCGGCGCCGCCCCAGTCAATGAATTCCAGCATGCCGAGCACGCCGAAGCGGAAGCCGAAGCCGTAGCGCAGCGCCTTGTCCACGTCGGCCGCGGTCGCGACACCTTCCTCGACCAGGCGCGCGGCTTCGTTCATCGCCAGCGCCTGGATGCGCGGGACGATGAAGCCGGGGCTGGCGGCCATGCGCACCGGCACCTTGCCGACGCTTTCCAGCAGCGCCATCGCGCGGGCGGTGACCGCTTCGTCGGTGGCGCGGCCCGGCGAGACTTCCACCAGCGGGACCAGGTAGGCCGGGTTCAGCCAGTGGATGTTCAGGAAGCGCGACGGGTCCGGCACCGCGGGCGACAGATCGTCCACCATGATGGTCGAGGTGGTGGAGGCGAGGATCGCACCGGGCGCCATGTGCGACGCCGCCTCGGCCAGCGCGGCGCGCTTCAGGTCGGGGATCTCCGGGACGCCTTCGAAGACCATCGGGTAGCCGGACAGCGCCGCGGCCTCCGCCGCCGGGCGGACGCCGACGCGCGCGGCGATCGCGGCGACATGCGCGGGGTCGAACAGGCCGAGGCCGGCGAGCATGCCGAGCGTGGCGCGCACCTCCTCCAGCGCCGACGCGGCCAGCCGGGCGAAGTCTTCCGCCGCGCGAGGCTTCAGGTCGAACAGCGCGACCTCATGCCCCGCATAGGCGAACTGCACCGCGATGCCCCGCCCCATCCGCCCGGCGCCGAGGCAGGCGACCGGGACCCGCGCGTCAGAAGCCATGCGCCAGCACCTTCGCCCGCGCCGCCGCATCCGCCGGAAGGCCACAGCTTCCGAGCGTGCGCGCCCCCCAGAACGCCTCGCCGCAGATTGCGCCGCCGATCGCGAGGAACGCCGCGGCCAGCGGCGTCGCGACGCCGGCCACCCGCCCGGCATCGCAGAGCAGCGACAGGCCCAGCCGCACATCCTCCCGCATGTAGCGGTGCCCGGTCAGCACGATGCGTTCGCGCCAGTCGCCGCTGTCGGTCAGCCGGTCATGGCTGCCGCGGCCATACATCCACTCGGCACCTTCCTTCGCGTAGTGATCGGCCAAGGGGAAATGCGGCGCGCCATAGCCCAGCGCCTCGCGGATCGCGATGCGCTCGGCATCCAGCGCATCCGTCACGCGGCGCGTCGAAGGCTGCGTGCCCTCCTTGTGGATGTCCCACTTCTCGAAATGCTCGAGCGGACCGGCATTCATCGTGATCAGCGGCGGATGGATGATCGGGCCCGCATTCATCAAGGCACCCGACAGCGCATCGCCACAGGGCCGCGTCACCCCCGGGAAGGCGCGCGCGATCACCGCCTGCGCGTGATCGGCCAGCGCCAGCGGGAAGACGCCCACCGGCAGATGCTTCGCCCGCACCGTGATCGCGACACTGTCCGGCCCATGCTTGCGCGCCAGCCAGGGCAGCGTGCCCGTCTCCGCGAAGGCCACGCGCGCGCCCGGCCGATGCCGGTGCAGCGCCTGCGCCAGCAGCACCGTCCCCAGCGTGCCGGGGGCGAGGAAGACCACCTGCCCGTCCTGCAGCAGCGGCGCCAGGCGCGGCGCCAATGCCTCATGCGTCGTCGCCGGCGCCGGCGCGAAGACCAGCTCCGCCCCCGACACCGCCTCCGCCACGTCGGCCGTCACCAGCGCCGGCACCACCCCCCGCTCGCCGCGCGAATCCTTCAGCCGGATCGCACCACCCGCCGCGCGCTGCCGCGCCGCCTCGGCCGCATCAGTGCGCCACAGACGCACCTCATGCCCCGCCTCGACGAAATCCGCCGCCGCGGCGAAGCCGCCATTCCCACCCCCAAGGACTGCAACACGCATCGCCGGCCTCTTGGCTGTGCAACGTCCTGGTTCGGTGCTGTCGGCCCCTGGGGAGGGCTTTGCCCTCCCCAGACCCCACCCACCAGGGGCGTGACGCCCCTGGACCCGTCATCAGTTGGTCGCTGGTTGGGGAGGGGGCCTGGCGTGCGCGTGGCGATGGCGCGCGCGTGAGGCCCCCGCCCCAACCAGCGACAAAACCGAGGGCTGGGGTCCGGGGACCGCCACGGTCCCCGGCGGGAGGGTCCGGGAGGGCAGAGCCCTCCCGGAGACCGCCAGCGCAGAACCGGACCTCGCAGAGCCTAGGACGCGATGCGCGCTGCGGCCAGGGGGACGGGGGTGGCTAGCCTTCCATGCGGTAGTTCGGGGCTTCGCGGGTGATGGCGACGTCGTGGACGTGGCTTTCGCGCAGGCCGGCGTTGGTGATGCGGCGGAAGCGGGCGTTGCGCTGCATGTCGGCGATGGTGGCGCTGCCGGTGTAGCCCATGGCGGCGCGCAGGCCGCCGACCATCTGGTGCACCACCGGGGAGACCGGGCCCTTGTAGCCGACGCGGCCTTCGACGCCTTCGGGGACGAGTTTCAGCTTGTCCGCGACCTCGGCCTGGAAGTAGCGGTCGGCGGAGCCGCGGGCCATGGCGCCGAGCGAGCCCATGCCGCGGTACGACTTGTAGGACCGGCCCTGGTAGAGGAAGACCTCGCCTGGCGCCTCGTCCGTGCCGGCGAAGACGCTGCCCATCATCACGCAATCGGCGCCGGCGGCGATCGCCTTGGCGACGTCGCCCGAGGTGCGGATGCCGCCATCCGCGATGGCGGGCACGCCGTGCTGGCGGGCGGCGGCGGCGCATTCCATCACGGCGGTGAGTTGCGGCACGCCGACGCCGGCGACGATGCGGGTGGTGCAGATGCTGCCCGGGCCGATGCCGATCTTCACGGCGTCCGCCCCGGCCTCGATCAGCGCCAGCGCGCCTTCGGGGGTGGCGATGTTGCCGGCGACGACCTGGACGGAGTTGGACAGGCGCTTGATGCGCTCGATCGCCGCCAGCACCCCGCCGGAATGGCCATGCGCGGTGTCCACGACGACGACGTCGACCTCGGCCGCGATCAGCAGCTCGGCGCGGCGGAAGCCATCGTCGCCGACGCCGGTGGCCGCCGCCACGCGCAGGCGGCCCATCGCGTCCTTCACGGCGTTCGGGTTGGCCTGCGACTTCTCCATGTCCTTGACGGTGACGAGGCCGACGCAGCGGCCGGCATCGTCCACCACCAGCAGCTTCTCGATCCGGTGCTTGTGCAGCAGGGACCGCGCCTGGTCCGGCGTCACGCCTTCCTTCACGGTGACCAGGTTCTCACGCGTCATCAGTTCGTAGACGCGCAGGTTCGGGTCGGTCGCGAATCGCACGTCGCGGTTGGTGACGATGCCGACCAGGCGGCCGGAGCCGCGTTCCACCACCGGGATGCCGCTGATGCGGTGCTGGTCCTGCAGCGCGCGGACCTCGGCCAGCGTCTGGTCGGGGTGGATGGTCAGCGGGTTCACCACCATGCCGCTCTCGAACTTCTTCACCTGGCGGACCTGGGCGGCCTGGTCCTCGGGCGAGAGGTTCTTGTGGATCACGCCGATCCCCCCGGCCTGTGCCATGGCGATGGCCATGGGGGCTTCGGTGACGGTGTCCATCGCGGCGGAGACGAGGGGGATGTGCAGCGCGATCTCCCGCGTCAGGCGGGTGCGCGTGTCGGTCTGGCCGGGAAGCACGGTGGAATAGGCGGGCACCAGCAGCACGTCGTCGAAGGCGAAGGCCTCCTCGAAGCGCGCGGCGGGGCGCGCGCCCTCCGGCCTCGTCAGGGCATCGGCGGTGGGGGCTTCGGGGGGCGCCATGGCGGGAACCTCTCGGGGAACGCGACCTTGGCGGCCCGCCCTACACCCGGAGGGCCCGGGACGTCCAGCACGGTTGCGTGGCGCCTCGGTTGCAGCGCGGCGGGCCTGGAACGGGTCGCAGGCGGAATCACGACCTCGTGGCGGAGACCAAGCCGCCGGCCGGCGTTTGGACGGGCCTCACAGCAGGAGATGCCGTCGCGATGCCGTTTTCCAACTTCCGCAGCAGCCTGGCCGATCTCGAGGCGCGGCTGCGCCCGGCCGTAGAAGATGCCTTTGCCGCGGTGGGTGACGGGCTCGCACGGGTGGGGGAAGAATTGCCCGGGATGGAGGACGATGCGCGCGCCGCCATCGACCGCGCGGCGACGGATGCCAACGACACCATCGGGCGGCTGACGGCCGGGTTGCCGGCGCTCGAGGACCGGCTGCGCGAGGACGTCGCGCCGGAGGGTGGCCTCGATGCGGCGCTGGAGCGCGTCGGCGACCTCGACCCGCGCGAGCTGAACATCGGTAGGCTGGAGGAGCTGTCGGCGCTGTTCGGCGCCGACTTCACCGCGCCCGACGCGACAGGCGAGGTGCCGACCGGCAGCGCCGACATCACGCGCGCCGAGGCGGCGATGGGCGCGCGGCTGTCGGTGCTGGCGCGCATCATCGAGACTCTGGGGCCGGACAATGTGGCGTCCATCGCCATCGCGGATGGCGTGTATCGCCCGGCCGATCGCTATGCCGACCCCGAAAGCGGCTTCCTCGCCTATCGGCTGGTGCCGGAGGTCGGGCGGGCGGATGTCTTCGTCGTGGACGGGTTGCAGGTCGGCTCCGCCGCGGACGCGGTCTCCGCCGCTACCCTCGGGCGGCTGCAGGTCGAGTCGGGTGCCTTCGCGGAGATGATCGCCGACGCCACGGCGGCGGCGGTGCTGGAAGGGCGCGAACTGTATTTCGCCGGCCCGAGCCTCGGCGGCGCGGTGGCGCAGGTCGCGGCCCATGAGGCGGCGGAGGGGCTGGTGGCGTCCGGCCTGCCCTTCGCGACGGGCGCGGTGTGGCTGGTGACGGTCGATCCGCTGGGCGGGCGGGACGCGGCGGAGGCGATCAATGGCGGCGCGCTGGACCCGGCGGCGCTGGGGCTGATCGAGGCGCTGAACCTGCGCAGCGACGGCGACCTGATCAGCCGCATCGGCAGCCATATCGGCGCGACGCTGACGCTGCCGACGGTGGACGCGGCCGGCAATCCGGTGGCGCTGAACGCGGCGGAGGCGCATGTGAACGCCGTCTCGCTGCTGCAGGTGCTGGCGAGCGACACGCTGTTCGCCCAGGGCGTCGCCGGCGCGCCGGCCGAGATCGGCGGCTTCGCCGCGCTATCGGATGCGACGTCCGATGGCGTGGTGGCGGCCTGGCGGGCCTCCGGCGAGCCGGGCGAGGTGGCGCCGGGCGCCTTGCAGGCGCCTGGGCGGTCGGCCCTGGACGCGACCGGCACGGTCTGGTCGCTGGATGCCGACCTCAACGGCGTGCCCGACGTGGTGGCCCAGCTGAACACGCCGCTGTCCCCCGCCACGGCCGACCTGGTGCTGGTCGGCTAGGCGCGTCCAACACCCGGGTTCCAAGGGCCTTTCGGCCCTTGGCGGGGTGGGTATCGGGGGCGCGGCGCTGCCGCGCCCAGAGCCCCTCCCGGGCGACCCTCACTCCGCCGCCAGTGCCAGCGCCTGCGGCAGCCGCCACCCGTAGCGCGCATCCAGCCCCAGGTCGCGCACGATCTGCACGCCCTTCGCCAGATGGTCCGGCTTCAGCCCCGACAGGGGCCGCCGCAGATCGCCGGCCGGCAGCCCGACCGCCTTCATCAGCGACTTCACCGCGACCGGGTTGATCGCGCTGTAGGTGAAGTGCAGCAGCGGCAGCAGGCGCAGATAGGTCTCGCGGAACACCTCGGATTGCGCCGGGTCCGCCCAGGGCTTCGACAGCAGCGCCATGCCGGCCGGGTCCAGGTTGCCCGTCATGTTCGCCGTGCCGTGGCCGCCGAGCGACATGGTCGGCACCACCAGGCCGAGGTTCGGGCTGTCGCAGCACATCACGGCGGCGTCGGGCCGCGCCGCCAGCACCTGCGCCACCTGGCCGACGCGCGTCGTGCTCTCCTTCAGCACCACGATGTTCGGGTGGCGCAAAAGGCGCAGCAGATGGTCCCAGTGCAGGTCGGACTTCACCCGCGGCGGGTTGTTGTAGATGCCGATGGGGAGTTCGACCGCATCGGCGCATTCGGCGAAATACGCCTCGATGTCGTCCTCGGGCGCGCAGATATAGGCGGGGGCGGCCAGGATCGCGCCGTCGGCGCCGACGGCCTTCGCGTGGGCAAGATACTTGATGGTGGCGGCGGTGCTGGGGCCGGTGCAGCCGTAGAAGAAGTGCATCCGGCCGTCCTTCATGGCGGCCGTCTTCTCCACGATCTCGCGCCGTTCCTCGGGCGCCAGCATGGAGACCTCGCCGGTCGAGCCCATGATCAGCACGGCGGCGGTGCCGTTGGCGGCGTGCCAGTCCAGCAGCGTGCGGAAGGCACCGAAATCGACGCTGCCATCGGCGTTGAAGGGGGTGATCAAGGCGACGAAGGAGCCCTCGATCCGCAGCTTGCCCATGGTGGTCTCCCGCTTGTCCGGCCCGCAGCTTACAGGCATGTCGGTTCCTTGACGACCGGGAGGAAGGGGCGAGGCATGGACCAGGCGCCGATGGTGCTGCACGGCTATTTCCGCTCCTCCGCCGCCTGGCGGGTGAGGATTGCGCTGAACCTGAAGGGGGTGCCGCACACCCACGCCTTCCACCACCTGGTCCGCAACGAGCAGTCGGCGCCGGACTACGTGGCGCTGAACCCGCAGGGGCTGGTGCCGGCCCTCGAAGTGCCGGGGCTGGGCGTGCTGGCGCAGTCGCTGGCCATCCTGGAATGGCTGGAGGAGACGCAGCCCGGCGCGCCCCTGCTGCCCGCCGACCCGTGGGGCCGCGCGCGGGTCAGGGCGCTGGCGCTGACCATCGCCTGCGACACCCATCCCCTGCAGAATTTGCGCGTGCTGCGGCATGTGAAGCACGCGCTCGGCCAGGACCAGGCGGGGGTGGATGCCTGGGCGCGGCACTGGATCGGGCTCGGCATCGCCGCGGTGGAGACCCGGCTGGCCGAGGACGCGACGGGCCGGTTCTGCCATGGCGACGCGCCGGGGATGGCCGATGCCTGCCTGGTGCCGCAGCTGGGCAATGCGCGGCGCTTCGCGACCGATCTCTCGCCCTATCCGCGGGCGCTGGCGATCGAGGCCGCCTGCAACGCCCTGCCCGCCTTCCGCAACGCGCTGCCGGCGGCGCAGCCGGACGCGGAATAACGTTGCGCGGCCAGCTTTTTCGCCGCCGAACTTGACAGCGGGGCGGCGGGTCGGGATACCGCCGCGCCCGAAGAACGGCGCGTCGACTCGCTGCCCGGTTGTGCGGCGGCCGACCTGGCGCAGCCATTTGCTGGCGGCGATGCTGCACTGCCCATCCCGCCGCGACCCCGCCCGGCGGGTCCCGCTGCCCCGTCCCGGAGGTCCGGCATGCGGATCTGCTGCCTCGGCATGGTGAAGAACGAGGCCGACGTCATCGAGGCCTTCGTCCGCCACGCCCTGCGCTTCGCCGACCAGATCTGCCTGCTGGAGAACGGCTCCACCGACGGCACGCGGGAGATCCTGGCGGAGTTGCAGCGCGAAGGCCTGCCGCTGACGGTGATCGAAGACCCGATCATCGGCTACTTCCAGTCCGAGAAGATGACCTGGCTCTACCGCCGCGCCGTGCCGCTGCTGAAGCCGGACTTCGTCCTGCTGCTCGACGCGGACGAGTTCCTCGTCGCGCCCGACCGCGCGGCGCTGGAAGCGGCGCTCGGCAGCATCCGGGCCGGCAGGTACGGGGCGGTGCGCTGGCGCAACTACGTGCTGCGGCCGGAGGAGATGGACGCCGCCGGCGGCGACCCGCCGCGGCGCATCCGCCACCACCTGCTGCCCGAACACGACAACGGCCAGGTGAAGGCCGTGGTGCGCTGCGACCACGCCCCGCCCGAGCAGATGGTGATCCACCAGGGCAACCACGCGATCGGCACGGTCGATCCCGCCCTGGCACCCCGCCGGGCACATCTGGCGGGGCTCGCCCTGGCCCATTACCCGGTGCGGAGCCTGGAGCAGATCCGCCAGAAGGTGCTGGGGGGCTGGCTGGCCTATGCCGAGCGGAACCGGCTGGCCGGGGAGCGCCCTTTCGGCCGCCACTGGCAACTCGGCTTCGAGGCGATGCTCGCCGACGACGACACCGCCCGCGCGGCGGCGCTGGCGATGAACCTGCGCTACGGCCGGGTCAGCCCGCGGGCGCCGCTGGGGGAGGTGCTGGTCGATGCACCGCTGGATGCGGCCTATGAGCTGCGCTTCCCGATGCGCCGGCCCTCGGTCCTGCGCACGCTGATGCATGCCTTCGCCAACCACCTCGCCGCCGCCGACCGGCAAAGGCCGGCACCCTCGCCGCCGGCCCAGGCCAGGGCGGAGGGGGTCCCCGGATCCGCGGCCGAGGCCGAGGCCGCGTCGCCGGAGCGCCCGGCGCAGGACCGGGCGGCGGGCGATGGCGGGACGCAGGATGCGGCGATGGCGGATGCGCGGCCAGGCGACGCCGCGGCCGGGGCGGCGGCGCCGGGGGATGCGCCGGCCGAGGCCGCGGCGCCGGTGGCGGCCGACCTGCCGCCGCTTCGCCACCTGCTGGCGCGCTATGCCCCGCGATCGGTGCTCGACCTCGACTGCGGGGAGGGCACGCTGCTCCTCGATGCCCGCGACCGCGGCGTGGCGCGTTGCGTCGGCGTGGATGCGGGCGACGCGGCGCCCGGGGCGGCGATGCTGCTGCCGCCGGGCAGCCTGCGGCGCAGCGACACCACCCGGCCGCTCGACCTGCGGGAGACCTTCGACCTGGTCGTCGCCATCCGCCCGCGTGCCGGGCTGTCGGCGCACCGCGTGGAGATCGTGGTGGACAACATCGTCCGCCACGCCAGCCGCGCCATCCTGTTCACCCTGCCCTGGCCGGTGACGCGATGGCTGGTGGGCTTCGCCGCGCGGGGCTGGCACCCGAACCTCCAGGAAACGCTGGCGGTGCGCCTGGTGGCCAGCCGCCCGGTGCTGCGCCACGCGCTGGTCGTGCTGGAACGCATGGACACGCCGGACGATGCCGCGGCGGTCTGGGTGCGCCGGGCCGCATCGCTGCCCCTTCCCGGCGAGGAACCGCGGGGCACGGTGACGACGCCGCTGCATGACCTGGATTGCGTCGCCGCCAGCGCCGCCAGCCCGGCCGAGCCGGCGCCCGGGGCAGCAGCCGGGCTGGCGGAGACAGCGGCGGCGGAGAGCGCGGCGGGCGACAACGCGGCGGAGGCAGCGGCGGCGGCCGGGACGGCACCGCGGATTGAGCCGGGCGCCACGGCTGCGGGCGAGGCGGCGGCGGACAGCGCGGCGGGCGACAACGCGGCGGAAGCAGCGGCGGCGGGGACGGCACCGCGGATCGAGGCGGGCGCCGCGGCAGCGGGAGAGGCGGCGGCTGCGGGCGGAGAGCCGGCGCCGGCGGCGGAGGCCGGCGCGCTGCCCCCCGGCCCGGCGCCCGGCTGACCGGTCCGGGCAGGACGAACCGCGCATGCCCTCGCAGCGGCGGGGCCTCGCGCACCGCGACGCCGCGGCGCCGGTCGGCCTGCGGCGACCGGCCCTCGCCCGCCGCGACCCGCTCCGGGGCTGCCGCAGCCGACTGCCGGCCACCGCGCCGGGCGGGCATCGGGCCGGTGGGACACGCGACCGGTCCCGCGACGCCGCTGCCCGGTAGGGGCGGCCTGCCGGCGCCGCGGCATTCAGGGGAGAGATCGAACCCGGGCTGCGATGCCCATGGCCAGCGCGGGTTCCCCGTGGCCGACCCGGCGTTTCCCCGCACCGGCTCGCAGGCTGTCAGGCCGCCGCGGCTTCCCGCACCGGGTGCCACAGCAGTCCATCGCGCGGCGCGGCGGCCAGGCGAGCGGCGTCATGCGCCGGGCGCCAGCGGAAGCTCCGCTCCGTCCAGAAGACGCGGCCGGTGGCGTTGAGGTCGGCGCAGGCGAAGCCGGCGGCCATCAACTCGCTGGCCACGAAGGCTTCGTCGTTGAGCCAGGTCCGCGCGGCGGAGGTCGCGAGGGCGCGCCGCGCCCGCAGCAGGTGGTCCGCCGCCGGCGCGCTCAGCCGCGTCACCGGGAACAGGCAGCGATGCACCGTGGCGTAGTGGCGCCCCGCCGCCGCCGCCCACCGCCAGGACGGGTCGGCGGGCCCGAACCAGGCGGCGAGGAAGGCGTCCTCGCGCACGGCAAGGGAATCGAAGAACTCGGCCGGCCGGTCCAGGTTGAGCAGCACGTCGGGCTCCAGCAGCCAGCAGCGGTCGAAATCCGGCAGGTCGCGGCGCAGGACGTAGTGGCAGTAGTCGCCGCAGGACCAGCCGGTGCCGCGCGGCCCGGGCTCCGCGCGCAGGCCGTGCGCGGCGAGGCCGCCCGCGGTGAAGGACAGCTTGGGCCGGCCGCCGGTGTCCACGGGACCCGCCGTCTCGTCGCAGCAGAACACCGTCGGCCGCCCCGACAGCGCGGCGTAGCGGTCATAGGCCGCGAGGGCGGCCGGGCTCGCCACATGGGTGCGGACGACGACGATCTCGCGCATCGGCGCACCCCTGCCGGGCGGCCGCGCGGCCTGTCAAGGGTGGGGCAGGCGGGATGGCGCGGCCGCATCGTCGCCCGCGGCGGGCGCCCCCCTGCCCTTCCCGGCGGAAGCGGCTAACCTGTGCCGCAGGGAAACCAAGCCTTCGGGAGGAAGCCCATCATGATCACCCGCCGCGCCCTGGCCGGGCTCGCCGGCCTGCCCTTGGCAGCGCCCCTTGCAGCCGGCATCGCCCGCGCGCAGGACGCCTGGCCGAGCCGCGCCGTCACGCTCGTCGTCCCCTGGGCGGCGGGCGGGTCCACCGACGCGGTGGCGCGCATCCTGGCGCAGCGCCTGTCGCAGGACACCGGCCGCAGCTTCGTGGTGGACAACCGCACCGGCGCCAACGGCACCATCGGGTTCAATTCGGTCGCCCGCGCGCGGCCGGATGGCTACACGATGCTGGTCAGCACCGTCAGCACCTATGCCATGGCGCCGCACCTGATGCAGACGCCCTATGACAACGAGCGGGATTTCATCGGCATCGGGCTGATCGCGTCGATGCCGATCATCATGGTCGTGCACCCGTCCTTCCCGGCGCGCACGCTGGCGGACTTCGTCGCCATGGCGCGGAGGCCGAACCACCGGCTGACCTATGCGAATTCCGGCACCGGCTCCTCCACCCATCTCGCGACCGAGCTGTTCCTGCAGGAGGCGCGGCTCGAGATCGCCGATGTGGGCTATCGCGGCGGCGCGCCGGCGGTGCAGGCGGTGCTGGCGAACGAGACGCCGATGGTGTTCCAGGCGGCGTCGGGCATCCTGCCGCACATCCAGTCCGGCGGCCTGCGCGCGCTGGCGGTTGCAACGCGGGAGCGCAGCCCGCTGGTGCCCAGCATCCCGACCTTCGCCGAGCAGGGTTTTCCGGGCGTGGAGGTGGTGGAGCACATCGCGCTGCAGGCGCCGGCCGGCACGCCGCCCGCCATCATCCGCCGCATGAACGAGATGGCGAAGGCGGCGATGGAAGCGGCGGAGACGCGCGAACGCCTGGCGGCGCTGGCGGTGGTGCCGACCGTCGGCACGCCGGACGACTGGCCGGCCTATTTCGCGGCCGAGAACGCGAAGTGGCGGAACATGATCCGTGCCCGCAACATCCGCATCCAGTGACGGCGTGATGGCGGCCGCGATCGACTACTACCTCTCGCTGTCCAGCCCCTGGGCGCATCTGGGGGCGGCGCGGATCGAGGCGCTGGCGGCGGCGCATGGGGCAAACCTGCGCGTGTTCCCCTGCGACTACCGGGAGGTGGTGTTCCCTGCCTCCGGCGGGCTGCCGCTGCCGAAGCGCAGCCCGCAGCGCCAGGCCTATCGGCTGGCGGAGCTGCGGCGGTGGCGGGACCATCTCGGCGTGCCGATCGTGATCCAGCCGAAGGCCTTCCCCTTCGACGAGGCATTCTGCGCCGGCTGCGTGATCGCGGTGCGGGAGACACTGGGCCAGGCGCCGGCGCTGCGCCTCTCCCACCGCGTGCTGCGCGCGCTGTGGGAGGAAGAGCAGGACCCCGCCGATCGCGCCGTGCTGGCGCGGCTGATGGCCGATTGCGGGCTGGATGCGGCGCGGGTGCTGGCGCTGGGCGAGGAGCCGCGCTGGGCGGCGATGCGCCGCGCCGACAGCGAGGCGGCGCTGGCCCGCGGGGTGTTCGGCGCGCCGACCTACGCGATCGGCGAGGAAGTGTTCTGGGGCCAGGACCGGCTGGACTTCGTGGCGCGACACCTGGCGCGGCTCGGCTAGGCCGCGACCGCCCCGAAGCGTTGATGCCGCGGGCGGGCGCGGCGCGGGGCGTGGATCGCCGGGCCGGACGAGGCTGGGCCGGCCGCGACGTCCTTCGGGCCTTGCGGCCGTGCCAACGGCGTTTGCCCCTTCCGGCCTGCCTGTGCCTTGCTGTCTTCGGCGAATCCGACGGATTTCAGGGGCAGGCCGCTCGGGCGCGGTCGCCAAGGCCGAGCTGCCTGGAGGCAGCTGTCGCGTCACCGCACGGACGGCGCGCCATGATGGCTGTGCGCGCCGGCGCCGCGCACGGTGCCCTGCCCCGCATGCAGCCTGTGTCGCCTTCCCGATCCTGGCCGTCACGAAAGTTCCGCATCCGGCGCGCAAAAATGCTTGTCAGCCGGACACCTTCACGTTAGCGTGAATCGTAGATCGTATACATTGTCGTGAAGGTTCCGATGTTCGACAACCTGCCGACCTCCCCCCGCGCCGCCCGCATCCTGCTCCTCGACGACCAGCCGGCCCAGGGCCGCAGCGTCGCCGGCGCGCTCGACCAGCTGGGCTTCCGATCCGAGCACCTGCCCGACCCCGAAGCGGTGCTGAAGCGCGCGCTTGCCGCGCCGGCGCCCGACCTGGTGCTGCTGCAGCGCCGGCGCGATGGCCGCTCCGGCGTCCCCTTCCTGATGCGGCTGCGCGCCGCTTCCGCCACGCCCTGTGTCTTCCGCGCGCTCGGCGCCGATGACGAATGGGACCGCATCGCGGCGCTGGAAGCCGGCGCCGACGACTATGTCACCGCCTGCATGGGGATGCGGGAACTGGCGGCCCGGCTGCGCCGCGTGCTCGAGCGCGCCGCGATCCGCGACGAGGAGGCGCGCGTCCCCGTCCCCGGGCCGACCGCGCCGGAGGAGCTGGAGCTGGCCGCCGGCGTCACGCTTTCGGTCCGCCGCCGCGACGTCTTCCTGCACAACCGCTCCGCCTGCGACCTGACCTCGGCCGAGTTCGAGCTGCTTCACGTGCTGGTGCGCGCGGCGGGGCACCCGGTCAGCCGCGACGCGCTGGCCGCCGCCGTGCTGCGTCGGCCGCACTATCCGGAAGACCGGGCGCTGGACAATCTGGTGCTGCGCCTGCGCCGCAAGCTGGCCTCGGCCGATCCCTCCGACTGCCTGATCAAGGCGGTGCGCGGCATCGGCTATGCCTTCACCGGGCTGGTGGTGCGGCGGGAGGCCGAGGCGGCGCGGTGACGGCGGGGCCGCAAGCCCCGGGCCCGGGCGCCGCGCCGGCGGGCCCTCAGCGCAGCGCCACCGTGTCCGCCATGCGCGCGCCGCGCCGTCCCATCGGCCTGTCGGGGCCCGTCGTGGTGTCGCGCGCGGTCTGGTGTTCCATCTCCGCGTTCAGCTCGCCGCCCAGCAGCACGACCATGGCCGAGATCCAGATCCAGGTCATGAAGCCCACCACCGCGCCGAGCGAGCCATAGGTCTCGTTGTAGCTGCCGAAGCTCTCGACGTACCAGGAGAAGCCGAGCGAGACGATCATCCACGCCACCGCGGCGAAGGCGCTGCCGCAGGTCACCCAGCGCCAGCGCGCGCGTTCGCGGCTGGGCCCGTAGCGATACAGCGCGGCCAGGATCAGCATGACGCCCGCCAGCAGCAACGGCCAGCGCGCGATGCGCAGCAGCGTCTCCGCCGTCGGCCCCAGCCCGACGACGCCGAACACCACCGGCAGCACCACCACGGCGGCCATCGCCAGCACGGCGAAGACCATGCCGCACAGCGTGAACAGCAGCGTGACCGCGGTGAAGCGCAGGAAGCTGCGCTTCTCCTTCTCCTCATAGACCACGTTCAGCGCGTCGAAGATCGCCTTGGTCGCCTGGTTCGCGGTCCAGAGCGAGAGGCCCAGGCTGAGCAGCGCCCCGAAGCCGAGCGTGGAGGAGGCCTGCCCCGCGACGCGCCGCGCCTGTTCGCCGATCAGCGCCATGCCGCCGCCGGGCACGATGCCCGCCAGCGCGTCCAGGTGGTCGGCCACCGTGCCCTGGTCCACCACCAGGCCATAGATCGAGACCAGTGCCGCGATCGCCGGGAAAAGCGCCAGCAGCGTGTAGAAGGTGATGCCGGCGGCTTCAGTCATCAGCCGGTCGTCATTGGCCTGGCGCAGCGTGCGCCGGGCGATCATCCACCAGCCGGCGGCGGGGAAGCGGTGCGGTTGCGCCACGTCGCGGCCGGCATCGTCTTCCGGGATCGGCGGGCGGGACGGCGCCGGCGGCGCCGCGCGCCGGCGCGCCCCGCCGAGCGCGCGCCAGCCGCCGAGCGTGGCCGCGACGAAGCCCGGGCGCGGAGGGGTGGGGCTCGGTCCGGCCATGGCGTTGTCCCTTCCTGCGGCGTGTCGCGTGGCTGGGCGCCAACGCCGGCGGCCGCGGTTGGTGGCAGGCGGGCGGAACCGCCGCGCCGGGCTGCGTTGGCCCTGGCATGTCCATGGATCTCGATGCCCTCGTCATCGGCGGGGGCCCGGCGGGGATGACCGCGGCGCTCTACCTGGCGCGCTTCCGCCGCCGCGTCGTGGTGGTCGATGCCGGCGATCCGCGCGCCGCCTGAATTCCCGCCAGCCACAACATCCCCTTCTTCGCCGACGGCATCCCGGGGACCGGGATCCTGGCCCGCCAGCGCGAGCACCTGGCGCGCTACGAGGTCCCGGTGATCGGCGCCGCCGTGCTGGCGCTGGCCCGCGGCCCGGGCGGCTTCCGCGCCGAGATCGCGGGGCATCCGGGCCTGTCCGCCCGCCACGTGCTGCTGGCGACCGGCGCGCGCGACGTGGAGTCCGACCTGCCCGGCCTGCCGGACGCGGTGCGCCGCGGCCTGGTGCGCTACTGCCCGGTCTGCGACGGCTTCGAGAGCCAGGGCCGGCGCATCGCCGTGATCGGCCATGGCGCGAAGGGCGCGGGGGAGGCCGCCTTCCTCGCCCGGTCCTATTCCGGCGACGTCACGCTGCTGACGCTGGGCCGGCGGCTGGAATTGGATCCGCCGACCCGGGCGCGGCTGGACCGGCATGGCGTGCGGGTGGTGGACCAGCCGGTGCTGGCCATGCAGGTAGAGGGCGACCGCATCGCCGCGCTGCATGCGGGGGCGAGGCGCTGTCCTTCGACATCCTCTATTCCGCGCTCGGCCTGGACTACCGGACGAGCCTGGCCGAGGCGCTGGGCGCCGAGCGCGACGGCGTCGGCGCGCTGGTGGTGGATGCCGGGATGCAGACGAGCGTGCCGGGCCTCTATGCCGCCGGCCACGTGGTGGGGGGGCTCGACCGGATCGTGGTTGGCATCGGCCATGCCGCGATCGCCGCGACGCGCATCCACAACCGCTGCGGCCTGCCGACGGAGGAGGAGGGGCGGGTCGCCTAGCGCCCATATGGCGGCGGTGCGAGGTGCAAGGCTCTGCCTCGCGCTCCGGCCAGGGCTCCGCCCCGGCGCCCCGGCAAGGGGCAGCGGCCCCTTGCAACCCCCTTCCATTGGCTGTCCGTTCTCCTGCTGCCGGTCCAGGGCGGCAGCCCTGGTTGTGGGGGGGTCAAACGCCGAAGGCGCTTGACGGGGGAGGCAACGCCTACACCCGGGCCACCTCGCGCATCCTTCGACAGGAAATTGGCGCCTATGGCGCCGCGCCCCGCGCGACACGCGCGGCCAGGAACGCGCGCAGCGCCGGGTCGGGCGTCAGCGCCAGCGCCGTCTTCAGCGCCGCGGCCGCGCGCGGCGCCTGCCCGAGTGCCGCCAGAACACAGGCCAGCGTGCCCCAGAAGGGCTGGTAGGACGGCACGCGCCCGGGCTCGATCGCCTCCAGCGCCGCCAGCGCGGCCGGGGCATCCCCGCCTTCCAGCAGCGCGGCGGCGCGCGCCGTCTCCGCCCCCACGCCGGCGCCATGCGCCACCAGCAGATCATACAGCAGCCGCAGCGCCGCATGGTCGGTCCGGCCGGTGAGGCCGCGCTGCGCATGCACGGACTGGATCGCCGCCTCGCACAGGAAGCGCCCGAAGCGGCCGGCCCGCGACCCGGCCGTCAGCAGCCCCTCCGCCTCGATGATCAGGTCGCGCGACCACAGCTTCGGGTCCTGCGCGGCCAGCGGCACGAAGCGCGCATCGGCATCGCGCCGTGCGCCGCGCCGCGCCTCGCAATGCAGCATCAGCGCCAGCAGGCCGAGCGCCTCCGGCTCCGCCGGCAGCAGCCGGACCACCAGGCGGCCGAGCCAGATCGCCTCCTCCGCCAGCCCCGCGCCGGCGGCCTCGCCCTCGGTCAGCGCGTCCCAGCCGGTGGCATAGGCGGCGTAGATGGCGGCCAGCACCTCGGCGAGGCGCGGCGGCATCTCGGCCGGCTCGGGCGGCGCGAAGCGCAGGCCGGTGTCGCGGATGCGCGCCTTGGCCCGCACCAGGCGTTGCGACATCGCCGCCGGCGAGACCAGGAAGGCGCGCGCGATCCGCGCCGCGTCCAGCCCCAGCACCGCCTGCAGCATCAGCGGCGTGCGCGCGGCCGGGTCGATGGCCGGATGAGCGCAGACGAAGAGAAGGGAAAGCCGCTCGTCCGGGATGGCGGCGGGCGTGTCGGCGGCCGCGGCCTCGATCCGCCGCTCGATCTCGGCGGCGGCGGCGGCGCGCACGCGGCGGTGGCGCGCGGCGTTGGAGAGCGCGTTGCGTGCGGCGGCGACCAGCCAGGCCTCGGGGCTCGCCGGCACGCCGCGCTCCGGCCAGGTGCGGAGCGCGGCGGCGAAGGCCTCCGCCAGCGCATCCTCTGCCGCCGCGATGTCGCGCGACCGCGCGGCGAGGCCGGCCAGCAGCCGGCCGTAGGAGTCGCGCGCCGCCCGTTCCGCGGCGCGGCGCGCGGCCTCCTGCGTCACGCCGGCGGGGCCATCGGCGGCAGCACCGGGCGGAGCTCGACCGCGGCCTGGCGGGACGCGGGCGCCTTCGCGGCCCAGGCGATGGCGGTCTCCAGGTCCGGCACCTCGATGATGAAGTAGCCGGCGAGCTGTTCCTTGCTGTCGGCGAAGGGCCCGTCCTGCACCGCGACCTGGCCGTCGCGCACGCGCACCGTGGTCGCCGTGTGCGGGGCCTGCAGCCCGTCGCCCCGCAGGATGATGCCGGCCTGCGCCATGGCGCCGATGAAGGCGGTCCAGCCGCCCCAATAGGCGGGGGCGCGGGCGGGGTCGGTGCGCTCGGCGAAGTCCTCGGCGGTCTCGGTCATGATCATCATGAACTGCATGGGGCGGTCCCTTTCGGTCCGGAAGCTTCGCGCCGCGGGCCGGCGGCCGGCAAGGCGGGGCGGGCGGCATGCCCTTCCGATGCCCTGACACCCCATGGAGGGCCGCTTCGACAGCCGCCCGGGATTTTCTTCACCCCGCCTGCCGCCCGCCGCGGATCACCGTGCGGATGGCAAACGCCGACTGGATCCGCGCCACCCCCGGCATGCGCGACAGCCAGTCCTTGTGCAGGCGTTCGTAGTCGGCGGCATCGCGCGCCTCGACGCGCAGCAGGTAGTCGGACATGCCGGTCATCAGGTGGCATTCCTTCACCTCCGGGCATTTCCGCACCGCGTCCTCGAAGCGCTTCAGGTGCTCGTCGGTCTGCCGTTCCAGCGTGATCTGCACGATCACCGTCACCTGGTCGCGCGGCGCGGGCTCGTCGGTGATCACGGTGTAGCCGCGGATCGTGCCGGACCGTTCCAGCAGCCGCACCCGCCGCAGGCAGGCGGAGGCGGAGAGGCCCACCGCCCCGGCCAGCGCGGCGTTGGTGATGCGGGCGTCCTCGCGCAGCGCGCGGAGGATCGCGCGGTCCAGCTCATCCATGTGGCATATCCTGCCGTTCCGCCGCAGGATATGCGAAGGGGTGGCCCTGCGCGACAGCTCCTGCGTCGGTCAGGCCGGAAATGCGGCCGATCCTGCGGTTATGCTGGTCGCCGTTCCGAAGCCCGCTTCGGTGTCCCCTGGCTGAAAAGGTGTCGCGGCGATGCGCGTCGTGGTTCTCGGCTCCGGCGTGGTGGGCGTGACCAGCGCCTGGTACCTGGCCCGCGCGGGCCATGAGGTGACGGTGCTGGACCGCCAGCCGGCGCCGGGCATGGAGACCAGCTTCGCCAATGCCGGCCAGGTCTCGCCCGGCTATTCGGCCCCCTGGGC
>JAIYDD010000198.1 GCA_027487675.1 Acetobacteraceae bacterium | reverse complement strand
TCGACCGCCGCGCGCGCCTCGGCCGGGAAGCTCTCCGCCAGCCCCATGATCTGCGCGGTGTCGGGGTGGCGGAACTCGATGCTGAAGGACACTTCGCCGGGGACGACGTTGCGGCTGTTCGGCAGCACCTTCAGGAAGCCCACCGTGCCGCGGCCATCCTCGCCGCGTTCGCGCATCCGGCGGTCCACCAGCTCGATCACGCGGGCGGCGGCGACCAGCGCGTCGCGGCGGGCATAGGGGGGCGTGGTGCCGGCATGGCTGTCCTGGCCGGTGATGCGCGCATCCCACCAGACCTGCGCCTGCGCGCCGGTGACGACGCCGATGGTGCGGCCTTCCTTCTCCAGGATCGGGCCCTGCTCGATGTGCAGCTCGAAATAGGAATCGGCGGGGAAGGGCTCGGCCGCGTGCTCGCCCTTGTAGCCGATGGCGGTCAGCGCGGTCTCCACCGTCACGCCGTCCACATCGGCCAGGCCGTAGACCTTGGCCAGCGGATAGACGCCCGCCCAGGCGCCACTGCCCATCAGCGAGTGACCAAAACGGCTGCCTTCCTCGTCGGTCCAGTTCACCAGCTCCAGCGGCGCCTCCGTCACCAGGTCGAGGTCGTTGAGCGTGCGCATCACCTCGAGCCCCGCGATCACGCCGAGCGCCCCGTCGAATTTTCCTCCACTGGGCTGGCTGTCGAGGTGGCTGCCGAACAGCACCGGCAGGCGGTTCGGGTCCCGCCCTTCGCGGCGGGCGAACATGTTGCCGATGGCGTCCACCCGCACCGTCAGGCCGAGCTCGCGGCACCAGGCGGCGAAGCGGTCGCGGCCTTCCCTGTCCACCTCGGTCAGGGTCAGCCGCTTCACGCCGCCCTTGGGCGTGGCGCCGATCTCCGCCATCGCCATCAGGCTGTCCCACAGCCGCCGCCCGTCGATCCGCTGATTGGTGCCCGTCATCGCCCGATCCCGTGTGGAGTGCGCCCCGCGCCGCGGGCCGAGGCCGCGACGTGCACCCGCCCGCGTCGCCGCGCAACGCCGCCCGGGTCCCGCCCTGCGGCCCGCTGCACGCCCCGCGGCGCCGGCCGGGCGGGCGCCATCATCGCCCGATCGCCTGGAACTCCGCATTCGGGGTCAGGTCGATCGCGTTCGCCAGCCGGTTGGACATGGAGAAGAAGGCCGCGATCGCGCTGACGTCCCACACCTCGTCCTGCGTCAGCCCGGCTTCCGCCAGCGCCGCGCGGTCTGCCTCCGCCACCAGGTGCGACGCCTCCGCCACCTTCGTCGCGAAGTCCAGGATCGCCCGCCCCCGCGCCGGCAGCCGCGCCTTGCGCCAGTTGGTGGCCACCAGCTCGCTGATCGCGGGGTCCCTGGCCCGCACCCGCAGGATCGCGCCATGCGCCACCACGCAATACTGGCAGCGGTTCAGCGCCGAGACGGCGACCACGATCATCTCCCGCTCCGCGGCGCTCAGCCCCTCCCGCTTGTTCATCAGCGCGTCGTGATAGGCCAGGAAGGCGCGGAACTCGGCCGGCCGCCAGGCCAGCGCCAGGAAGACGTTCGGCACGAAGCCCGACTTCTGCTGCACCGCCAGGATGCGCTCCCGGATGTCCTCGGGAAGCGCGGCGAGGTCGGGCACGGGGAAGGCGCTGATCGGGGCATCCATGCGGGCGGGCTCCTTGCCGGGGGCGCGGCCGGGCGGCAAGACTGGGCGCGACATCCGGGGAGAACATCGCCATGGCCCATGCGCTCGGCGCCGCGCCCGCCATCCTGCGCAACGCCGCCCTCGACGGGGAAGAGGTGCGCCAGGCGCGCATCGACCTCGCCGCCTGCTTCCGCATGGCAGCGCGGCTCGGCATGCATGAGGGCATCTGCAACCACTTCTCGCTGGTGGTGCCCGGCCGCGACGACCTGTTCCTGGTCAACCCCTATGGCTGGGCCTTCGCCGAGGTCACCGCCTCCCGCCTGCTGATCTGCGACTACGAGGGCAATGTGGTGGCCGGCAGCGGCGTGCCGGAAGCCACCGCCTTCTTCATCCATGCCCGCGTCCACAGGAACGTCCCGCGCGCCAAGGCCTGCTTCCACACCCACATGCCCAACGCCACCGCGCTGGCGATGCTGGAAGGCCCGCCGCTGCTCTGGGCCGGGCAGTCGGCGTTGAAGTTCTACGGCCGCACGGTGGTGGACGAGGACTACAACGGCCTGGCGCTCGACACCGCGGAGGGCGACCGCATCGCCGCCAGCATCGGCGATGCCGACATCGTCTTCATGAAGAACCACGGCGTCATGGTCTGCGGGCGCAATGCCGCCGAGGCCTGGGACGACCTCTACTACCTGGAACGCGCGGCCGAGGCGCAGCGGCTCGCGCTCTCCACCGGCCGCCCGCTGAAGCCCGTCCGCCCCGACATCGCCGCCAAGACCTACGCCCAGATGCAGGAAGGCGACCGGGAGAGCGCGCGGCTGTTCCTGGACAGCGCCAAGCGCATCCTGGCGAAGGAGGAGCCGGATTTTGCCGATTGAGCCTGTTTCGCTGCCGCACTCCGCCCTTCCGCCGACGCGCCACGCCGGCCGCGCGCCGGCATGACCGGCCTCGCCGACCCGCCCGGTCGGACCGCGCCGCACCGGCATCTCGCCCGGCCGCCGGCACGCGGCGCCGCGCGCGCGGGCATGACCGGCCTCTCCCCCGCCACGCCGCCTGGCCGGGCCGTGCGGCACCGCCGCGCCGCCCGCCCGCCGGCGCGCGAGGCGAGCCCGGCCGCCGGGCGGGCGTGACCACGCCTGACCCCGGCGCGCCGCCCGTCCGCGCCGCCGCGCGCGACCGTGCCGGCCCGCTGCTGCTGCTGGCCACCGTCATCGGCTGGGGCCTCAACTGGCCGGCGATGAAGCTGCTGCTCGGCGTGCTGCCGCCCTTCAGCATCCGCTGGATCACCGGCGCGATGGGCTTCGCGCTGCTGGCGCTGATCGCCTGGCGGCTCGGCGAGCGCTTCGCCGTGCCCCGCGCGCAATGGCCGCGCCTCATCCTCGCCGGGCTGCTGAACGTGACGGGCTGGATGGGGCTGGCCACCTTCGCCCTGCTCTGGCTGCCGGCCGGGGAGGCGGTGATCGCCTGCTACACCGTCCCCCTCTGGGCCGCTCTCTTCGCCTGGGCTCTGCTGGGGGAGGCACCGGGGATGCGCCGCGCTTCCGGCATGGTGCTCGGCATCGCCGGCGTGTCGCTGCTGGTGGTGGGGCCGGGGATCGAGACGGGGATCGAGAAGCTGCCCGGCATCGCCATGGCGATGGGTGCTGCCTCCACCTTCGCGCTGGGCACCGTGCTGACCAAGCGCTGGCCGCTGGCGCTGCCGCCGGCGACCTCGGCCGCCTGGCAGATCGCGATCGGGGTGGCGCCGCTGGCGCTGCTCGCCGTGCTGCTGGAATCGCCCGATCTCGGCGCGCTGGATGCCGGCGGCTGGGCGCTGCTGGCCTATGGCGGCGCGGTGTCGCTCGGGCTGGCCTATCTCGCCTGGTTCGCCGCGCTGAAGCGCCTGCCGGCCGCGGCGGCCGCCACGGGGACGCTGCTGGTCCCGGTGGTCGGCGTGCTGGGCGCGGTGCTGGTGCTCGGCGAGCCTTTCGGCGCCGTGCAGGTCGCGGCGCTGGCGCTGACCATCGGCGGGGTGGTGCTGGCCATCCGCGGCTAGCGGCGCCACAAGCCCGGCATGACCGACCGACCCCTGATCCGCCTGAACCCCGGCGCCGACCGCCGCGTGAAGGCCGGCGCGCCCTGGGCCTTCTCCAACGAGGTGGCGATGTCCGCCGCCGCCCGCGCCCTGCCGCCGGGCAGCGTGGTGCGGCTGGAAGGCGATGATGGCTGGCGCCACGGCGCCTGGCACTTCAACCCGCACAGCCTGATCGCCGCCCGCCGGCTGGATGCCGACCCGGCCGCGGCGGTGGATGCCGGCTGGTTCCGCGCCCGCCTCGCATCCTGCCTGGCGCTGCGCGACCGCCTGTTCCCCGCCCCCTTCTACCGCCTGGTGCATGCCGAGGCCGATGGCCTGCCCGGCCTGGTGGTGGACCGCTATGGCGATGCGCTCGCCGTGCAGGCCAACACCGCCGGCATGGACGCTTCCCTGCCCGCGATCGTCGAGGCGCTGCGCGACCTGCTCTCCCCCCGCGTGATCGTCGCCCGCAACGACAGCGCCGTCCGCAAGCTGGAGGGCCTGGAAGACCAGGTCGCCCTGCTGCATGGCGAGGACGGCAGCGCGACCGTCGAGGAAGGCGGCCTGTCCTTCCCCGTGGACCTGCTCGGCGGCCAGAAGACCGGCTGGTTCTTCGACCAGCGCCCCAATCGCGCCCTGGTCGCGCGGCTGGCCGAGGGCCGCACCGTGCTGGACGCCTTCTGTCACCTGGGCGGCTTCGGCCTGCAGGCGGCGCGGGCGGGGGCGTCGCGCGTCACGCTGCTGGACGCCAGCCAGCACGCGCTGGACCTCGCACTGGCGGCCGCGCGCGGCGCCGGCCTCGGCGCGCGCGTCGCCGCCCAGCGCGCCGACGCGATGGAGGCGCTGGAAGCCATGGCCGCCCAGAACACGCGCTTCGAGGTGGTGGTCGCCGACCCGCCCGCCTTCGCCAAATCCCGCAAGGACATCCCCGCCGCGATGCGCGGCTACGCCAAGCTCGCGCGGCTGGCGGCACAGGTGACGGCGCCGGGCGGCGTGCTGTTCATCGCCTCCTGCTCCCATCACGTGGGCCCGGCCGATTTCGCCGCCTCGGTGGCCGAGGGGCTGCGCCGGGCGCGGCGCGGGGCGCGCATCCTGGCGAGCCTCGGCGCCGGCCCCGACCACCCCGTCCACCCGGGCCTGCCCGAGAGCGCCTACCTGAAGGGCCAGCTGCTGGCGCTGGACTGATGGCGCGCGACGGCCTGCCCCCCGCGCTCCGCGCCGGCCTGCCCCCCGCGCTCCGCGCTGGCCTGCCCCCCGCGCTGCGCGCCGGCCTGCCCCCCGCGCTGCGCGACGGCCTGCCCCCCGCGCTGCGCGCCAGCCTGTCCCCCGCGCTCCGCGCCGGCCTGCCCCCCGCGCTGCGCGACGGCCTGCCCCCCGCGCTGCGCGCCAGCCTGTCCCCCGCGCTCCGCGACGGCCTGCCCCCCGCGCTGCGCGACGGCCTGCCCCCCGCGCTGCGCGCCGCCTACGCCCGCACCGCCTACGAGGCCGCCGGCGCCATCGCCCGCATCGGCCGCCGCAGCCCGGGTGTGGAGGCGCTGCTTCGCGAAGCGGGGGTCCGCCAGGCCGCCTTCGTCACCGCCTGGAACCCGCTCAGCCGCCGGATGCCGCGCGGCTGGAACGACCGCATGCTGGCCCGGCTGCGCGCCACCGCCGGCGCGGCGGTGCTGGCGGAAGGCTGGGGCCGCGCGCGCTCCTGGGCGGAACGCCACCTGCTGGTGGCGGGCGACCCGCGCCGCGCGCTGGTGCTGGCCCGCCGCTTCCGGCAGCATGCGATCGTGGTGGTGGCGCGCGGGCGCGCGGCGCGGGTGGTCACCGGCTGACCCGCCCCGGGCGCAGGCCCGCCTGGCGCGGTGGCAGGCAGGCCGCCGTTACGCAACCGCAACACCCCCGCCGCTTGCCCCGCGAGCCCCGACGCCCGCATCGTTGCGCCGCCACCGCGGACCCCGCCCGATGCGCCTGCCTGCAGCGCTGCTTCCCCTTCTCCTCCTCGCCTGCGCCGCCCCGGCGCCCGCGCCGCTCGCCCCCATCCCGCCCGAGGAGGCGCGCTTTTCCATCCCCGCCCTCCTCCCCGACCGCCCGCTGCGGGAGGTCCGCCGCGCCATCCCGGCCGATGGCCGCAGCCTGGCAGAGCAGTTCCGCTTCGCCACCGGCTGGGTGCAGGTCCAGCACACCCATGCCGGCTCCAAGCTGACCGACCGCGCCATCGCCGAGCATGGCGAACGCGACCGCATCGAGGCCTGGGCCCGCGGGCTGCGCTTCGACCGCGCGCTGACGGACCTGCTCTCCGCCGACCGCGCCGCGCATGAGAGGTTCCGCGGCGATGGCTGGCTGCTGCGCTTCGCAACCTCCCGGCCCGGCGTGGAATGCACCGCCGGCCGCGCCCATCTGTCCATCGCCGGCCGGGACGACGACCGCGGCTTCACCCACGACACGTTGGTGAGCGCGCTGTTCTGCCAGCCGGCGGGCCCGGCCGGCGCCGATGTGGCCGACCTCTTCCGCCGCCTGCCCGCCCCGCGGGAGTGATCGCCGGCGCCGCGCCTCGCCGCGGCGCGGCGCGACCGCCGGCGGGCGCCCCTGCCCCGGCGCGATGCTCCCGCAGGGCCGGCGGCCCGCCACTTCCCCTCGGGGCGATCGCATCAGGGCCGGCGTGGAGAACATCCCCCTCTCCCGCCTGGGCGGGAGAGGGTCGGGGTGAGGGTGGGGCGCGCCGCGCCGGGCGGAACGTCGTTCGGGATCAAGGGAATAGCCGAGCGCCCCGTAAGCCCCCCCCGCCGTCGGGGAGCGAGGCCGAGATGTTGGCCAGCGCCTGCCCCTGCGCGCGGCGTAAGCCCCTCCCCCGCCGTCGGGGAGCGAGGCCGAGGACATCTCCGGGATGCACTCCTCGTCCTGCATCCGCGATCGCCCGCCCCCTCCCCTTCCCGCCGCGGCTGGTCCAGGCTCAGGCGCATGGACCGGGTCGCCACCCCCGCCGGCAGCGAGGCCGGGCAGCTCAGCCTGCGCATCGACCTGCCCGGCGGCCGCATCGGGCCGGGCAAGATCGCGCTGCTGGAGGCGATCGACCGCGAGGGCTCGATCTCGGCGGCCGGCCGCGCGCTCGGCATGAGCTACAAGCGCGCCTGGGACCTGGTCGATGCGCTGAACCGGATGGCCGGGACGCCGGTGGTCGATGCCAGCCCCGGCGGCTATCGCGGCGGCGGCGCGGTGCTGACCGATGCCGGCCGCGGCCTGGTGGCCGACTACCGCGCCATCGAACGCGCCGCCGCCCGCGCCGCGGCGCCGCGGCTCGAGGCGCTGCTGCGCCGCCTGAAGCCGTAGCCGCCGGGCCGGCCGGGCCGCGCAAATGCGTCGGCTGCTACCAATGGTTGCTGGATGGTTAACGCCGCTTCGGCCCATCCTGCCGCATGCGCATCGGCAGCAGCCCCGCCCCCCGATTCACCCGGCGTCAGGATTTGCGTGGCATCGTGCTGCGCATGATCAGCCTGAACTCGCTCGCCGCCTTCACGGCGGAAGTCTCCCGCCTGCAAGGCCCCGCCCAGGCGCGCGCCGCCGGCGCGGGAAGCGCGCCGCAGCCGGCCGAGCCCGCCCAGCGGCGGCTGGAAGCGGTGCCCCCGACCCCCACGGCCCCCACGCCGCGCGGGTCACTGCTCGACCTGCGCGTCTGACGCCGCGCGGGCGCGGCGCATCCCGCGCGGCGGCGCGCCCCGCCTTCGGCCGGCCAGGACGCATACGGCGCCGCCGGCGCCCGGCCACGACGCATCCGGCGCCGCCGGCGCCGGGGCCCACCACGCGCCGTGCCCGGGATCCCCGGCCTCGTGATCACTTCCGCCTTGCCGCGGCCACGCTTGCGCCCCACCCTTGCGCCATGTCCACGGCCGCCATCAACTTCGTCCGCCGCATCCCCGAAGGCGAGGACCGCGAACGCCTGACCTGCGCCGAGTGCGGCTTCGTCGCCTATGAAAACCCGAAGATCGTCACCGGCTCCGTCGTCTCCGTGGACGGCCGCATCCTGCTCTGCCGCCGCGCCATCGAACCCCGCCGCGGCTTCTGGACCATCCCCGCCGGCTACATGGAACTCGGCGAGACGGTCGAGGAAGCCGCGAAGCGCGAGGCGCGCGAGGAAGCCTGCGCCGAGATCGCGATCGACGGCGTGCTCGCGCTCTATTCCATCGCCCGCATCGGCCAGGTGCAGGTGCTGTTCCGCGCCACCCTGGCCACCCCCGGCTTCGCCGCCGGCGCCGAGAGCCTGGAGGTCCGCCTCTTTGACTGGGAGGACATCCCCTGGGCCGACCTCGCCTTCCCCTCGGTGCACTGGGTGCTGCACGCCTGGCGCGCCGCCGGCCCCGGGCCGTTGGGGCCCCCGGTCACCAACCCACCCGAGGATCTGCGCGGCACCCGGCCGCTGGCGGAGGGCGCATGAGGCATCTTCGGCTCGCGGCGCTGCTGCTCGCCACGCCCCCGATGGCGGCCGCCGTCGCGCAGGCCGCGCTGCCGCCCGGCATGACGGACCCCGCCCCCGGCGCCGTCGCCGTGCAGGCCCCGCCCCGCGCCCCCGCCTCCCCCGGCGCGACGATCGCCCCGGCCGGTCCCGGCACCACGGGCGCCGCCGCCGCGCCAGGCCCCACCTTCCTCGCCCCCGCCGCCCCGGCACCGCGCCCGGCCGGGCCGCGGCTGCCGCAGACCCTGTCGCATCCCCTGGTGATCGGCCCGCCCGTCCTGGCCCCGCCCCCCGCGCCCGCCGTCCGGGCCGACAGCATCCCCCTGCCCAACCGCGCGCTGGAACCGCCGCGGGAGCGCGTGGCGGATGTCCTCGCGCCCTCGCTGGAGCCGATGATCCTGCCGCCGGAGCGCCGCCCCGGCATGACCTTCGGCCGCGAACACCTGCGCGAGACCGGCCCCGACCGCCCCTTCGACAACATCCTGCCCGGCGCGCGCCTGCGCATCCCCTTCGAACAGGCCCCGCCGCGCTGACGCGATCGGCAACCCGGTGGTGTGAAGCGACGGGCGAGATGGCGCCCGGCGGCCCGGGGGGAGGCTTCGCCTGCCCCCCGTAGCCCCCCACCACCAGGGCTGCCGCCCTGGACCGGCGTCAGTCAGAAGAGAACCAAACAAAGGAATGGGGTTACAAGGGGCCGCTGCCCCTTGGCGGGGTCGGACGCACTGCGTCCGACGGGGCAGCGCCCCTGCCGGAGCGCGAGGCGGAGCCTCGCACCGCCCCGCCGCGACCGGGCAGGCCAGTGCGTCAGGCGGACCAGTCCGAGCGTGCCCCCCCGGCGCCCTCACCCCGCCGCCGCCACCCCCCCGAACTGCGCCGCGTGCAGCGCGCCATAGGCCCCGCCGGCGGCCAGCAGCGCCGCATGCGTGCCCTGTTCCACCACGCGGCCATCGGCCATCACGACGATCCGGTCGGCGTCGCGGATGGTGGCCAGCCGGTGCGCGATGACCAGCGTGGTCCGCCCGCGGGCCAGGTCCGCCAGCGCCGCCTGGATGGCGCGTTCCGTCGCGGTGTCGAGCGCGCTCGTCGCCTCGTCCAGGATCAGCAGCGGCGGGTTCTTCAGGAACACCCGCGCGATCGCCAGCCGCTGCTTCTGCCCGCCCGACAGGCGCACGCCGCGTTCGCCGACCACCGTGTCCAGCCCCTCCGGCAGGTCGGCGATGAAGTCGTCCAGCCGCGCGCGGCGGGCGGCGTCCAGGATCTCCGCCTCGGTGGCACCCAGCCGGCCATAGGCGATGTTGTCGCGGATGGTGCCGGCGAACAGGAACACGTCCTGCGGCACGATGCCGATCCGCTGCCGCAGGCTGTCCTGCGTCAGGTCGCGGATGTCGATGCCGTCGAGCGTGATGCGGCCGCGCCGCACCTCGTAGAAGCGCGGCACCAGGGAGCAGAGCGTGGTCTTCCCCGCGCCCGAGGCCCCCACCAGCGCCACCGTCTCCCCCGGCGCGATGTCGAGGTCGATGCCGCGCAGCACCGGCCGCCCCTCGGCATCGGCCCCGCCGTCATAGGCGAATTCCACGCCCTCGAAGCGCAGCGCGCCGCGCAGCTGCGGCGCGGGCCGCGCGCCCGGCCGGTCCAGGATGTCGGGCGCGATCGCCAGCAGCTCGAGATAGCGCCGGAAGCCGGCGATACCCTTCGGATAGGTCTCGATCACGGCCGCGATCTTGTCGAGCGGCCGGTAGAAGACGCCGACCAGCAGCAGGAAGGCGACGAAGTCGCCGATGGTCATGGCGCCGCGCACGATCAGGATCGAGCCCGCCAGCATCACCGCCACCTGCACGAGCCGGAGGCCGAGATAGTTCAGCGTGATCCCCTGCGCCATCACGCGATAGGCCTGCAGCTTGGTCTGCCGGTAGCCGTCGTTGTCGGCGGCGAAGAGCCGCTTCTCATGCGCCTCGTTCGCGAAGGCCTTGACCACGCGGATGCCGCCGACGGCTTCCTCGATGCGGGCGTTGAAGGCGCCGACGCGGCCGAACTGCGCCTGCCAGTTCTGCGTCATCCGCCCGCCATAGCGCGCGATGACGAAGGCCGCCGCCGGCACCACCGCCAGCGTCACCAGCGCCAGCGTGACGTTGACGTGCAGCATCAGCGCGAAGGCGCCGGCGAAGGTCAGCACGGCGATCAGCAGATCCTC
>JAIYDD010000168.1 GCA_027487675.1 Acetobacteraceae bacterium | reverse complement strand
GCCACCTCGGCATCCTCGCCGAAGGCGAACCACGCCTCCAGCACCCCCGCCGCGTCCATCCCCGCGCCGCGGCAGCGGTCGATGCTGTCGCGCACGTAGCGGCGCGCGAAGGCATTGGCGTGGGCGATGGTCTGGAAGCCGGTCACCACCTCGACCGGGTCCGCGCCATTGGCGCCCGACAGGTCCAGGATGCGCACGCCGAGCCCCGGCGGGGTCGCGTAGCTGCCGGCGAAGATCGGGTCCTCGGCGTCGTCGGACATGGGATGGCGGTTCCTGATGGAGGCGACGGGGCGCGCGGGCGAGGCCGCCAGGCTGTAGCCGCCCCGCGCGCCGGGGTCACGCGGCCCGGCGTGCGGCCGGCAGGCCCCGGCGTCCGCCGAGGGCACCCATCCCAGCAATCTGCATCGCTTCCGGCCCTGCATTGGAAACCGCGCCGCAATCTCGATCGGTTACCAGAAGCACAGCCAGAAAAACGGGCCGGGTCCATGGCGATATTGACGATTTACAATGCAATTGGCGTCGGTTTTGACATGTCCGGCACGGACGTCAATGGCGGTCTGTTCGCCACCGATGAACAAGTCTCTACCGGCTACATCGGCGATATCGATTCCGACACCAGCCTGTTCGTCGTGATCGGCGCGCCCCCCATCACCTATGCGCTGATCTCCGGCATCGTCGACCCGGTCACCTTCGACGTCACCCTGACCGACATGGAGTTCCTGGATTCCAGCTATGGCCGGCTGATGCTGCTGCTGGACATGAACCTCGACCTCAGCGTGGTGGACGATTTCAGCACCTTCTCCTTCCCCTCGATCCTGGCGGGGAACGACGCGATCAACGGCAACGACTTCGCCGACATCATCAAGGCCGGCAGCGGCAACGACTTCGTCGTCGGCAATGGCGGCGCCGACAGCATCGAGGGCGAGGCCGGCGCCGACACGCTGCTCGGCGGCGCCGGCGGCGACACGCTGTCCGGCGGCGCCGGCAACGACAGCCTGGTGGGCGAGGCCGGCACCGATGTCGCCGTCTTCTCCGGCCTCTACGCCGCCCATGCCTTCAGCCGCCAGGGCAGCATCGTCGTCGTCACCGGCCCCGACGGCACCGACCGCCTGGACGGCATCGAGCAGCTGCGCTTCGGCAACGGCCAGGTGGTCGCGGTCGCCGACCTGCCGCGCACCAGCGCCGCCATCGCCGCCCCCGCGCCGCTGGCCGAGGGCAATGCCGGCACCCGCGCCTTCGCCTTCACCGTCACGCTCGCCGCCGCCGACACCGTGGCGCACAGCCTGTCCTGGGCGGTGACCGGATCCGGCGCGAACCCAGCCAATGCGGCGGATTTCGGCGGCACCCTGCCCTCCGGCACGGTCGGCATCGCCGCCGGCCTGACCAGCGCCACCATCACCGTCACCGTCGCCGGCGATGCGCTGGTCGAGCCGGACGAGGGCTTCACCGTCACCCTCTCCAACCCCTCCGCCGGGCTGTCCATCGCCACCGCCAGCGCCAGCGCCACCATCCTGAACGACGACAGCGCCGCGCCCAGCATCCACGACACGCTGGCGGGCACGGCCTCGGCCGAGACGCTGAACGGGCTCGAGGGCAATGACAGCGTCTCGGGCGCCGGCGGCGACGACCTGCTGACCGGCGGCACGGGCGCCGACACGCTGCTCGGCGGGGCGGGCAACGACACGCTGCGCGGCGGGGCGGGCGTGGACCGGCTGGAAGGCGGGGATGGCTTCGACATCGCCGACTACGGCACCGACGGGCCGACCGGCGGCATCAGCGTGAACCTGCTGGGCTTCAACCCCTCCGACCCGGTCTTCGCCCTCGACGGGCACGGCAATTTCGAGGTGCTGGTCACCATCGAGGGCGTCTTCGGCACCGACTTCGCCGACGTGATCTACGGCACCAACGACGCCAACCTCTTCCGCGGCGCCGGCGGCGCCGACCAGTTCGTCGGCTGGGGCGGCGCCGATTCCATCGAGGGCGGCGGCGGCGACGACGTGATGCTCGGCTGGACCGGCAACGACAGCCTGCTCGGCGAGGACGGCGCCGACTACGCCTGGGCCGGCGACGGCAACGACACCGCCCTCGGCGGCGCGGGCGTGGACGTGCTGGTGGGCGACCTGCCGGGCTCGGCCGAGACCGGCAACGACAGCCTGGTGGGCGGGCTCGGCGAGGACGTGCTGCTGGGCGGCGCCGGCAACGACACGCTGGTCGGCGGCGCCGACACCACGGCGGCGTCCGATGCCGGGGCGCGCGACTGGCTGATCGGCGGCGCCGGCAACGATTTGGCCTTCGGCGGCGCCGGCGACGACGTGATCTGGGAACAGCTGGACGGCGCCGAGGGCGGCAACGACACCGCGCAGGGCGGCGACGGCGCCGACCTGATCCTGCTCGGTGCCGGCGTCGACAGCATCGATGGCGGGGCGGGCAACGACACGATCTATGGCGGTGCGGGGGCGGATACCATCGCGACCGGCGCCGGGGCGGACCTGCTCTGGATGACCGGCAGCGGCGACATCGGCGACGTCATCGCCGACTTCACCTCGGGGGCGGATCGGATGGCGGTCTACCCGCTGCTGGGCGGGGCGCTGACCACCGCCCAGGCCTTCGCCAGCGGCGTGCTGGCCCTGGTGGCGTCCGGGGCGGACACGCTGCTGCGCCACGACAGCGACGGCGCGGGGGCGGGCGCGGCGGTGACGGTGGCGACCTTCCTGGGGCGCGCGCCGGGGGGGTTCAACACGGCCGCGGACTTCATCTGATCGGGCAGGCGAGGTGGGCTCGGACGACGAAGGCGGCCGAAAAGATCGAAGGGGCGTTGCCCCTTCGAGCTACCCCACCAGGAGGCAGCGGCCTCCTGGACCTCGTCGATTCGACGCCGGGCCAATCCTCGGGCGAGCCTTCCCGAAGGAACGCCACCGCGCATCCGCCCCACATGCCACGGGCAGCCCATGCCAGGTCGTCGGATCCGGCGACACCGCTGACACCTGCCCAGCTGCGCGCCATGCTCACGACCGCCCCAGCCACCCCTTCAGCCGCCCCGGCGCCTGCGCCATCGCCGCTTCCGGCCCGCAATAGCTGAAGCGCAGGAAGCGCGCCCCGCGGTCGCGGTCGAAATCCACCCCCGGCGTCGCCGCGATCCCCGCGCCCTCCAGCATCCGCGCCGCGAAGGCCACGCTGTCGTTGGTCAGGTGCCCGATGTCGCACCAGAGGTAGAAGGCGCCGTCGGCGGCGGCGATGCGGTCGAAGCCGGCCTTCGGCAGCCCCTCCAGCAGCGCGGCGCGGGACCGTGCATAGGCGCTGCGGTTCGCCTCCAGCTCCTCCGTGCAGTCGAAGGCCGCCTCGGCCGCCACCTGGGCCACATGCGGCGCGCTGATGAACATGTTCTGCGCCAGGCATTCCACCGGCCGCACCAGATCCTCCGGCAGCACCATCCAGCCGATGCGCCAGCCGGTCATCGACCAGTACTTGCTGAAGGAATTCACCACCACCGCGCTGTCGGAGAACGCCGCCGCCGTGCTCTCCGCCACCGTCCCCCAGCTCAGCCCGTGGTAGATCTCGTCGGAGACCAGCCGCACCCCGTTCGCGTGGCACCAGCGCGCGATGGCGGAAAGCTCCGCCGGCGCCAGCATGGTGCCGGCGGGGTTGCAGGGGCTGGCCACCACCAGCCCGTCGGGCAGCGGGTCGAGCTTCTCCAGCATCGCCAGCGTCGGCTGGAAGCGCGTGGCGGCGTCGCAGGGCAGCAGCACGGGCCGCATGCCGAGCGCGGTCAGGATGTTCGCATAGGGCGGGTAGAAGGGCGCGGCCATCGCCACGCGGTCGCCCGCGTCGAAGGCCGCCAGGAAGGCCAGCGGGAAGGCGCCCGAGGCCCCCACCGTCACCGCGATCCGCGCCGGCGCCACCGCCACCCCATACTTCGCCCCATAGTGCCCGGCGATGCGCGCCCGCAGAGAGGCCAGCCCGAAGGCCTCCGTGTAGCCCATCGGCGCGCCGGCCTGCAGCGCGCGGATGGCGGCCTCCGCCGCCCCGCGCGGCGCGCCGGTGCCGGGCTGGCCGACCTCCATGCGCAGGATCCCCGGCGCATCGGCGGGCAGGGACGCGGCGCGGGCGTTGGCGGCCGCGATCACGTCCATCACCAGGAAGGGCGGCGCGGCGGCCCCGCGCCCGGCCTTCAGCGCCACTATTCCAGCCCGCCCAGCGCCAGCCCCGCGCCGCGCGGGTCGGTCGTGATGCTGCACGCCTCCGCCGCGCCGGGCAGGTAGCGGGCGCAGGCGATCGCCTGGCTGCGCCCCGGCTCCGGCGCCGCCGGCTGGCCGCCGCGCAGCGCGGCGAGGATCGGCGCAGCGACCGCCATCGGCGCCGCCTCCTGCCCGCTGCCCGCTGCCGCGGCGCGGAAGGCGCGCAAGTTCGGGTTGTGCACCAGCCCCGCCGAGAGCAGCGCCGGCTGCACCCGCCCGATGCCCGGCGCCGCGGCCAGCAGCACCCCGGTGCCCGGCGCCACGCGCCCGGTGCCGAACAGATTGTTCATGCTGAAGGCGCAGCTGACCGCCATCCCGTCGCGGTCCAGCACCACCAGCCCCGCCGAGGCCGGCAGCCCCGACAGACCCTCCCCGCCGGGCGCCGAGGCCAGCAGCGCCGCCGGCTCGCCCCCCGTGGTCCGGGATGCGCGCGCCACCGCCAGCCCCCGCGCCGCCGCGGCCTCCGCCCCCGCGCCGCCGAGCAGCGCCGCGAAGCTCGCCGCCGCCGCCAGCCCGCCATCGGCCGGCGGCGGCAGGAAGGACAGCACGTCGTTGCCGAGCGGCTGCTGCACCGGCGGCAGGATGCGCGGCGTCGCGGCGCGCAGCTCCGCCGCCGTCAGCCCGCCGCCGGCGGGAACCGAGGCTTCCTGCATCCGCCGCGCCAGCCCGCCCTGGTGCAGGTCGCCGATGCCCGCCGTGCGCAGCACGCCGAGCGTGCCCCCGAGGTCGGACTGCAACAGCCGCTCCCCGACCGCCAGCGGCCGCCCGCCGGGTCCCGCGAAGACCGCGGCCGACCAGGGATCGGCCAGCAGCGGCCCGGCCACCGCGGCCAGGTCGGTGGCCAGCGCCTGCCCGACCTCCACGCCGAGCCGCGCCGCCTGCTCGGCCGGGACCATCAATTCCTCGAAGGGGCGGCGGCCGGCGCGGGCATGCAGCGCGAACAGCCCGCGCGCCATCAGCGGCACCGCGGCCGGCCGGTCGGCGCCCGCCGGCACCCCGGCGCGGGCGCCGGCGGGGAAGACGATCGCCTCCACCTCGTTGCGGCGCGGGCTGAACAGCAGGCAGGCCCCGCCGCCGCCGAGGCCCGCGCGGGACGGCAGGGTAACGGACATCATGAACCCCGCCGCCACGGCCGCATCCGCCGCATTGCCGCCGGCCGAGAGCACGTTGCGCGCGACCACCGCCGCGCGGGGTTCCTCGGCCGCGACCCCACCCAGGAAGCCGCGCACGAAACCCTGCTCGCCCGGCTGGGCGGCCGGCGCGCCAGCCGCCGCGTCGCCGATGCGCTGCAGCGTGCCGCAGCCCGGCAGCAGCGCCGCCAGCGCCAGCGCCGCGAGGCCCGCCCGCATGCCGCGCCCCGGCCCCGCGCGCATCGCGCGACGGTGACCCCGCCCCGGGCGCCCGGCCCGCGCGCCCGGCACCGCTTCGGGGTTCGCCGCGGGGCCGAAACCCTCTAGGCTCGGGGCCATGGCACGCTCCGGCCCGGGCTTATGCTGGCCCTTCCCCTGCACGCTGGTCGTCATTCTTCTCGTCGTCCTTGCCGTGCTCGCCCCGGGCCACGCCGCGGCGCAGGCCGCGTCCCCGCGCATCGTGACCATCCGGGACGCGGAGACGGAAGCCCTGATCCGGCGCCTGTCGCATCCGCTGTTCCGGACCGCCGGGATCGACCCCGCCCTGGTGCGCGTCACGCTGATCCAGAACCGGGCCATAAACGCCTTCGTCAGCACCGGCAACCGCATGTTCGTCCACACCGGGCTGATCCAGCAGGGCGAGTCCGCGGCGGAACTCGCCGGCGTGCTGGCGCATGAGACGGGGCACATCGCCGGCGGCCACCTGGCCCGCCTGCCGGAGGAGCTGCGCAACGCCATGATCCGCTCCATCGGCACCATGCTGCTGGGCGGCGTGGCGGCGGCGGCCAGCGGCCAGGGCGGCGCGCTGATGGCCGGCGCGCTGGGCGGCCAGGCCGCGGCGATGGGGGAGCTGTTCGCCTTCACCCGCAGCCAGGAACAGGCGGCCGACCAGGCGGCGCTGACCTACCTCGACCGCCTCGGCTGGTCGGCGCGCGGGCTGGAGCGGCTGCTGGAGCGGCTGCTGGAGCAGGAACTGCTCGCCGTCGGCCGGCAGGACCCGTATTTCCGCACCCACCCGCTGTCCCGCGACCGGCTGGACTTCGTGCGCGAGCAGCTCGGCCGGTCCCGCTTCGCCGACGCGCCGATGCCGCAGGGCATCGAGGACGCCTTCCGCATGGTGCGCGCCAAGCTCGACGGCTTCATCGACCCGCCGCTGACCACCTGGCGCCGCTACCCGGAGACCGACACCTCCACCCCCGCGCGCTATGCCCGCGCCATCGCGCAGTTCCGCTCCGGCCGCATCGCCGACGCCGTCGCGATGATCGACCAGCTGATCGCCGAGCAGCCTTCCTCCCCCTGGCTGCACGAACTGCGCGGCCAGGTGCTGTTCGAGGGCCAGCGGCCGGAGGAAGCCGCCGTCAGCTACGCCCGCGCCGCCCGCCTTGCGCCGTCGGAGGCGCTGATCCGCCTGCACCATGCCCGCGTGCTGATCGAGCTGGGCCAGCCCGCCCAGCTGCGCCAGGCGGTGGCGGAGCTGGACGTGGCGCTGGCGACGGAACGGGAAAGCCCCTTCGCCTGGCGCCAGATGGCGATCGCCCGCGGCCGGCTGGGGGAGATGCCGCTGGCCGATCTCGCGCTCGCCGAGGAAGCGCTGCTGCAGGGCGACGCCTTCTCCGCCCGGCGGCTGGCCCGCCGCGCGGAGGAAGCCCTGCCCGCCGGGCCGCTGCGCCTGCGCGCGCAGGACCTGGCGAATGCGGCGGCGCCGGAGAACCGGCCGGGGCGGTGAAGGCGAGGCTCCGCCCCATCCGCGCAAAGCTGCGGGCTGGGACAGCGCCTTGTGGCCCGGGGGGAGGCTTCGCCTGGCCCGTCGAACGCCTTCGGCGTTCGACCCCCCCACAACCAGGGCTGCCGCCCTGGACCGGCGTCAGCGAACAGAAAAGATAAACGAAGGGGGTTACAAGGGGCCGCTGCCCCTTGGCGGGGTCCAGAGGCAGGGCCCCTGGCGGAGCGCGAGGCGGAGCCTCGCATCTGCCGCCGCCGCGATTCCGCAAGGCCGCCAAGACAAAGTTGGCGCCTATGGGGCAGCGCCCCTGCCGGAGCGCGAGGCGGAGCCTCGCACGCACCGACGCCTCGCCCGCATCCGGCACCGCGTCCCCGGTCGCCCCGAAAGAAAGGGGGTTCCAAGGGCCCCCGGCCCTTGGCATGGGGGTATCGGGCCATCCGCGCCCCGTCCCCGTCGAGGCCCCCCCCGAATGCCCCGCATCCTCCTGCTGCTGCTCGCCCTCCTGCTCCCCGCCCCTCTCGCCGCGCAGCCCTTCACGCCCGACCAGCGCGCCGAGATCCTGTCCATCCTGCGCGACGCGCTCCGCACCGATCCCAGCATCCTGCGCGACGCGCTGGCCGGGCTGGACGCCGCCGACCGGCGCGACCGCGAGCAGGCCCGGACCGCCGCGATCGAGCGCCTGGGCGACGCCCTGTTCCGCGACGCCGCCGACCCCATCAAGGGCAATCCGCGCGGCGACGTCACCATCGTCGAGTTCTTCGACGCCCAATGCGGCTTCTGCAAGCAGCTCCACCCGGCGATGGAGGCGCTGATCCGCCGCGACCCCGGCGTGCGCGTGGTGCTCAAGGACCTTCCCGTGCTCGGCCCCAACAGCCAGCTGGCCGCCCGCGCGCTGGTCGCCGCGCAGCGCCAGGGCCGCTACGTCCCGCTCTACGACGCGCTGCTGGAGATGCGCACCCCGCTGACCGAGCCCGCGCTGCGCCAGGCGGCGGAACGCGTCGGCCTGGACTGGGCGCGGCTGCGCCGCGAGATGGACGAGCCCGCCGTGCAGCGCCGCATCGAGGCGAATCTGCGCCTGGCCGCCGAGCTCGGCGTGGAGGGCACGCCGGCGCTGGTGATCGGCCGCACCCTGGTGCCCGGCGCGGTGGACCTGCCCACCCTCCAGCGCCTCGTCGCGGAGGCCCGCGCCGGCCGCGGTTGAAACACGCCGCGCCGGCGCGCCCAGGGCAACTGCACACGCTCCGGCGCGGAGAAAAACGCCCTCTCCCGCCTTGGCGGGGGAGCGCCGGCGCAGTGCGCCGTCGGGGGTGGGGGTGGGTCGCGCAGCGCTCGACGGAAAGCCT
>JAIYDD010000280.1 GCA_027487675.1 Acetobacteraceae bacterium | reverse complement strand
CCCGGCTTCAAGGCGAAGGTGGCCTTGGCCGCCATCAAGGGTGAGAAGACGCTGGCGGAGTTGGCCAAGCTGTTCGACGTGCACCCGCACCAGATCACGGCGTGGAAGGCACAGCTGCATGAGGGCGCGGCGGGCGACGGTGACGAAGCGATGGATCCCGTAGGGCCAGGCCGCACCACGCGATCGGTCACCAGCGTGCGCGTCCTTACGAATCCCTTACGCCAAGGGCGCCACTTCCACATCGCCCCACCACGCCGCCTGAACCCACTCTCCGCATCTGTTCGCGGGGGCTTCCATGCTTGATCTCATTCTGCTGGCAACCGGGTTGGCCAGCTTTGCCTTGCTGGGCCTCTACGTCCGAGCCGCTGGGCGCGTGTGACCATGAGCTTCGAACTCTGGCTCGGCGGCAGCGTCGCCTTCGGACTTCTCATCCATCTCCTCTGGGCACTGCTGCGGCCGGAAAGCCTCTGACATGACGATCATCGGGTGGGCGCAGATCGCGCTCGTGCTTGGCTGCGCGCTGCTGTTCGCGGTGCCGGTTGGGCGATGGCTGGGCTGCCTGGCGCAGGGCCGCATGGGTCTGCTCACCGGGATTGATGGCTGCGTGCTGCGGGCGGCGGGCGTGGACCCGGCGCGCGGCCAAGGCTGGCAGGGCTACCTGCTCGCCATGCTGGCGTTCAATGCGGCGGGCTTCCTCCTCCTCTATGGGCTCCTTCGGCTGCAAGGCATGCTGCCGCTGAACCCGCAGGGCTTCGATGGGATTCCGCCCTACCTGGCCTTCAATACCGCCATCTCCTTCGTGACCAACACGAACTGGCAGGCCTATTCGGGCGAGGCGGCCATGTCGCATCTCAGCCAGATGACGGGCCTTGCCGTACAGAATTTCCTCTCCGCCGGCACCGGCATCGCGCTGGCCTTCGCCGTGATGCGCGCCTTCGCCGCCGGCGGGGTGACGCAGTTCGGAAATTTCTGGGTGGACCTCACCCGCATCACGCTATGGCTGCTGTTGCCCGGCGCCCTGATCGCCAGCTTTGCCTTCATCGCCATGGGCGTGCCGCAGACCCTGGCCTCAAACGTCACCGCCACGACGCTGGCCGGCGGCGAGCAGACCATCGTGCTTGGCCCCATCGCCTTCCAACTGGCGATCAAGCATCTCGGCACCAATGGGGGTGGCTTCTTCGGCGTGAATGCGCTGCACCCCTTCGAGGGGCCGAGTGCGCTCGCCACCAGCCTGCAGATCATCCTTCAGGTCGTTATCCCCTTCGGCCTCTGCCTGGCCTTCGGCCGCATCGTCGGTGATGCGCGGCAGGGGCGCGCGCTGCTCGCCGTCATGGTCGGCTTCGTGCTCGTGGCAACGCTCGCGATCTACGCTGCCGAGGCCGCCGGCAACCCGCTGCATATCGCCGCCGGCGTATCGCCCGCGCAGGGCAACATGGAGGGCAAGGATTTCCGCTTCGGTCTGGCGCTCGCCGCCCTCTTCACCGCCACCACCACGGGTGCCAGTTGCGGCGCGGTGAATGCGATGATCGACAGCTTCACGCCGCTGGGTGGCCTCGTGCCGATGTTCCTGATCCAGCTTGGCGAGGTTCTGCCGGGCGGTGTCGGCTCCGGCCTCTACGGCATGCTGATCTTTGCGCTGCTGGCAGTATTCGTCGCCGGGTTGATGGTCGGCCGCACGCCAGAATATCTCGGCAAGAAGGTGCAGGCACGCGAGGTCAAGCTCGCCATGCTGGCGGTGCTGGTGCTGCCCGCCGCGATCCTCGGCTTCGCTGGTCTCTCGCTGGTGCTCGAGGTGAGCACTGCCTCGCTCCAGGATGCCGGCCCGCATGGGTTGTCGGAGATGCTCTATGCCTTCACCTCGGCAGCGGGGAACAATGGCTCGGCCTTCGGGGGCCTGACCGCCGACACGCCCTGGCTCAACACCACGCTCGGCATTGCCATGCTCGCCGGGCGGTTCGGCTTCGTCATCCCGGTGCTGGCCATCGCCGGCAGCCTGGCGGCCAAGCCACGCGCGCCCGAGGGCCCCGGCACCCTGCCGACCCATGGCCCGCTCTTCATCGGGCTGCTGGCCGGCGTGATCCTCATCCTGGGTGGGCTGCAATACCTGCCCGCCCTCGCCCTTGGCCCGATCGCCGAGCATTTCGCGATGCTCGCCGGCCAGACCTTCTGAAGGCCCGTCCCATGCAAACCTCCATCGCGCTGTTCGACGGCGCCATTCTTCGCCGCGCGGCGCTCGAGGCCGTGCTGAAACTCAACCCGCGCCACCTGGTTCGCAACCCAGTGATCTTCGTGACCGAGGTCGTCTCCATCCTCGTCACCATCCTGGCGGTGCGCGATGCGGTGGCAGGCAATGCCTTCGGCTTCCAGGCCAGCGTCGCCGCCTGGCTGTGGCTCACGGTGCTGTTCGCCACCTTCGCCGAAGCCGTGGCGGAGGGGCGGGGCAAGGCGCGCGCCGCCTCGCTGCGCGCCTCGCGCGGTGACACCATGGCGCGCTTCGTGCCGATGCCCGACGACACCACGTTGACTATCCCGCGCGCTGCCGCGGAACTGAAGCGCGGTGACCATGTGCTGGTCGAGGCGGGTGAGATCATCCCTTCCGATGGCGAGATCGTGCAGGGCATCGCCAGCGTGAACGAAAGCGCCGTTACCGGAGAAAGCGCCCCGGTGATCCGCGAAGCGGGCGGCGACCGCAGTGCCGTCACCGGTGGCACGCTGGTGGTGAGCGACCGCATCCTGGTGCGCATCACCGCCGAGGCAGGCGGCACCTTCCTCGACCGCATGATCGCCATGGTCGAGGGCGCTTCCCGCCAGAAGACGCCCAACGAAATCGCGCTCGACATCCTGCTCGCCGGCATGACGATCATCTTCCTGATTGCTGTCGTCACGCTGGTCGCCTTCGCGAGCTACAGCGGCGCGGCACCGTCCGTGGTGGTACTCGCCGCGCTGCTGGTCACGCTGATCCCGACCACGATCGGCGGGCTGCTCTCGGCCATCGGCATCGCGGGCATGGACCGGCTGGTGCGGTTCAATGTGCTTGCCACCTCCGGCCGCGCCGTCGAGGCGGCTGGCGACGTGGATGTGCTGCTGCTCGACAAGACCGGTACGATCACCTTCGGCAACCGCCAGGCCGCAGCCTTCATCGCGGCACCCGGCGTGAGCGAGGCGGAGATGGCCGAGGCCGCCGTGCTGGCCAGCCTGGCGGATGAGACGCCGGAGGGCCGCAGCATCCTGGCCTTCGCCAAGGAGCGTTACGGCATCGCGGCCAACACGCCGGAGGGCGCGCAGGCGGTGCCGTTCACCGCGCAGACCCGTATCTCGGGGATGGACCTGCCGGATGGGGCTTATCGCAAGGGCGCGGTGGACAGCCTTGCCGCGACGCTCGGTGTCGCCATCCCGGCCGAACTGGTCGCAGGAATCGACCGCATTGCCCGCACCGGCGCTACGCCGCTCGCGGTGGCGAAGGATAGCCGCATCCTCGGCGCGATCGAGCTGAAGGACATCATCAAGCCTGGCATGCGCGAGCGCTTCGTCGAACTGCGCCGCATGGGCATCCGCACCGTCATGGTGACGGGCGACAACCGCCTCACCGCCGCGGCGATCGCCGTGGAAGCGGGCGTGGATGACTTCCTCGCCGAGGCCAAGCCGCAGCAGAAGCTCGACTACATCCGCGCACAGCAGGCCGAGGGGCGCCTCGTCGCCATGGCCGGTGACGGCACCAATGACGCACCGGCCCTGGCCCAGGCCGATGTCGGGCTTGCCATGCAGACCGGCACGCAGGCGGCACGCGAGGCCGGCAACATGGTGGATCTCGACAGCGACCCGACGAAGCTCATAGAGGTGGTGGAGATCGGCAAGCAGCTCCTGATCACCCGCGGTGCGCTCACCACCTTCTCCATCGCCAATGACGTGGCGAAGTATTTCGCGATCCTGCCGGCGATCTTCGTGACGACCTATCCGGGCCTCGCGGCGCTGAACGTGATGGGCCTGACCAGCCCGCAAAGCGCGATCCTCTCGGCCGTCATCTTCAACGCGCTGATCATCGTGGCACTCGTCCCGCTGGCGCTGCGCGGCGTGAGCTATGCGGCACTCGGTGCGGCCGCGCTGCTGCGGCGCAACCTGCTCATCTACGGGCTCGGTGGCCTCATCGCTCCCTTCATCGGCATCAAGGTCATCGATTTGTTGCTCACCCTGATCGGAGTGGCCTGAACCATGTTGCGCCCGCTGCTTTCCCTGCTGCTCGGCTTCACCTTGCTTCTGGGCGTCGCTGTGCCGCTCGGCGTCACCGCCCTGGCCAGCCTCACCCTGCCGGAGCGCGCCGGCGGCAGCCTGATCCGGCAAGGCGATCGGGTGATCGGCTCGGCCCTGATCGGACAGAATTTCGAGCGGGATCGGTGGTTCCATGGCCGGCCTTCGGCAACCTCCGTCGCACCCTATGACGCTGCTTCCTCGGCCGCCTCGCAGCTCGGCCCAACCAGCGCAGTGCTGTTGGCCGCCGTAAAAGAGCGCCTGGCCGGTGCACGCAATGTCCCGGCCGATGCCGCCGCTGCGAGTGGGTCGGGCCTTGATCCGCACATCAGTCCAGAGAACGCGGCGGCGCAGGTCGTGCGGGTGGCCCAGGCCCGCGGCTTGCCCACGCCGCGCGTCGCGGCGCTGGTGGAGCAGCATGTCGAAGACCGCGAATTCGGGCTGCTGGGTGAGCCGCGCGTGAACGTGCTGCGGCTCAACCTCGCCCTCGATGCGCTGCATTGATGCCGCCCTTACACGCCCCCACGGCTTTCCCCATCGAGGCTTTACGGGCGGGCGCGGCATGGTCGAGGCCACGGAAAGGAGGCAGGCGAACACCCTGCCTGGACAGATGGAAGACCCGCTCAGCTTCAGTGACCTCTTGCTCGCCCTCTCGCCGCTACTCGCGGCGCTCTGGCTTTGGGGCCTCGGCCGTGTGCTGCGCGACCTCAGGCGGGTCAGCCCGAATGGGCCAGATCTCGCGCACTGCGGGCTGCATCAACAACCATTGTCGCCCGCGCCGCTGCAACGCTGGATGGCCAGTCGCCGGAGCCGCCCCCGGTTGCCAAGCGGCCTTCCGGCGCGATGACACGGTGGGACAGGGTCGCGCCGCGTTCAGCGCGGGAGGTCTGGGCGCTGGTGATGATCCTGTTGTTGTTCTGGTGCGGCGTGGCGCTGACGGTCGGCGGCCTGGCCGAACTCTCGGCGCTCACCGCCGCCTCACTTGGCCTGGCCGGCACGCTGGTCATCCTGTGCGGCGGCTTCGCGTGGGTGCGGCGTTTCCGCCGTCGCTGACGTGATGCGCCCGCTCGCGTATCCTACGAGCGCATGAACACGGCCGATCCCGAACGCCCCGATCCGGACGCGCTTGCCGAGCTGGCGGCACGGGAAGGTCGTGGCCGGCTGAAGGTGTTCCTCGGCGCCGCACCCGGCGTGGGCAAGACCGTGGAAATGCTGACGGAGGGCCGCCGCCTCCACGAATCCGGGCGTGACGTGCTCATCGGCCTCGTCGAGACGCATGGCCGGGCCGAGACCGAGGCCGCCATCGGGGCGCTGCCGCGCCTGCCGCTGCACGCGATCGCCTATCGTGGCCAGGTGCTGCACGAATTCGACCTGGACGCGGCCCTGGAACAACGCCCCGGCATCCTGCTGCTCGACGAACTCGCCCATACCAATGCGCCGGGCAGCCGCCACGCCAAGCGGTGGCAGGATGTCGAGGAATTGCGGGACGCGGGCATCGAGGTCTGGACCACGATGAATGTCCAGCACCTGGAGAGCAGCGCCGAGGCGGTGGCGCGCGTCACCGGCGTGCGTGTGGCCGAAACCGTGCCCGATGCCGTGCTGAAGGGCGCCGACGCGGTGGAACTGGTGGACATCCCGCCCGCGGAACTCCTGGAGCGCATGCGGGCGGGCAAGATCTATCGCCCCGAGCAGGCCGAGCGCGCGCTGCGGGGCTTCTTCAAGGAGGGCGCGCTGGCGGCGCTGCGCGAATTGGCGCTACGCCGCACCGCCGACCGCGTGGATGCCGACGTCACCTCCTGGATGCGCCGCAACGCCGTGGCCGGCCCCTGGCCGGTCGGCGATCGCGTGCTGGCGCTCATCCCCGGCGGTGCTGCGGCCGAGCCGGTGTTGCAGCAGGCGCGCCGCCTTGCCGATGCCTTGCATGCACCGCTGCTGGCCCTGCATGTCGAGCAACCCGGCCAGGAATCCGACCCTGGACCGGGCATCGCCCTGGCCCAGCAACTGGGCGCCGAGACCGAGGTGACGACCGCCACCGATCTGCCGACCGCCATCCTGATCCATGCCCGCGCGCGGCGGGCGACGCACATCATCCTCGGCCGCGGCGATCCGCCCTGGTGGCGGCGCGCGCTGGGGCAAACGCTCATCGCGGCCCTGACGCGGCAGGCGCCAGAATTCACCGTGCAGGTCGTACCGAGCCAGGCAGCGGCGCGTGTCGCGCCCATGCCACGCCATCTGCCGAGCTGGGCCGCCTGGCTTGTCGTGCCGCTGCTGGTGGGGGCGGCGACGCTGGTGTGCTCCGCGCTTGATGGAATGGTGCCCGATGCCGCCTTCGGCATGGTCTATCTGGCGGCCATCGTGGCGATCGCCGCCATCGTCGGGCCGCTCCATGCGGGGGTGGGCGCGGTGCTCGCCTTCCTCGTCTGGAATTTCCTGTTCCTGCCGCCGCGCTACACGCTGACCATCGCCTCGGCACAGGACGTGTTGGGCGCCGTGGTCTTCGGGGCAGTGGCGGCGCTGCTGGCCGGCACAACGGGCCGGCTCGGGCGGAATGTGCGATCGGCTGCTCTGCGGCTGGCGGCGCTGCGGCGGCTGACCGCGCTGTCGCGTCGGCTGAACGCCCAGGCTTCGATGGCGGAGCTGCAGATGGCGGTGGTCGAGGAGGCCGCGCGCATCATCGGTGGCCCCGCCTGCCTGCTGCTGCCCCTGGACGAGGCGCTTGCGGCAACCCTGCCCGGACAGTTCACGCGGGACGCGGTGCTGCAGGCCGAACCCGTGCTGCGCGCCGCGAGCCCTGCCGACGCCACGCCCGATGATGGCGCCATGGCCGCCGCGCGCTGGGCCCTGGCCAATGGCCGTCCCGCCGGCCGCGGCACCGCGACGCTACCGACCAGCGCCTGGCGCTTCTTGCCGCTGACCGCGGTGCGCGACGGTGAGGCGGTGGCTCTCGGCCTCCTCGGAATGCGCCCTGAGGCCGAGGCACCGGACCCCGAGGCCGATCGCGCGATCGAGGCGCTGCTGGACCAGGCGGCCGTCGCGCTGGAACGCGCGCGCCTGGCGGATATCGCCGCCAATGCCCGGGCGCGCGGCCAGACGGAGGCGTTGCGCACCGCGCTGCTGACCAGCCTGGGGCATGATCTGCGCACGCCGCTCACCACCATCCGCGGCGCGGCGGAGACGCTGCGCACCGCCGGCGCGGCGCTCTCGGAGGCGACCCGCGCCGACCTGTTGGCCAGCATCGAGGAAGAGGCGACGCGCCTCGCACGCTGGATGTCCGCCATCCTGGACATCGTGCGGCTGGAGGCCGGGCAGGTTGTGCCGAGGCGCGAGCCGGTGGATGTGGTGCAGGCGCTGGACGAGGCGGCCGCCCATGCGGAGCAGGCGCATCCAGGCCGGCGCATCCTGCGTGACTTGCCAACAGGGCTGCAGCGCGCGCTTCTCGACCCCGCGCTGCTCGACCGGGTGCTGGAGAATGTGTTGGACAACGCGTTGAAATACTCACGGCCGAATGGCGCCGTGCGCGTCGCGGCGCGTCGTGAGGGGACGGACATGCTGTTGGTGGTGGAGGATGACGGTCCCGGCATCCCGGCCGAGGACCTGCCGCGTATCTTCGACGCATTCTTTCGTGCCGCGCGCACCGACAGCATTGCAGCGGGCTCGGGCCTCGGGCTGTCGATCTGCCGTGGCCTGGTCGGCGCGATGGGCGGCCGCATCGCGGCGGATAGCCCGATCACGGCGGGGCGGGGGACGCGCATATCGCTGCGCTTTCCGGCATGACGGCTGCGCGACCGTCGGTCCTGGTGATCGATGATGAACCGCAGCTTCACCGCTTCCTGGGGCCCGCGCTGGAGGCAGCCGGGTATGTGGCGCTCCGCGCGGAAACAGCACGCGAGGGCCTGCGCCTCGCCGCGGCGCGCGGCCCGGCCTGCGTGCTTCTCGATCTCGGCCTGCCGGACACGGACGGCAAGGAGGCGCTGGCGCGGCTGCGGGCCTTCAGCAGCGTACCGGTCATCATCATAAGCGCACGCGACCGGGAGGCAGAGAAAGTCGCAGCGCTGGATGCCGGAGCTGATGACTATGTGGAGAAGCCCTTCGGGATCGCTGAACTGCTGGCCCGGCTGCGGGCGGCGACCCGCCGTGCGCTGCTGTTGGAGGCGCCCGTCCCCGTGGTCACGACAGGACCGCTTGAGGTTGATTTCGAGCGGCGTCTGGCACGGGTTGCGGGTGTGGAGCTCTCGCTCACGCCGCGCGAGTGGGACCTGCTGGCGGCGCTTGCCCGTGATCCAGGGAAAGTGGTCACGCAACGGCGCCTGCTGACCGAGGTCTGGGGGCCAGCGCATGCCGAGGACACCCAGTATCTGCGGGTCTATGTCGGGCAGCTGCGGTCCAAGCTGGGCGATGCGGCCCGGCTGCTGCGGACGGAACCGGGCGTTGGATACCGGCTGCTGGAAGAAGGCTAGGAGCCTGTCCTGGTAACCGCGTTTCTGCCCAACGCGGCGGCGGACCGAGCGGCCCACGTGGAGTGGGAGCGCCGACGGTCGGTCAGGCTGCTGCTGCCCTGGTGAGCTTGGTG
>JAIYDD010000286.1 GCA_027487675.1 Acetobacteraceae bacterium | reverse complement strand
TGCGTCCCCGCGCGCCGGCGGCGCGGCATGCGTCCCCGCGCGCCGGCGGCGCGGCATCCATCCCCGCGCGCCGGCGGCGCGGCATGCGTCCCCGCGCGCCGGCGGCGCGGCATCCATCCCCGCGCGCCGGCGGCGCGACACGGGCCCTCACCGCACCGCGGCGAACAGCGCGTCCCACATCGCCTGCAGCGTCGAGACGACGCGGGCATTGACGCCATAGGCGGTCTGCAGCTCCACCATCTGCGCGACCTCGCGGTCCACGTCGACGCCGGACCGCGCGGCCACCCGCTCGGCCAGCGCGGCCTGCAGCGTGGCGGCGCGGTCGCGCGCCTCCTCCGCCGCGGCGCGCGCGCCCGATTGCGCGGAGACCAGCGCGCCCGCATAGGCTTCGAGGGTCGCGAGCCCCGACAGCGGGGAGGAGAGCGTGCCGTCCGGCCCGAGCCCGGTCGTCGCGAAGCCCGGCTGCGGCACGCCCGGCGCGCTGGCGGCGCCGAAGCTGAAGCCCAGGATGCGCTCGAGCAGCGCATCGAACCCCGCCGGCCCGCCGGCCGGGTTCGGCACGAAGCCATCGGCCTCGTGCGTGCCGTCGCGCAGCAGCCGCGCATCGGCCTCGATCGCGGGGTTCACCCGAATGGCGGCGGCGAAGCCCAGCATCGGCCCGCCCGCATAGGGCAGGGTCACGTCGGGGACCGTGCCGGCGCCGTCGGCGAACAGCGTCAGCCCCTGCGCGTCGAAGCGGCGGGCGAGCTGGGCGGCCAGCAGGTCGAGCTCCGCCTGCAGGCGCGGCAGCGTGGCGTCGCGCAGCTCCGCCGCCGCCGCCATCCGCCCGCCGCGCAGCCGCCGCGTCACGTCCTCGCCGCGCAGCGCGACGCCGGGCAGCGTGCCGCCCTCGCCATGGAAGGCATCCGGGCCGAGCGTCGCGTCCGGTGCCTCGAAGGCGGGCCTGCCGTCCAGCGGCAGCACCAGGCCGCCGCGGGCGATCAGCGTGATGTCGCCGTCCTGGCGCCGCACCGCGGTGACGTCGAGCGATTCCGCCAGCCGCCCGATCGCGACGTCGCGCTTGTCCTCGAGGTCGGCGGCGGAGCGGCCGAAGGCGAGCTCGCGCCTCATCTCCTGCGTCAGCGACGCGACCTCGGCCAGCGCGTCGTTGGCCGCGCGGGCTTCGCCCGACAGCGCGTCCTGCGCTTCCTGCCGCGCCCCGGCGATGGCGCGCGCGACGCCCTGGATGCGCTCGGCCAGCGTCGATGCGGCCGCCAGCACGCCCTGGCGGCGGATCGGGTCGGCGGGCGCCTCGCGCAGGCCAACGAAGGCGCCGTGCAGGCCGGAGACGAGGCCGCCCAGGCTGTCGCCATCCTCCGGCCGGCCATGCGCCGCCTCCACCCGGCCGAGCAGCCGGATGCGCAGCGCGCCGCCCGCCGCATCGCCGGCGGCGCGCATCTCGGCCGCCATCAGCGCGAGGTCCACGTCGCGCGCCACCGGCCGCGCGCGCACGCCGTTGCCGGTGCCCTGCACGGTGCTGGAATCGCCGGCCAGCACCTTGCGGGTGTGGCCCTCGGTCCCGGCGTTGGAGATGTCCTGCGCGGTGCGCGCCATCTGCCGGTCGAGCAGGCGCAGCCCGCTGCGCGCGACGACGAGCGCGAGGTCGAGGCTCATCGCCGCAACCCGGCCTGGTCGCGCGCCGGGGGCCGGCCCGGGCACGGCCGCGCGCGCGCGCCCGCCCCACGCCGCCGCGCGCATCCGTGCCCGGCGCGAGGCCGGGCCCGGGCGCGGCCCGCGGGCCGGTCGCGGCGCCACCTCCCCGCCGGCCCGGGATGCGGCGGCCCGGGATGCGGCGGCCCGGGATGCGGCGGCCCGGCCACCGCGCGCACGGGAAGGAGCCCGGCCGACATGCGCCGCCCTCAGCGCCGCATGTTGATCGTGTCCTGCAGCATCTCGTCGCTGGCGGTCACGATGCGGGTGTTGGCGGTATAGGCGCGCTGCGCCAGGATCAGCTTCGAGAACTCGGTCGCGATGTCGACGTTCGACCGCTCGATCGAGCCGGTGACCAGCTTGCCGACGCCGTTGGACGCCGCATCGGTCACCCGCGCCTCGCCGCTCTCGATGGTGCGCATGAAGGCCTGGCCGTCCAGGCGCTGCAGCTTGTCGGGGTCGTTGAAGGCCACCACCGGCACGCGCGCCACGATGCGCGTCTGGCCGTTGTCGTAGTTCACCGCGACGTCGCCGTTCTCCCGCACCGTCACGCCGGAATAGGAGCCGAGCGGCACGCCGTCCTGTGCCAGGTCGCGCACGCCGTATTCGGTGCCGGCGAAGTTGGTGAGCCCGGTCGGGATGCCGAAGCCGCCGAGCCGCAGCTGCACCGTCTGGGTGCCGAAGCCGAAATCGGCGTCGAAGCTGAGCGAGGCGGGATCGCCCATCGAATTGGGCGGCACCGCCGGGCCGGAGGCGCCGCTGACCGGCCGGATCGCCGAGATGGTGCCCGGCGCGGCCTGCACGGAAGGCTCGACCGGCGGATCGGCGCCCGGGTCGCCCGGCACCACGTAGCCGCCGAAGTCGATGTCGACGAAGCGGCCGTCGGGCAGCAGCGTGGTGTCGCCGGCGGCATCCAGGCGCAGCCGCCAGGTGTCCACGTCGAGCCGCCACCAGTCGAGCGTCACCTGGCGCTGGTTGCCGAGCGCGTCGAAGATCTGGATGATCGAGGAGACCGGCTCCTCCACCGGCGCCCAGGGCGCGCCGAGCGGCACCTCCACCACCGGCTCGGTGTTGGCGGGCAGGTTGGCGGCCAGGTCGATGCGCCCGGTCGGCACCGGGTTGTAGACCAGCTCGCTGATGCGGATCGGCGCCAGGGTGGTGCGGTCCGGCTCCCCGGCGGCCAGCATGCGCCAGCCTTCCAGGTAGTAGCCGCCGCCGTTCACCATGTAGCCGTCGCGGTCCATGCCGAAATCGCCGGCCCGGGTGAAGAACTGCCGTTCGTCGAAGACGATGTCCGCGCCCTGCCCGCCGCGCGCCTGCGCGACCGAGAAGAAGCCCTGCCCGGCGATCGCCATCGCCAGCGGGTTGTCCACCTGCTCGATGGTGCCCTGGACGGTGTTGGTGAAGTCCGGCCGCGCCTCCACCGAGCCCGGCATGTGCAGGCGCAGCGTGGTGCGCGTCAGCCAGCTGGTGAAGTTGGTGTCCACCCGCTTGAAGCCGACGGTCTGGCTGTTGGCGACGTTGTCCGAGACATGGCCCAGCGCGCGGGCCTGCGCGCCGAGCCCGCTGATCGCGGTGGTCATCGAGCCGAGCAGCGACATGCGGCCTTCGTCCTTCCCTGGGATGGCCCCGCGGCGCCGGAAGGCGCGCGCGGGGGGCGCCGTGGCGGCGCGGGGCGTTGCTGCGGGGCCGGGTGGCAACGGCCGTGCCAGCGCCGCGCGGCGCGCCGCCCGGCGCGGCGTGCCGGGCCCCGGCAGGATCTGCCGCCGGGCGGCGCGGGCTGCCGGGGCCGCGCGGCGGAAGCGCCGGCATGGCGCTTGCCCCGCCGGGCGGCACGCCACCCCCGGAAGGGCCCGCCGCATGGAGACCTCGCCGAGCCTGCCGCCCGCCCGCCTGCCGCCCGCCCGCCTGCCGTTCGGTGCGCGGGCCGGCACGCCCGCGGCCGCGCCGGAGGCGCGGGGCTTCGCAAGGCTGCTGGCGCGGCTGCTCCCCGAGGCGGCGGCGGCCGAGGCCGCGCCGCCGGCGAAGGCCAGCCCTGAGCCCATCGCCCCCGACGAAGGGCCCGCGCCGACCGTCGCCGATCCGCCGGCGGAGGCCGCCTGGCCGGCGCCGGGCGCGGCGGAGGCCGCGGCGGCCCCGCCGACCGCCCCCAACCTTGCCCCGGGCCTGCCCGCGCCCGGCCTTGCCCCGGGCCTGGCCGGCGCCGGCGAGGCCGGCAGTGCCGGGGCCGTGGCGCCGGATGCCGCGGCGGCGGGGCCGGCATCGCCCATGCCCCTGGCGGCAGGCCCCGGCGGCCATGCGGCGGGAGCGCCGCCGCCGGTCCGCCCCGTGCCGGCCTCGCCCCCGACCGCCGCGCCGGCGGCCGGGTCGCCGGCTCCGGCGGCGGCCGAGGCGGTGGTGCCGGCGACGCCGCCGGCGGGCGTCGCCGCGGAAGCCGCGCCGGCCCCCACCCCGGCGGAAGCGTCGCCCGGGATCCCCGCGATCCCGGACGCGGCCGAGGCACAAGGGCCGGCCTTCGCCGCGACGGGCGCGGCGGTGCCGGCCGGCAAAGCGGGATCGCGCCCGATCCGCGCCGGCAGCCAGGGCGCGGAGGCGACACCGCCGCGCGCGGCGCCGGCGGAGGCCGGGGCATCGGCGACGGCGGCCGCCGGTGCCGGGCCGTCGCCGGCGGCGTCGCCCGGCATCGCCGGCGCGGCGGCAGCGTCGCCCGGCATCGCCGGCGCGGAGGCGGCGTCGTCCGGGACCGCCGGCGCGGCGGCAGCGTCGTCCGGCATCGCCGGCGCAGAGGCAGCGTCGCCCGGCATCGCCGGCGCGCAGGCGGCGTCGCCCGGCATCGCCGGCGCGGCGGCGGCGTCGCCCGGCATCGCCGGCGCGCAGGCGGCGTCGCCCGGCATCGCCGGCGCGGAGGCGGCGTCGCCCGGCATCGCCGGCGCGGAGGCGGCGTCGTCCGGCATCGCCGGCGCAAAGGCAGCGTCGCCCGGCATCGCCGGCGCGGCGGCGGCGTCCGCCGGCATCGCCGGCGCGGCAGCAGCGTCGCCCGAAGCCGGCCCGGTGGCGGTCCGACCGGCCAGCCAGGCCGCCGCCGCTGCCGCCGACGAGCCGGCCGGCGCATCGGACGGCGACGGCCTGCCCACCCCGCCCGCCGCGCCGCCAGCCGCCGGCACGACGGCAATGCCCGCCGCATCCCGCCCCGATGCCCCGCCGGCCGCCACGCCTGCCGCCGTTGGGCCGTCCGGCGGCGCGGTCCTCCCGGGTGCCGGCACGGGCCCCGGCGATGCCGCCCCGCCGCCGCGCGCCGGGGACAGCCCGGCGCCGGGCCAGCCAACCGCCATCGCCCACGCCGCGCCCACGGCCGAGGCACCCGGCCCCGACGCCGCGCCGGCCGCCGGCTTGCCGCCCGCCGCGCCGGCCG
>JAIYDD010000016.1 GCA_027487675.1 Acetobacteraceae bacterium | reverse complement strand
GCGGCGAAGGCCTTCTCCTGGTAGTTCACGGTCAGCGGGAAGAAGTCCTGGCCGGGCTTCACGCTGCGGCTGCCGACCGCGGTGCAGAGCACGATGGTGTCGCCCAGGCGGGCCATAACCGCGCCATCGGCCTGGCGCGCGACCTTGCCGGTCTCGAGGACCAGGAGCTGGCCGCCCCAGGAGATTTCCTTGCGGAAGTACTTGTCGAACATGCGTCGTCCTTCGTCTGCCGCGCATCGGGCGCGGCATGGGTCCGCCCAGGCGGCAGCGCCGCCCGGGGGTGGGTGTGACGACGACAGGGACCCGAAGGACACGCCACCCGTCCCGACAGAACGGGATGCTCGGCGTCTCGGGCGGCATGGGAAGGCGGTCCCCGTGGGGATCGAGAGCCGCCCATGTGGCCGGAAACGCCGCCATCCGCCCCGGGAGATGTGTCCCAAGCGGGCGCGGCAGCCTTTCGGTCTGCCCGCTGCCGTCGCAGCGGAAGGCCGGCACCCCCTTCGGGACGCCAGCCGCGCCCATGTCATGGCACGGCGGCGGGCGGAAGGCCAGCGGAAAGGGGTGGGGGCGAGGTTGCGCGCCCCCGCCCGCGCCGGGGACCGATATCCCACCCCCCGGATTCCAAGGGCCCGCCGGCCCTTGGCGTCGGGTCCCATGCGCGATGCACGGCATCGCGCATGGGACCCGCGGGTGGGGCATCGAGGAGGGCAGGACCCTCCCCGGGCCCACCAGCGCAACCTACCCCGGCTGCACCCCGAGCCCCCGCGCCACCCCCGCCCAGCGGTCCGAATACTCCCGCAGGAAGGTCACGAAGGCCGCCCCCGTCACCGGCGGATGGGGCGCGTAGGTCGCCAGTTCCTCGATCCGCGGCTTCACCGAAGGCGAGCCCACCGCCGCCACCGCCGCCTCCGTCAGCCGCGCCGCGATGGGTTCGGGCAGACCCTTCGGCGCCGATAGCCCGGCCCAGATCGCCGTGGTCAGCTGCGGCACGCCCTGTTCCGCGAAGGTCGGGATCTCGGGCAGCAGCGGGATGCGCTGCGCGGTGGAGATCGCCAGCGCCCGCACCTGGCCGTCGCGCAGCAGGGGGACGTTGGTGGTGATCGGGTCGAAGACGCTCTCGATCCGCCCGCCGATCAGGTCCTGCAGCGCGGCGGCGCTGCCGCGATAGGGGACGTGTTCCAGGTTCGGGATGGATTGCAGCTGGGCCAGCACCTCTCCCATCAGGTGCGTCTTGCTGCCGAGGCCGGAGGAGCCGTAGCGGACCGGCCCGCGCCGCGCCGCGGCGACCAGGTCGGCCAGCGTCCGCATCGGGCTGTCGCCCTTCACCATCAGGATGTTGCCGCTCTCGGCCAGCAGCGCGAGATGCGTGAAGTCGTCCACCACCTGGTAGGGCAGGTTGCGGTAGATGCCGGGTGCCACGCCGGACGGCGAGGAATGGCTCAGCACCAGCGTGTAGCCGTCGGGCGCGGCCTTGGCGGCCAGGTCCATCCCCAGCGTGCCGCCGGCGCCGACCCGGTTCTCCACCACCACCGACTGGCCGAGGCTGCGGGAAAGCTCGCCCGCCACCAGGCGCGCCAGCGTGTCGGCGAAGCCGCCGGGCGGGAAGGGGGAGATCAGGCGGATGGCCTGCCGCCCCGGCCAGGCGGTCTGCGCCAAGGCGGGGCGGGCCAGCAGCGCGGCGGCGGGCAGGGCGAGCAGGGCGCGGCGGTCGATCCTCGGCATCGTGTCACTCCGGGGGCAGGAAGGGCGCGGCGCTGCCCGTTCCGCGGGCGGGTCCGGGCGGCGGCGGGGCGCGTCCGCCGCAGTCCAGCATGTGGCGTGCCAGCTTGTCGCCGGGGCCTCGGGTGGTAGGAAGGGCGCCGGACGGAGGAACATCCATGCCCGCCTCGACGGCGCTGTCGCGCTTCACCGTGCTTGACCTGACGCGCGTGCGCGCCGGCCCCACCTGCGCGCGGCAGCTGGCCGACTGGGGCGCGGACGTGATCCGGGTGGAGATGCCGCCTTCCGAGGATGGCGATGCCGACGGCATGGGCGGCGCGCGCAACGGGCCGGACTTCCAGAACCTGCACCGCAACAAGCGCAGCATCACGCTGAACCTGAAGCAGCCGGAAGGTGTCGCGCTGTTCAAGCGCCTGGCGGAAAAGGCCGACGTGATCCTGGAGAACTACCGGCCGGACGTGAAGGACCGGCTCGGCATCGCCCATGCCGACATCGCGGCGATCAACCCGCGCATCGTCTATGCCTCGATCTCCGGCTTCGGCCAGGACGGCCCCTACGCGAAGCGGCCGGGCTTCGACCAGATCGCGCAGGGGATGGGCGGGCTGATGTCCATCACCGGCCTGCCCGGCCAGGGGCCGGTGCGCGTCGGCATCCCCGTCGCCGATCTCTGCGCGGGGCTGTTCGCGGCGATGGGCGTGCTGACGGCGCTGCTGGAGCGCGAGGTCTCGGGCAAGGGCCAATGGGTGCAGACCAGCCTGTTGCAGGCGCAGGTCTTCATGCTGGATTTCCAGGCCGCGCGCTGGCTGATGGCCGGCGAGGTGCCGAAGCAGGCGGGCAACAACCACCCGACCTCGATCCCGACCGGCGTGTTCCGCACTGCCGATGGCCACATCAACATCGCGGCCTCCGGCAACGCGATCTGGGTGCGCTGCGCGGAGGCGCTGGGTCATCCCGAATGGGCGGAGGAGGAACGCTTCGCCTCGGCGCGCGCGCGCAGCGACAACCGCGATGCGCTGAACGCGCTGATCGAGGCGGTGACGGTCACCGACACGTCTTCCGCCTGGGTCGCGAAGCTGAACAGGGCGGGCGTGCCGAGCGGGCCGATCAACAGCATCGACCAGGTCTTCGCCGACGAGCAGGTGAAGCACCTCGGCATCGCGCAGACGCTCGGCGAGGTGGCCTATGTCGGCCAGCCCTTTGCGTTGTCGCGCACGCCGAGCACGATCGTGTCGCACCCGCCGGAAGCCGGCGAGCACACGGATGACATCTTGGCGTCGCTCGGCCTCGACGCCGCGGCGATCGCCGGTCTGCGCGCACGGAAGGTGGTGTGACGACGATGGATACCGGTTCGGAGAAGATGCTGGCCCGCGTGGCGGACGGCATCGGCTGGATGACCTTCAACAACCCGGAACGGCACAACGCCGTCTCCATGGAGATGTGGGCGGCCGCCGAGCGCATCCTGGAAGCCTTCGCGGCGGATGACGCGGTGCGCGTGCTGATGGTGCATGGCGCGGGTGGCAAGGCCTTCGTGTCGGGGGCCGACATCTCGAAGTTCGAGAGCGAGCGGTCGGGCGAGGCGGCGGTCGCGGCGTATCAGGCGCAAACCGCGAAGGTCTACGACATGCTGGCCGATTTCGCGAAGCCGACCATCGCGATGATCCAGGGCCACTGCATCGGCGGCGGCACGGCGCTGGCCGTCTGCTGCGACATGCGCATCTGCGGGGAGACGGCGAGCTTCGGCATCCCCGCGGCGAAGCTCGGCCTGGGCTATCCGCTGGCCGGCATCCGCCGCCTGGTGGACCTGGTCGGGCCGTCCTTCGCGAAGGAGATGTTCTTCACCGGCAAGCGCTTCCTGGCCGAGGATGCGCGGGTGATGGGGCTGGTGAACCGCGTGGTGGCGAACGACGCGCTGGAAGCCATGGTCATCGACTACGCCGCCAGCATCGCCGGCAACGCGCCGCTGACCGTGCGCAGCGTCAAGCGCATCGTGGCGGAGGCGCTGAAGGACCGCGGCGCGGCGGACGAGGCGCTGTGCGACGCGATGGTCAGGCAATGCTTCGCCAGCGAGGACTACATCGAGGGGCGGCGGGCGTTCCTGGAAAAGCGCCCGCCGCAGTTCAAGGGGCGGTAGCGCGCGGCGAGGACCGGCCCGCCCATCAGCGGGGCGCCCCCTGCCCACGGCGTTCGATGCATCGGATCGAGGGGTCCGGGGACGATCATCGTCCCCGGCGGAGCGCGAGGCAGAGCCTCGCACCTCCTTCCCAGGGTTCCTGTTCAGTCGATGGTGATCCGTGCCTCCCGCACCACCGGGCCCCAGACGCGGGCGAAACCCGCGTGGATCTGCTGGTATTCCGCCGAGGAGACGGTGCGCGGCAGCGGGTAGAGCCCGGCCGCGACCAGCCGGCGCTGGGTGTCGGGCTCGGCCAGCACGCGCTGCATCACCGCGTGCATCTCGGCCACCAGCGCCGGCGGCATGCCGCGCGGGCCGGAGATGCCGGTCCAGGAGGAGACGGTCAGGTCCGGGAAGCCCAGCGCCGCATAGGTGGCCACGCCGGGCAGCGCCGCGAAGGGCTCGGGGGTGGAGACGGCGATGGCGCGGACCTGCCCGGCTTCGATCGCGCCGGTGGTGCCGGCCAGCGGCGTCAGGAAGGTGTCGACCTCCGCCGCGATGGTCGCCTGCAGGCCGGGGCCGGTGCCGCGATAGGGCACGTGCACCCAGGTGCCGCGCGCCACGCGGGCCAGCATCTCGCCCTGCAGGTGCTGCACGCCGCCGGCGCCCGAACTGCCATAGGTGATGCCCTGGGGCCGCGTCCGCGCCGCGGCCAGCACGTCCTGGAAGCTGCGGAAGGGGCTGTTGCCCGGCACCAGCATCACCGTCGGCGTGTCGGCCACCATGGCGATGTGGGTGAAGTCGCGGTCGCCGTCATAGGGCGGCGGGGTCATCGCCAGCGGCACGATGCCGTGCGGCGAGGTGTTGGAGATGCCGATCACCGACCCGTCGGGCGGCGCCTGCACCACCATCCGCGTGCCGATCGACCCGCTGGCGCCGGCGCGGTTCTCGATGACGATGGTCCGGCCGAGCCCGGCGGCCAGCCCCGGCTGGATGATCCGCGCCGTGGTGTCGGAAGCGCCGCCGGGGGCGAAGGGGACGACCAGGCGGATGGTGCCTGCCTGCGCGCGCGCCAGTTGCGGCGAAGCGAGGCAGGCGGCGGACAGGGCGAGCAGGGCGCGACGGCGCATCGGTGGTCTCCGGCGAATGGCGTGCCGGGCGGTCTGGCGCGCGGCTCGGCAGGCCTTGCAGCAAGCTTCGGGCCAGGGGGTGGGGGCGCGCGCGGCGTCAGATCACCTGGTAGCGCGCCTTGGCCGCGCGCTCGATCGCGCCGGCGATCAGGCGGTCCATGTCGAGGCCGAGGCGCAGGTCGGACAGGAACTGCAGTTCCTCCTGCGTCGCCTCGCCATCCGCGGCGCAGACCTCGCAGGCCAGCAGGTAGGCGGTCTCGCGCAGGCGCATCGGCAGGGCGTCGCGGATCAGCGTCATGGCGCGGTCCAGGCCCTCCGGGTCGCCGAGCAGGCGGGCCACGGTGTCGGTCACCGTCTCGATCTCGCCCAGGTGGAAGTCGCCGAAGACCGGCAGCTCCTGCACCAGGCGGGTCATCATGCCGAGCTCGGCATCCGACATCGGGCCATCGGCCACGGACATCAGCACCATCGCGCAGACCAGCGCCTCCTGCGCGTTGAACATGCGGGTGGTCTCGGTCTGGTCGCTCATCGCGTGTCTCCGGCGTTGGCCCATGCGTCGCGCGGCCCCGGGCGGGGGTCAAGCCGGGGCGAGGGTCACGTCTCGGGCGTCGGCTCCTCGGCGTCGCGGGCGGCATCCAGCGCGGCGCGCAGGCGGCGCAGCGGCGGCAGGGCGGCGTGCAGCTCGGCTTCGGTGACCGCGCCGGCCAGGGGGGCGATGGCGGCCGTGGCGGCGGCGACGCAGGCGGCGCGGGCGGCGCGGCCGGCCTCGGTCAGGAAGACCAGCTTGCCGCGGCCGTCGCGCGGATCGGGCGAGAGGCGCAGCAGGCCGCGCGCCTCCAGCTTCTGCAGCGTGTTGGTCATGGCCGGCTTCTCCACCTGCACGGCGCGGGCGATGCGGGCCGGGCTGCGGCCGTCGCCCATGCGGCTCAGGTGGTTCAGCACCACGAAATGGCTGGCGCGCAGGCCTTCGGGCAGCACGCGTTCCAGCCGGTTGCGCGCCAGGTGCTCGATGATCGCGATCTCGTTCAGCAGCGCGAAGAGGGGGGGATCGGCCTCGCGCGGCGGATTCGCGCCGCGCGGCGGATTCGCGCCGCGGGGCGGATTCGCGCCGCGGGGCGGATGGTCGTCAGGTGGCACGTATGCGGCTCTCCACCGGCCAACGCGGGGTCGGCGGCACCGGGCCAGCATAGCCCAGCCGGCCGAGCATCTGCATCCGCGCGCCGTCGGGCGCGATGGCGTCCTGCATCTCGGCGACAGGGCCGCGCATCTCCGGGTATTCCTGCAACGCCTGGCTGACCGGGTGGAGGCCGAGGCCGAGGCCGGTCGCGGCGAGGTTGACCCGCAGCCAGTCCCGGCCGGCGGCGAGATGCTCCGCCCGGCCGTTGGCGGCGGTGGTCAGCCAGACATAGGCGGGGGTGTTCGCCAGCATCGGCGTGTAGCGGTCCACCATGACCTGGAAGCCCGGCCGGCCGGGCAGCATCGACTCGCGGGTGATCTGGCCGGCGGCGATGCCTTCCTCGATGCCCGGGCCCCAGATGCTGATGCCGTCCGGGCTCGCCGCGACGCCGGCGCGGCCGAAGCGCATCAGGTCGACGCTTTCGAGATGCGCGGCCGCGGTGTTGGCCTCGGTCAGCCAGGCGCGCCAGGCGATGTCGCGGATGCGCGCGACGCGGTCCGGGGCGATGGTGGCGTCGAAGCGGACCGGGGCGCCGACCGCGGCGCCGAGGGCGGCGAGGGTCTCCGGCGCCACGGGGCGGGAGTTGTCGAAGGGGCGCTTGGTGGAGCGCCGCGCGGCGGCGTGGCGGAACAGCGGGTCCGGCGCGGCGCTGCCGGGCGGGCCGAAGCGCAGCATCGCCACGGGACGGGCATCGAGGCGCGGGGCAGGTTCGCCTTCGGGGAAGGCGATGACCTGCACGGCACGGCCTTCCTCGGCGGCGGCCAGGCGCGCCAGCTCGGCGAAGGCGCCGAGGCCGATGGTGATCTGCCGGTCGAAGGGATCGGTCACCGGCAGGCGGCGGTCGAGGTCGCAGCGCAGCACCACCGTGTCGGGCGCGGCGCCGGGGAGTTCGGCGATCCAGGGCTGGCGGTTGTGCGGATTGGGGGCGAGCACCGCCCAGGCCAGGGCGCGGATGCGCGGGTCCGGGTGGGACGCGGCGGCAGGGGCGGCGGCCCAGGGGGCGGTGGGGTCGGCCGGCCCGGCGCGCAGCACCTGCCCGCCGGCGGCGAGCGGCGAGAGGGCCAGGCCGGCGGTGCCGGCGGCGCGGAGGAGGGTGCGGCGGGAGAGGGACATGGCGGGCGGCTCCTGTCGTTCGACGACGAACAATATCGTTCGATTTCGAACTACATGCAAGCCCAAAGGTCGCCGCGTCCCGCCCCCGGGGCCACCGCCGCCCGCTCAGCCTTGCGCGCTTCCCCGACGGCGATTCGCCGATTGCATGAGGTCCAGGAGGCCCCTGCGTCCTGGTGGTGGGGGCCTGCGGGGGGAGGCGAAGCCTCATACGCGCGAAGCTAGGAGCCCGTCCGGCTATTCGGGAACGCAAGCTCGGCACGCACCATTGATTCGCACGAGTGCCGGCGGCACTTCTTTTCGGGGTACAATATCCCACCCGAGAGCAATATTATATCGT
>JAIYDD010000206.1 GCA_027487675.1 Acetobacteraceae bacterium | reverse complement strand
GGCGCGGCGGGCGGCGGCGCGGCGGCGCTGGCGGCCTGCGCGACGGGGACGGCCGGCGGCTCCGCCGCGGGGCGGGCAGCCGACGCCGCGCCCGGCACCTCGCCCGCATAGGCGGCGTCGAGATCGGCGATCAGCGCGGCGTCGTCGCCGGCCGGCTCCGCGCCCGCGGCTTCCAGCCCCGCCACGATCTCCTTGATCCGGTCGAGGGAGCGCAGCACCAGCGTGATGCCCTCCACCGTCACCTTGAGCGAGCCGTCGCGGTAGCGACCGAGCACGTTCTCGGCGGCATGCGCCACCTTCTCGAGCCGCACGAGGCCGAGGAAACCGCAGGTGCCCTTGATGGTGTGGACCAGCCGGAAGATCTCCGACAGCGTCGGCTGGTCGTCGGGCTGCTTCTCCAGCCGCAGCACGGCGACATCCAGCGCCGCCAGGCCCTCATGGGTTTCGGTCAGGAAGTCCGCGATCAGGTCGTCCATGGGCGCTCCGACAGCACAGGCGAAGCGCAGGATGCGGCGCAGCCACCCAAGATTCCGTAAATGGCAGCGCGACCGCCTTCACCCCGCGCCGGTGCCGAAGACCAGCAGCGCCCGGTCGCCGAGGCCCATCCCGTCCCAGGCCTCGGCCGGGCCCGCGCCGCGCGCGGCCGCGCCCGCCGCCAGGCGTTGCGTCACGAGCAGCCGCTGGCCAGGGGTCAGCTCGGCCCAGAAGCGGGCCAGCCAGGGGTTGCCCTGGACCAGGCTGCGGATGCGCAGCACCTGGTCCGGCGGCGTCGCGGCAGGCGGCCGGGCGGCCGGCGGCCCGGGCGGCACGTCGCGCGGGATGGCGGGCGCGGGGTCGATGATCGGCGCCGCGGCCGGGCCCTGCGAAGCCCCGGCGGGCGGCGCGGCGACCGGCGGAGGCAGCAATGGGGCCGGCCGGGGCGGGGCCGGGGCCGGCAGGGAACGCGACGGCGTCGGGCGGGCGAAGGCGCGGTCCAGCACGTCGATGCGGCGCAGCCGGTCATCCACCGCCTGCACCGCCTGGCAGGCCGGCAGGATCAGCGGCAGCAGCAGCGCCGCCGCCACCCGCGCCCCGGGCCCCATCCTGTCGCCGCCACGCCTCGTCACGCCTGCGCAACGCGCCGCGCCGGCGGCGGTGGCGGCGGCGCGCGGAAAGGTGAGCGGCCGGCGCGGCGCCGGCGCCTCAGCCGGCGCGCGGCGCGTCCGGCACCAGCGCCGCCGCCATCCGCGCCGCTTCCTCCGCCACCGCGACCGCCAGCAGGCTGTCCGGCGCGACATCGGGGCCGAGCAGCGCGACCGTGCCCTCCCGCAGGCGGGCGGCGACGGCGGCGCGGGCCTCGGGCGGGCTGGCGCGCAGCAGGGCGCCGAGCGCCAGCCGCGTCACCGTGCCATAGGCCTCCGCCTCCAGCTGCTGGCGGCGCAGTTCGCCGACCAGCCGCGTCAGGTCCTGCAGCGTGTCCACCAGCTCCCGCCCCGACAGGATCGCGGGGCCGAGGCGCCTGGGTTCTTGCTCCATCGCGATGCTCCCCGCGCGGCGCGGCCAGGGCTCAGCCGGCCGGGATCTCCGCCGCGGCTTCCGCCTCGATCTCGAAGACGAAGCGCGGATCGGCGAGCCCCGCCACGATCAGCAGCGTGCTGGTCGGCTGCGACGCGCCCTGGAAGGCGATGCGGTGCGCGCGCCAGACCGGCAGCAGCGCGCGGTCGGTCAGGAAGGCCGTCCACTTCACCAGGTGCTGCGGGCCCATGCCATGCGCGGCCAGGCACGCCCGCAGGTTCTCGAGCGCCTGCGCCACCTGCGCCTCGCCGCCCTCGGCCAGGCTGCCATCGGGGCGCAGCCCGACCTGGCCGGAGACGACCAGCCGCCGCATCGGCCCTTCCAGCAGCGCGACCTGCGAATAGGGGGAGGCCGGCTGGTGCACGCCGGCGGGGTTCTCGAAGCGGATCGTCATGGGGTCATCTCCTCGGCAGGTCTTCGCGCTGCACGCCCTCGGTCCCGGCCGCGGCGGCAGGCGCCGCGCCCTCGACCAGCCAGGCCCGCAAGCTGCGGCGGACCTGGAATTCGAATTCCACGTTCAGCTCCTCCATCGCCTGGCGCACCACCTGCTCGGCGGCGCGGCGGCGGGCGGCGGGGGAGGCGCCGTCGGGCTCGGTGCGGCTGCGCCGCGCCTCGGCTTCCACGAAGGCGACGCGGCGGCCCTCGGCCGAGGCCAGTTCCAGCCGGCAGAGCAGGCGGCAGCTGATGCGCTCGCCGGGGTCGCCGGCGAACAGGCCGGCGACGCCGCCCTGGCCGGGCAGGACCTCGCGCTGCAACTCCGCGGCGGCGGGCAGGAAGCGCGCCGTGCCCTCGGTGCCCATCGCCACCAGGCGGTCCTGGGCCATGCGCAGCATCTCGCGCTCCGGCGGCAGGGGGGCGCCGGGGAAGACGCGGACGGCGCCGGCGATCGGGTCGGCGATCTCGATCTCGGCGACGTTCAGGCGGATGGGGGTGAGGTGGCGATAGCCGCTGACCAGGCTCGGCAGCGGCTCCGGCTCGTCCCGCGATGCACAGGCGGACAGCGCCAGGGGCAGCAGCGGCGCGTGCAGCGCAAGCCCGCGCAGCAGCAGGCGGCGTGTCGGCATCGGTCTCTCCCCCGGTGGTCGGACGCAAGCGAGGCAGGCAGCGGCGGGCCAGGCCGCCCGGCCGCAGGCAGCCCATACCGCAAGCACCGCGGGGGTTCCAGGTTGCCCGGGCGCCGGGCGGGGCGCGCGGCCGTGCCGGCGATGGCGGCGCCGGCCCGGCGCCTTCGCCCGCTCTTCCCGGGCGCGGGGGGAAGGGCGCGTCACACCACCTGGTTGCGCAAGGCGGCCTCGCCGCGGGCCAGGCGCGCCAGGTTCTCCTCCATCAGGTCCAGCACGTTGTCCTCGTAGAGGCGGGTCTCGCCGCCGGTGTGGGGGGTGATGAGCACGTTCGGCATGGACCAGAGCGGGCTGTCGGCGGGCAGCGGCTCCTCCGCCGTCACGTCGAGCGCCGCCTGGCCGACATGGCCGGCGTGCAGGGCGGCGACCAGCGCGGCCTCGTCGCAGACCCTGCCGCGCGCGACGTTGACCAGCGCGGCGCCGGGCTTCATGGCGGCAAGCGCGCGGGCGTCCATCAGGCCGCGGGTTTCCTCGGTCAGCGCGCAGGTCAGGGCGACGTAGTCGGCGCGGGGCAACTGGGCGTGCAGCGCCGCCATGCCGTGGATCTCGTCCGCCCCTTCCGCCCCGCGCGCCGGGTCGCGGCGCAGGCCGATCACCTGCATGCCAAAGGCCTTGGCGAGGCGGGCGAGGCGACCGCCGATCCGGCCGATGCCGACGACCAGCAGCGTCTTGCCGCCCAGCTCGTCCTCGCGCCGCGACAGGTCGCCGATCATGCCGCGCCAGTGGCGCTGCGCCTGGTTGTCGCGGGCTTCGGGGATCCGGCGGGCCAGCGCCAGGATCAGGGCGATGGCGTGTTCGGAGACCGCATTGGCGTTGGCGCCCTGCGCGGAGGCCAGGCGGATGCCCCGCGCGCGGAACACCGCGGGGTCGTACTGGTCGACGCCGGCGCTGATCGACTGCACGAAGCGCAGCCGCAGCGCCTTCTGGGCGAGGTGGTTGCGCCAGAAGCCGGAGACGAGGAGGACATCGGCCTCGGCGATGCGGGCTTCCAGCTCCTCCAGGCTGCGGGCCTCGATGGCGGGCAGGGCGCCGCCGCGGGCGGCGTAGCGTTCCGCGAAGCGGTAGGCGACATGGGCGAAGAGCAGGGTGGGGCGCGCGGGCAGCGACATTTT
>JAIYDD010000170.1 GCA_027487675.1 Acetobacteraceae bacterium | reverse complement strand
GGGAGAAGTGGGCGCCTTCGTCCCCTCTCCCGCGAAGCGGGGGAGGGAGGGGCCCGCGACGCGAAGCGTCGTGGGAGGGTGGGGGCCGCGCCAACGATGCGCCTATCTTCGCGCGTATGGGGCGGAGCCCTCCCCGGGCAACAGGCGCCACCCCGCCACCCCCCTCACCGCGACCCGCCCGTCTCCCGTGCGATCACGGCCAGGGCGGCGGAGGAGATGGTGATCTGGCCCAGCACCTGGGTCAGGTCGCGCACGAAGCCCCAGGTTTCGAAGGGGGAGGGGTCCTGGGGCACCACGACCAGACTGCCGGGCGGGATGGGGGGGCCGCTGGTCTGCCAGCCCGACAGGCCGGCGGGCTGGGATTGTCCGTTCGGCAGCACGACGAAGGCGCGGGCGGTGTCGGCGAAGCGTTGCGGGCCGCCGGCGGCGCGCAGGTAGTCGGTGGCGCGCCAGCCGGACTGGAATTGCAGGCTGCCCGGGTTCTGCACGGCGCCCACCACGGTCACTTCGTTCGGGCGCTTGGGGATGACGATCAGGTCGCCCGGTTCCAGCAGCAGGTCGAGCTCCGGCCGGGCGGCGAGCGTCACCGGGTTGGCTTCCACCACCATCCGCCCCGCGGCCTGGGCCTGGCGGAGTGCGCCGGCCAGTTCCCGCCCTGCCGAGATCGCCCCGCCGACGTCCACGGAATTGCCGCGCGATCCCGCCACCGCCTGTCCCGCCGCCACCTGGATCAGCGAGGTCTCGAGGTCGCGTGCCGTGCGGGCGAACCCTTCCTGCTGGCGCACCCGCACGCTCTCCCGCGTGAACACCGCGCCGTAGGGGTAGGCGTGCGGGGTCAGCCCGCCGGCACGCGCCAGCAGCTCGGACAGTTTCTCGCCGCGGCGGATGTCGTAGCTGCCGGGCCGCACCACCTCCCCGGCCAGCGTCACCGGCCCGGCTTCGCGGTCCGTGAAGCCGCGCGGGATGCGCAGCACGTCGCGCGGCGAAAGCCGCACCGCGCGGAAGTTCCGGCTGCGCAGGTCGAGCAGCAGCCGCCCGAGGGTCGGGTTCGCGGCCCCCTCCGCCGGCTCCCGCGCCAGTTCCACGGCGGACAGGTCCGCGCCGGCCGAGGCGCCGCCGGCGGCCGCCAGCAGCAGGTCGAGCCCGGTATCCTCCAGGATCGGGAAGAGCCCCGGCTGGCGCACCTCCCCGGTCAGCAGCACCGCCGCGTCCAGCAGGAAGCCCAGCAGCGGCGGGTTCTCCTGGAACACCGCCGGGCAGGCCGGCGCGCCGATGTCGGGGAAGCCGGCGCCGCGCGCATGGGCAAAGCGCGCCGGCGCGGCGCGCGCCGCGACCGCCAGCTGGACCAGCGCCGGGCAGTCGCCCTCCGCCGGCGCCTGGCCGCGCAGCGCCCGCTGCACGGGCGGGCTGGCCAGCCAGGCGATGTCGGCATTGCCGAGCAGGATCACCTCGTCGCCCTCGGCCAGCGGCAGGTTCCCCTGGCCTTGCATCGCCCGCGCCAGGTCGAAGGGGATGAAGCGCCGCACCCGCGTCTCCGGGTCCGGGCGCAGGATCACCGCCAGCCGCGGATAGGGATCGGGCCGCACCAGGCGCGCATCGGCCAGCAGCCCGCGCAGCCCGCCGCCCGGCATGGCGGCGCGGATCACCGGCGCGGTGACGTGGCCGGACAGCCGCAGCCGGTTCGCCACCACGTCGGCGCCCGGCTGCACCACCACGGAATCGCCGCGCCGCACCGCGTCGTTCGGCCCGATCTCGGTGAAGCTGCGCCGCCCCGCGGCATCCGTGCCCAGCAGCAGGAAGCGGTTGCCCGCCGGCCGCAGCGCCTGCCCGCCAAGGCGCAGCAGCGCGGACAGCGGCATGCTGGCGGCGCCGGCCGGCAGCTCGTAGATCGCCGGCCGCGTCACCTCCCCGGCCAGCGCGACCACGCCGCCCAGCGCCGGGACCATGATCCGCTCGCCCTCCCGCAGGGTGATGTCGGGGGGCGCCCCTTCCCCGGTGACGATCGCGTAGAGGTCGAGCATGCGCGACCCGCGCGGCCCGTCGATGCGGATGGCGCGCAGGCTGCCGCCGCGCCGCACCCCGCCGGCGGCCTGCAGCGCGTCCAGCACCGTCGCCAGCGCCGGCAGCGCCTGGATGCCCGGCCGCGGCACCTCCCCGCCGACGAAGACCGCCAGCTGCCGCATCCGTTGCAGGGACAGGAAGACATCGGTGCCCGGCATGTCGCGGGCGATCCGCGCCTCCAGCTCCGCGCGCAGCTCGCGCAGGGTGCGGCCGGCGGCCTGGACGGGCGGCAGCTCGGGCGGCAGCACGGTGCCGTCGCGCAGCACGCGCAGCTCGCTGGTCGCGCGGGTGCGGCCGCGCAGCACCAACACCAGCTCGTCGTCGCGGCCGAGCACGTAGTCCTCGGGCGGGCTGCCGAGCACCGGCAGCGCGGCGCCGCCGCCGCGGAAGCTGTCATGGCCGAACTGCCGCAGCACGGTGCCGAGCCGCTCGGCGAAGAAGGCCTCGGTCTGGGACAGCGGCTCGTCCTCGGCGGCGGGCGGGCGCGGCGCGGGGCGCGGGGCGGGCGCGGCGCGGTCCGCGGCGGGGGCGGGCAGGGGGCCGGGCGGCAGGGTGGGGCGGCGGTTGGCGTTCTCGATGCGCTGCCAGATCTCCTGCTGCGTGGCGTCGGGCAGGCTCGGCACCAGGGCGCCGCCGGGCAGGGTGGGCGGCAGGGCGGGCGGGGCGAGCGGGGCGCCGAAGCCGGGCCCGCCGAGCCCCTGCGCCAGGGCCGGCCCGCCGCCGAGCCAGGCCGCGAGCAGCAATGCCGCGAGCCGGCAAGCGCGCCACGGCCAGCGCCCGCCACCCAGCCGCAAGACCGCCCCGCACCGGGCCACTTGCAACTCATGGGTGATATGTGGCCGCATCATCTTCACCCCCTGGTCAGGATAGGCAGCCTGCCCGTGCCGGACCAAGCCGATTCGCGCGCTGCCGCCCCACCGGGGGTGGTGCAGCCGGACCCCGCCGCCACCGGCGCGCGGCGTCGCTGGCGGCTGCGCGCGGACCTGCTCTGGCGGCTGCGCGCGGACCTGCCCTGGCGGCTGGGCCCGGACCTGGCCTCGCGGCTGGGCCCGGACCTGGCCTCGCCGCTGGGCACCGATCCTGCCCGGCGGCTGGGCCCGGACGCCGCCTGGCGGCTGCGCGCGGATGCTGCCTGGCGGCTCGGGCCGCGCCCCGTCGCCTGGCTGCTGGCGCACCGGGCGGACCTCGCCACGGGCCTCGCGGCGCGCCGGCTGGGCGAGGCCGCGCTGCCCTCAGGCCGCTTCCTGCCGGAGGCCGCCCCGCCGCCGCCGCCCGGCGTGGCACGCGCCCCGGTGCTGGCCGCCGTGGCGGGGCTGGCCGAGGCGCCCGACTGGCACGGCCCCTTCGACCCCGCCGCGCCGGCGCTCAGCATGGACCTGCACCGCGCGGGCGGCGCGCGGCCGGTCTGGGAAGCCAGCCGCCTCGCCGCCCTGCCGCTGCTGGCCCAGGCCGCCCGGCTCGACCCCGCCGGCGGCCACCTGGCGCGCGCCGAGGCGCTGCTCGCCGGATGGTGTGCCGCCAACCCGCCCTTTCGCGGCGTCAACTGGGCCTGCGGCCAGGAAGCCGCGCTGCGGGCGATGCACCTGGCGCTCGCGCTCGCCCTGCTGGACGCCGACCGCGCGCCGCCGCCGGGCGCCCGCGCGCTGCTCGCGCTCTGCGCCCGCCGCATCGCCGCCACGCCGCGCTACGCGCTGGCGCAGGACAACAACCACCCGGTCAGCGAGGCCGCGGGCGCCTTCTGCTGCGCGCTGCTGCTGTGGCGCGATGCGCGGCCGGCGGCACAGGCGCTGGCGGCGCATGTGGCGCGGCTGGTCGCGCCGGATGGCGGCTTCGCGCAGGTCTCGCCGGGCTACACGCGGCTGCTGCTCGACGTGCTGGCGGTGGCCGAATGGCTGCGCGTCCGCCATGGCGCGGCGCCCTTCCCCGCGCCGCTGGCATCGCGCGCCGCCGCCGCGGCGCTCTGGCTGCACCGGCTGGCCGAGCCGGAAGGCGGCGCCACCCCGCCGCTCGGCGTGGAGGATGGCTCGGCCTTCGCCGACCTGTCGCTGGCCGGCCCCGCCGATGCCCGCGCCAGCGTGGAGCGCGCGGCCCGGCTCTTCGCGCAGGCCGGCGCCGATTCGCCGCGCGACCCGGGCTGCGCCTGGCTCGGCCTGGCGGCGCCGGCGCGCCGGCTGGCGCGCGCCGCGCGCTGGCGCAGCGCCGGCACCATGGGCTGGGCGGAGGGCCGCGCGCTTGCCCTGCTGCGCACCGGCCCGCTGCGCTTCCGCCCGGCGCAATCGGACCTGCTGCACCTGTCGCTGCGGCACGGCACGACCTGGGTGCTGCGCGACGGCGGCACCGGCAGCTACGACCCGCCCGAGCCCTGGTGGTGGCCGGCGCTGGCCGGCGCCGCCGGCCACGACGCCGCGGTGTTCGACGAGGCCGAGCCGATGCCGCGCGCCGGCCGCTTCCTGCTGGCGCGCTGGCCGCGGACCGAGGCGCTGGCCGATGGCGCCGCCGCCACCGACCAGCGCGGCAACCGCCAGGCCCGGCGGATCGCCGCCGGGGGCCGCGGCTGGACGATCGAGGACACGCTGTCCGGCCCCTTCCGTGCCGTGGCGCTGCGCTGGCGGCTCTGCCCCGGGCCGTGGCGCCGCACCGCCGCGGGCGTGGCCGGCCCCCTCGCCGCCATCGAGATGCACGCCGACGCGCCGCTCCGCCTGGCGCTGGAGCAGGGCTTCGAAAGCCCGGGCTGGGGCCGCATCGCCCCGGCGCCGCTGCTGGTCGCGCGCGCGGCGGCGCCGGTCGGCCGGATCGTCACGCATGTCAGCCTGGCTTGACGAAACCGTTGTGCAAGCGACGCGCAACCGCCACGCTGCGGCCGGGGAGCAGATGCCAAGATGGCTGCCGAAGCTTTGATGGCCGGGCTGTGGGCGCGCCGCGGGCGCGTGCTGCTGCTCGCCCTGATGCTCTACGCGGCCGGCGCCGCGACCGTGCTGGCCTGGCCGCGCGCCTACCTGGCCGAGGCGGTGGTCGCGCCGTCCGAGACCACGGGCATCGCCACCTCCTCCCTCCTCGCGCCGGCCCTCTCGCTCGGCGCGATGCTGGACACGCGGCCGAGCGGCAATTTCGCGATCTACCTCGCCTCGCTCCGCTCGCCCGAGGCGGCGCGCATGCTGGCGGAGGAGACGGGCCTGCTCGCCTGGCTGGCCGAGGAACGCCGGCGCGGCCCCGGCGGGCTGCTGCGCGCCCTGCTCGGCGCGACGGAGCCGCCGGATGCCGACCACCTGCGGTCCTGGCTGGAACGCCGCTTCGCCGCCACCCAGTCGATCGGCCAGGTGACCTGGACGCTCTCCCTCTCCCACCCCGAGCGCGCGGCGGCGCTGGACGCGCTGCGCCGCCTGCACGGCTTCGCCGAGGCCAAGGTGCGCGCCGACCTCGAGGAGATGGCCCGCCGCCGCGTGGCCGCGCTGGAGGCGCGGCTGGCGCGCGAGCCCGACCTCTACATCCGCCAGTCGCTCTACGAGGTGCTGGCCCAGCAGCAGCGCGCCGGCGTGGTGGTGGCGGCGGACGAGGCGGTGGCGGCGCGGCTGGTCTCCGGCCCGGTGGTGGAGGCGCGGCCCTCGCTGCCCAACCGGTCGCTGCTGCTGGCCCTGCTGATGCCGGCCGCCGGCATGGCGGCGTTGGCGGTGGCGGCGGCGGCGGTGCTGCTGGCCGGCGGCCCGCCGCGCCCGCCGCGGCTGCTGGCGGAGCCGGCGGAATGATGCCGGCGGCCCGGCCGACCGGCCTGCGGCCAGCGCCGCTGGCCGTCATGCCGCGCCCGGCGGTCGGGCGCGCGGACACGCATGCCGACGGGTCGCCGAAGGCGGCCCTCGGCATGGGGCGCGTGGCATGAGGCGCGCCCTGCCGCTGGCCGTCCCGCTCGCCGCGCTGGCCGGCGGTGCCGCGGCGGTCCTGCAGCTGGCCGGGGCGCTGAAGACGGCGCCGCTGCCGCTGGCGCTGCCGCTCGACCTGACGCTGGCCGCGCTGCTGGCGCTGGCCGCGCTGCTGCCGCTGCTGGCCGCCACACATCGCTGGCGGATCGGGCGCGGCGTCGCGCTGCCGGCGGCGGCGGCGGCGCTGCTGTGGCTCTGGGCGGTGGTGGCGGGCAGCTGGACGGCCTCGCGCCTGGTGGTGGCCGACAAGCTGGTGGACATGGTGCTGGTGGCGCCGGCGATGCTGGCGGCCGGGCTGCTGGTGGGCGCGGCGCCGGCGGCCCGCGCCGCGCTGGCGGCCGGCTGCCTGCTGGCCGGGGTGGCGCTGGCGGCGCTGCTCGGCTGGGGGGTGCTGTCCGGCCAGCCTCTGGCGGCACCCGCGGCGGGCGCCGCCAACTACCAGGTGATCGGGCTGGCGATGGCGATCGCCGCGACGCTGGCCGCCCTGCGCGCGGTCGAAGCGCCGCACCCCCTGCTCGCGCTGCCCTGGCTGGCGCTGGCCGCCGGGCTCGGCTTCGCGGCGCTGCTGCCGGGCGGGCGGACGGCGCTGCTGGCGCTCGGGCTCGGCGTCGCGCTGGCGCCGGCGCTGCGGCTGTGGCTGGCCGGCCGGCGCGGCGCCGGGCTCGGCTGGGCGGCGGCCGCGCTGCTGGGCGGCCTCGGCCTGCTGTCGGACCTGCTGCTGAACCCCGTCGCGGCGGAGGGGCTGCGCACGCTGGAACGGCTGGGCGGCGGCGCCGCCGGGCTCGAGGCGCGCGCCGGCCTGTGGTCCGCGGCGCTGGAGTTCGGCGGCCGGGCCGCGCCGCTCGGCCTCGGCACCGGCGGCTTCGGCATCGCGGAGGGCCATGGCGACAGCCGCGCCCTGCACCCGCACAACCACGCGCTGGAAGCCTTGTCCGAGTTCGGCCTGCCCGGCCTGCTGCTGTGGCTCGGCGCCTTCGGCGGCGCGCTGGCGCTGGCGGCGGCGCGCCTCGGCCGGGTCGATCCCGGCCGGGCCGCGTGCATCGCCGCGCTGGTGCTGCCGGTGGCGATCAGCGTCATGGTCTCCTCCGACCAGGGCAACCGGATGGCCTGGTTCGCCCTCGGCCTGACGCTGAGCCTCGGCGTCGCCGCCCGGCCGCTGGCCGGGCGCCGCCACGCGGGCGCCGGCCCGCCGCCCGCACCCCTCCCCCCCGGGCTCGCCCGCCATGTATGACCGCTGCGGCAAGCGCGCGCTGGATGTCGCCGCGGCGCTGGCCGGCCTGGTGCTGCTCGCGCCGCTGATGGCGCTGGTCGCCTGCCTCGTCTGGTGGCGGCTCGGCCGGCCGCTGATGTTCGTCCAGCGCCGCTCCGGCCGCGGCGGGCGCTGCTTCCCGCTGCTGAAGTTCCGCTCCATGGCCGTCGGCGACGGCCCGGACGAGGAGCGCCTGTGCGGCTTCGGCCGCCGCCTGCGCGCCAGCGGGCTCGACGAGCTGCCGCAGCTGGTCAACGTGCTGCGCGGGGAGATGAGCCTGGTCGGCCCGCGTCCGCTGCCGCCGCACTACCTGCGGCTCTACTCGCCCCGCCAGGCGATCCGGCTGCGCGCCCGCCCGGGGCTGGCCGGGCCGGGGGTCGCCGCCGGGCGCAACGCCGTGCCCTGGCCGATGCGCCTCGAGCTCGACGCCGCCTATGGCGAGACGCCGCCCAGCCTCGCGCAGGATCTCCGCCTGCTGGCGCTCAGCCTGCGCGTCTGGCTGACCGGCCAGGGCACCCATGCCAACGGCCACGCCACCACGCCGCCCTTCGCCGGAGAGGGAGACGGCCTGCCGCGCGGTTGAAAATCGCCGCGACTGTTAACGTTTGTCTTGCGCTTCCGCCGCAGCCCTAACCAGAATGTGAATAACGGGCGGAGGCCATTCAACTTGTCGGTTCATCTCGGCACCCCGGCGCGACGCTCCCCCCGGCCCTCCGTGCTGCCCTTCCCGGGCCGAAGGCCTTCCCGGCTGCCGCTCTCCGCGCCGGAATTCTCGGGCACCGAGCTCGACAGCGTCCGCGCGACGCTGGAGGCCGGCTGGCTCGCCCCCGCCGGCCCCACCCCCGCGGCCTTCGAGGCCGCGATCGCCGAGGCCACCGGCTTCCCCGCCGTGCTCGGCACCGCCTCCGGCACCGCGGCGCTGCATCTCGGCTACCGGCTGCTCGGCCTGCAGCCGGGCGACGAGGTCTGGGCGCCCACCCTGACCTTCGTCGCCACCGTGGCACCCGCCGTGCAGATGGGCGCCGTCCCGCGCTTCCTGGACGTGACGGAGACCGGCTGGACGCTCGACCCCGCCCTGCTGGCCGAGGAACTGTCCCGCGCCGCGCGGCGCGGGAAGCTGCCGCGGGTGGTGGTGCCGGTCGACCTCTACGGCCAGGCCTGCGACCTGGATGCCATCCTCGCCGCCTGCGACCGCTGGGGGGTGCCCGTGCTGTGCGACAGCGCCGCGGCGCTGGGCGCCGAGGGCCGGGGCGGGCGGCATGCCGGGCGCGGCGCGCGGCTTGCCGTGTTCTCCTTCAACGGCAACAAGATCGTCACCGCCGCCGGCGGCGGCGCTCTGGCCAGCGACGACCCGGCGCTGATCGCCCGCGCGCGGATGCTGGCGATGCAGGCGAAGGAACCGGCGGCGCATTACGAGCACGAGACGACGGGCTACACCTATGGCCTGTCCTCGATCCTGGCCGCGGTCGGCCTGGCGCAGATGCCGGGCCTGGCGGCCCGCGTCGCCCGCCGCCGCGCCGTCTTCGCCACCTACGCCGCCGGCCTGCCCGGCGCCGGCTTCATCGCCGAGCCCGCCTGGGGCCGCGCGAATCGCTGGCTGACCGTCGCCCTCTTCGACCCCGCGCGCGGCCCGGACCGGGAGGCGGTGCGCCGCGCGCTGGACGCCGCCGGCTTCGAGAGCCGCCCGGCCTGGAAGCCGCTGCACCTGCAGCCGGCCTTCCGCGACGCCCCGCACGCCGTGGGCCCGCTGCCGGCGACGCTGTTCGAGCGCGGCCTCTGCCTGCCCTCCGGCGGCGGGCTGACCGAGGCGGACCAGGCCCGGATCATCGAGACGGTGCGCGGCTGTGGCGGCGACTGAGGCGGCGCCGGGTGGCCCGGGGGAGGCTTTGCCTCCCCCGATACCCCCACCACCAGGACCGCCGTCCTGGACCGGCATCAGCAAAGAAGGGACCAGAATGAATGGGTTGTCAGGGGCCACTGCCGCTGACCGGGGTGCCGGGGCGGCGCCCCATAGGCGCCAACTTATCGCCGAAGGGTGCGCGAGGTGACCCGGGTGGAGGCGAAGCCTCGTACGCGCGAAGCTACGGGCGGGACTGCGCCCTGCGGCCCGGGGGGAGGCTTCGCCTGCCCCCCGCTACCCCCCACCACCAGGGCTGCCGCCCTGGACCGGCATCAGCAGAAAGAACAAACCCGTGAACCGGGTTCCAAGCGGCCGCTGCCCCTTGGCGGGGTCCAGGGGCAGGGCCCCTGGCGGAGCGCGGGGCGGAGCCTCGCATCTGCCGCCGCCGCGATTCCGCAAGGCCGCCAAGCCAAAGTTGGCGCCTATGGGGCGGCGCCCCGGCCGGAGCGCGAGGCGGAGCCTCGCACCGCGCCCGCCCCGCCGCTGCGCATCCTCTACCTGCACCAGCATTTCTCGGGGCCGGAGGGCAGCACCGCCACCCGTTCCTTCCTCGCCGCCCAGGCCCTGGCGCAGGCCGGCCATGCCGTGACGCTCGCCTGCGGCCGCTATGCCGGCGCCCGCAGCGGCCTCGACGGCCCCTTCCGCCACGGCAGGCGCGAGGGCGAGGCGGGCGGCATCCGCATTGCCGAATTCGACATCCCTTGCGGCAACGCGCTGTCCCTGCCGCGCCGCGCGGCCGCCTTCCTGCGCTTCGCCGCCGCCGCCACCCCGCTGGCGCTGCGCGGGGGGTGGGACGTGATCCTCGCCTCCTCCACCCCGCTGACGGTCGCCATCCCGGCGCTGCTGGCCCGCCGGCTGCGCGGCACGCCCTTTGTCTTCGAGATCCGCGACCCCTGGCCGGAGATGCCGCGCGCCCTCGGCCATTTGCCCCGGCCGGTGCTGGCCGGGCTCGGCGCGCTGGCGGACGCCGCCTGCCGCCGCGCCGCCGCGGTGGTCGCGCTGACCGAGGGCATGGCCGAGACGGCACTGGCCCGCGGCGCCGATCCCGCCCGGCTGCACGTGCTGCCGCAGGGCGCGGACCTGGCGCTGTTCGGCCCGCATGTCGCGCCCTGGCGCCCGGCCTTCGCGCCGCCCGGCACGCTGCTGGCCGTCTATGCCGGCGCGCATGGGCCGGCCAACGGGCTCGACGCGCTGCTGGATGCCGCCGCGCTGCTGCGCGACGCGCCGGGGGAGGCCCCGATCCTGCTGCTGCTGGTCGGCGAGGGCGCCCGCAAGCCGGCGCTTGTCGCCCGCGCTTCGGCGCAGAACCTGCCGGTGCGCTTCCTCGACCCGCTGCCCAAGCCGCTTCTCGCCCGGCTGCTGGCCGGCGCCGAGGTCGCGCTGCATTGCCTGGCGCCCCACCCCGCCTTCGCCGCCTGGTCCGCGCCGAACAAGCTGGTGGAGGGGCTGGCCGCCGGCCGCCCCGTGCTGACCAACGTCCCCGGCCCGGCGGCGCGGATGATCGAGGCCGCCGGCGCCGGCCTCGCCACCCCGCCGGGCGACGCCGCCGCGCTGGCCGCCGCGCTGCGCGCGCTCGCCGCCCTGTGGGAGCGGCGCGGCGGCTCGGCCCGCGGCGCCGTCGCGCTGCTGCGCGCGCAGCCGGGCTTCTGGGACGCGTTCGCGGCGTGCCTCCCGCGCGACGACGGTGCTGACGGCGCGGGCGACATGGGCGAGGGCGCCGGCGGCGCGCGCGCGCGAGCGACGATGATGGAGGAGGAGGCGGAGGACGAGGCGCAGCAAGAGTCGGCCGACGCGGGCGAGGCGGCCGCGTGGCGCCACCAGGCCGAGGCGTGCGCCCTGCACGTCCTGCTGCTCGAGATGGTCTCCGCGCCCCCGCCGCGCCACGCCTCCTGGCACCCGTCCCACGGCAGCCCGCCGCCGCCCTCCTCACCCGCGGCCGCGGCGGCGGCGGCGGCGTCCGGCGGCTGGCTGCTCCTGGACGCGTCCGCCTCGCCCGCCTTTGCCCCGCGCGCCCTGCTGGACGCCTGGTCCCCCGCGCGCGCCGCGCGCCACCTCGCGCGCGCCTCCCGCCTGCGCGCCCCGCGCCCGCTGCTCGAGCGCCTGCTCGCCGCGTCGCAGGTCGCCGTGCTGCAGCTGGGGGCCGGCGCCGTGCCCGCGCTCTGGGGCGGCGACGCGCGCTCGTCCTTTGCGGCCGCGGCCGCGGCGC
>JAIYDD010000014.1 GCA_027487675.1 Acetobacteraceae bacterium | reverse complement strand
TTGAGAGCCGCGGCGGTCAGCACCAGCCAGAGCAGGCTGAACGGCAGGAACACCTTCCACCCCAGCCGCATGAGCTGGTCGTAGCGGTAGCGCGGGAAGGTGGCGCGCACCCAGACGAAGATGAACAGACAGAGGCAGATCTTGAAGATGAACCAGATCGGCCCGGGGATCCAGTTGAGCGGCGCGATGTCCAGCGGCGGATACCATCCGCCGAGGAACAGGATGGTGATCAGCGCGCTCATCAGGATCATGTTCGCGTATTCGCCGAGGAAGAACAGCGCGAAGGACATCGAGCTGTATTCGACGAAGAAGCCCGCCACCAGCTCGCTCTCGCCTTCCGGCAGGTCAAAGGGCGCGCGGTTCGTCTCCGCCAGCGCGGAGATGAACATGATCACGAACATCGGGAATAGCGGGATGATGAACCAGAGGTTCTCCTGCGCCCGCACGATCGCCGTCAGGTTCAGCGAACCGACGCAGAGCAGCACGGTGACGATCACGAAGCCCATGCTGACTTCGTAGCTGACCATCTGCGCCGCGCTGCGCAGCGCGCCGAGGAAGGCGTATTTCGAATTGCTCGCCCAGCCCGCGATGATGACGCCGTAGACGCCGAGCGAGCTGATCGCGAACAGGTAGAGGATGCCGACATTGATGTCGGCGATCGCCCAGCCATCGTTCACCGGGATCACCGCCCAGGCCAGCATCGCCAGCATGAAGGTGATCATCGGGGCCATGATGAACAGCGCGCGGGACGCGCCGGCCGGGATGATCGTCTCCTTCATCAGCATCTTGATGGCGTCGGCGAAGGGCTGGAGCATGCCGAAGGGCCCGACCACGTTCGGGCCCTTGCGCAGCTGCATCGCGCCCAGGATCTTGCGCTCCGCCCAGGTCAAGTAGGCGACGCCGATCAGCAGCGGCACCAGCAGCGCCATCGCCTGCGCGACGGTCAGCGCCAGGTGCCCGACGGGGGTGCCGAGGAAGCCGTCCATCGTCAACTCACTCCGCCGCCTCAAGGGAGGGCTGCTCGCCATAGGTCCGCGCGCATTCCGCCATCACGTTGGACGCGCGCGCGATCGCGTCCGCCAGGTGGTACTGCGCGATCGCCGCCGCGAAGGGCGCGTCCGTGAGCGCCGCGACATCGCCGGCGGGCGGCGTCGTGTCCTCGCAGCCGCGGCGCGCGAAGGCGCCGGCGAAGGTCGCGCTGGCCTCTGCCATCGCCGCTCGCAGCGCCGCGAGATCGTCGAAGGGCAGCCGCACGCCGAGCGCATCGCCGGCGGCGCGCAGGATGCGCCAATCCTCGCGCGCCTCGCCCGGCGCATGCACCGCAAGCCAGGCGCGCTGCGCACGGCCCTCGGTGTTGACGTAGGTCGCGTCCTTCTCGGTGTAGGCCGCACCAGGCAGGATCACGTCGGCGCGCGCCGCGGCGCGGTCGCCGTGATGGCCCTGGTAGATGACGAAGGTCCCGGGCGCGATCAGCGAAGGATCGAAGCCATCCGCACCCAGCAGCCACAGCGCATCCACGCCGCCGCCGAGCATGTCGGAAAGATCCTTGCCGCCCGGGCCCGGCACGAAGCCGAGTTCCAGCGCGCCGACCTGCCCGCCGAACAGGTGCAGCACGTTGAAGCCGTGCCAGTCCGGCCGCAGCGCATCGCTGGCCGCCGCAACCTGCCAGGACGCGGCCAGCACCGCCGCGCCATCCGCGCGCGCCAGCGCGCCGCGGCCGAGCAGCAGCATCGGCTTCTTCGCCGCCTTCAGCGTCTGCATGAAGGGGTGCGAACCGTCCAGCAGCGCCCGCAGCGCGGCCGGGCCCTCGCCGAGGTGCTGGTGCGGGTAGGTCAGGTCCACGCCCGCCGGCCCGATGCGCCCGATCGGGAAGCGGCCCGCGACGTGGCGCTTGCGGAGGCGCGCATTGATCACCGGCGCCTCGCGCCGCGGATCGCTGCCGATGATCAGCAGCGCGTCGGCTTCGTCGATGCCGGCGATCGTGCTGTTGAAGCGCCAGAAATCCGGGCGCGACGCATCCAACGCCGCGCCGTCCTGCCGGCAATCGAGGTTCGCGCTACCCAGCGCGCCCATCAGCGCCTTCAGCGCGAAGACGCTCTCCGCATCCACCAGGTCGCCCGCGACCGCGCCGATGCGGTCCGCTTGCTTCGCCTTCAGCTTCGCGGCGATGGCCCGGAACGCCTCGCCCCAGCTTGCCGGCTTCAGCGTGCCGTCCACGCGCAGCCAGGGCCGGTCGAGCCGCTTGCGCTTCAGCCCGTCGAAGGAGAAGCGGCCGCGGTCGGCCATCCACTCCTCGTTCACATCGTCGTTGATGCGCGGCAGGATGCGCAGCACCTCCGGCCCGCGGGTGTCGATGCGGATGTTTGTGCCGGTCGCGTCCTGCACGTCGATGCTGTCGGTCTTGCGCAGTTCCCAGGGCCGCGACACGAACGCATAGGGGCGCGAGGTCAGCGCGCCGACCGGGCAGATGTCGATCAGATTGCCGGACAGTTCGGTGGTCAGCGCCTTCTCGACATAGGTGCCGATCTCCATCGCCTCGCCGCGGCCCGTCGCGCCGAGTTCCGGCACCCCGGCGACCTCGGAGGCGAAGCGGACGCAGCGCGTGCACTGGATGCAGCGCGTCATGATCGTCTTGATCAGCGGGCCGACATACTTGTCCTTCACCGCCCGCTTCGCTTCCTTGTAGCGGGAATGGTCCATGCCATAGCCGACGGCCTGGTCCTGCAAATCGCATTCGCCGCCCTGGTCGCAGATCGGGCAGTCGAGCGGATGGTTGATCAGCAGGAATTCCATCACGCCGCGGCGCGCATTGCGCACCATGGCGCTGTCGGTCTTCACCACCATGCCGTCCGCGACAGGATAGGCGCAGGAGGCGACAGGCTTCGGCGCCTTCTCCACCTCGACCAGGCACATGCGGCAATTGCCCGCGACGCTGAGCCGCTCGTGGTAGCAGAAGCGCGGGATCTCCTTGCCGGCCGCTTCGCAGGCCTGCAGCACGGTGGCCCCGTTCGGGACCTCCACCTCGATGCCGTCGACGGTGACCTTCGCCATCGGGCGTTACTCCGCGGCCAGCGGCATCGCCGCCGGCTTGGCATGGCGCCGCTTGTACTCGGCGATGCGCTCTTCCATCACCGGCCGAAAGTGCCGGATCAGCCCCTGCACCGGCCAGACGCCGCCATCGGCAAGCGCGCAGATCGTGTGCCCCTCGATGCGGCGCGTGACCTCTTCCAGCAGGTCGATCTCCTCGACCTCCGCGCGGCCCTCGACCATGCGCTCCATCATGCGGCTGACCCAGCCCATGCCTTCGCGGCACGGCGTGCACTGGCCGCAGCTCTCATGCTTGTAGAACTTCGACAGGCGCGCGATGGCGCGGACGATGTCCGTGCTCTTGTCCATCACGATCACGCCCGCCGTACCAAGGCCGGATTTGTGCTCGCGCAGCGCGTCGAAATCCATCAGCACGTCGTCGCAGATGTGCTTCGGCAGCAGCGGCGTGGAGGACCCGCCCGGGATCACGCAGAGCAGATTGTCCCAGCCGCCGCGCACGCCGCCGGCATGGCGTTCGATGAGCTCCCGCATCGGGATGCTCATCTCCTCCTCCACGTTGCAGGGCTTGTTCACATGGCCCTGGATGCAGAAGATCTTCGTGCCGCTGTTCTTCGGCCGCCCGAAGCCCGCGAACCAGGCGCCGCCGCGGCGCAGGATGGTCGGCACCACGGCGATGGTCTCGACATTGTTCACCGTGGTCGGCGCGCCATACAGCCCAACGGCCGCCGGGAATGGCGGCTTCAGCCGCGGCATGCCCTTCTTGCCTTCCAGGCTCTCGATCAGCGCGGTTTCCTCGCCGCAGATATAGGCCCCTGCCCCGCGATGCACGTAGAGGTCGAAGTGCCAGCCGCTGCCGCAAGCATCCTTGCCGAGCAGCCCGGCGGCATAGGCTTCCTCGATCGCGGCCTCAAGCACGCGGCTCTCGTTGCAGTATTCGCCGCGGATGTAGATGTAGCCGGCATGCGCGCCCATCGCGAAGCCGGCGATCAGGCAGCCCTCGATCAGCGTGTGCGGATCGTGGCGGATGATGTCGCGGTCCTTGCAGGTGCCGGGCTCGCTCTCGTCGGCGTTCACCACCAGGTAGTGCGGCCGCTCGCTCGCCTGCTTCGGCATGAAGGACCACTTCATGCCGGTCGGAAAGCCGGCGCCGCCGCGGCCGCGCAGGCCGGACTGCTTCACCTCCTCGATGATCCAGTCGCGGCCCTTCTCCAGGATGGCCTTGGTGCCGTCCCAGTTGCCGCGCTTCTGCGCGGCCGGCAGGCGCCAATCCTGCGCGCCGTAGAGGTTGGTGAAGATGCGGTCCTTGTCGGAGAGGGCCATGCTCACGCGCTCCGCAGCAGCATGACCAGCACGACGAAGCAGCCGCCCGTCAGCCCGACCGTCGCCGTGGCCATCAGGTTCAGCCGATCAAGCTTGGCTTCCATCCGGGTGAGCTTCTCGTCCATCGTTCAGCTCTCCAGCAAGGTCAGCGGCCCGCCTTCGGGCGCGCTGGTCTGCCGCCCGATGGTGGAACCGGGCGTCGGCCGTTCGCCGCGCTTCAGCGCCTCGATCAGCGCGACGGTGCGGTCGTAGTCCAGGTCTTCGTAGTAGTCGTCATCCACCTGCAGGACAGGCGCGTTCACGCAGGCGCCGAGGCATTCCACCTCGGTCAGCGTGAACAGCCCGTCCGCGCTGGTCTCGCCATAGCCCTTCAGGTGCCCGGCATCCTTGCATGCGCGCAGCACATCGTCCGACCCGCGCAGCATGCAGGGCGTGGTGCCGCAGACCTGCAGGTGGAAGCGCCCGATCGGCTTGGTGTTGAACATGAAGTAGAAGGTCGCGACCTCGTAGACGCGCATCGGCGGCATGCCGAGCCGCGCGCCGATCACGTCCATCGCGACCCGCGGCACCCAGGCGCTGCCGGTCAGCCGGCCCATCTGCTTCTGCGCCACGTAGAGCAGCGGGATCACCGCGCTGGCCTGCTTGCCGGCGGGATAGCGCGCGACGATCTTCTCGATCTGCGCGTTGCTCTCCGCGTCGAACTCGAAGGTCGCAGGTTCGGCGTGCTGCTGCGGCGCGCTCAACGATCGATCTCCCCGAACACGATGTCGAGGCTGCCGATGATGGCCACGGCATCGGCCAGCATGTGCCCCTTCGACAGCACCTCCATCGCCTGGAGATGCGCATAGCCCGGCGCGCGGATCTTCACGCGGTAGGGCCGGTTGGTGCCGTCGGCCACCATGTAGACGCCGAACTCGCCCTTCGGCGCCTCGGTCACCGTGTAGGTCGCGCCGGCGGGGACGTGGTAGCCCTCGGTGTAGAGCTTGAAGTGATGGATCAGGCTTTCCATCGAGCGCTTCATCGCGCCGCGCGAGGGCGGCACGATCTTGTTGTCGGCGATCTTCACCGGGCCGGGCTTCATCGCCGCCAGGCACTGCTCGATGATGCGCAGCGACTGCCGCATCTCCTGCATGCGGACCAGGTAGCGGTCGTAGCAATCGCCATGCACGCCGACCGGCACGTCGAACTCCAGCCGGTCGTACATATCGTAGGGCTGCGACTTGCGCAGGTCCCAGGCACAGCCGGACGCGCGCAGGCAGGGCCCGCTGAACCCCCACTCCATCGCCTGCTCCGCGGTCATCACGCCAATATCCACGGTGCGCTGCTTGAAGATGCGGTTCTCCGTCAGCAGCCCTTCCAGCTCGTCGAGGAACTTCGGGAACTGCCGGCACCAGGCGCCGATGCGGTCTTCCAGCCCGGCGGGAAGGTCGCGGGAGACGCCGCCGGCGCGGAAGTAGTTCACGTGGTAGTGGCTGCCGCCGACCTGCTCGTAGAATTCCAGCAGGTATTCGCGCTGCTCGAAGCCCCAGAGGCTCGGCGTGATGGCGCCGACGTCGAGCGCATAGGTCGTGACGTTCAGCAGGTGGTTCAGGATGCGCGTGATCTCGGCGAACATCGTCCGGATCCAGCGCGCGCGTTCCGGCACGTCCTTCTCGATGCCGAGGAGGCGCTCCGTCGCGATGACGAAGCTGTGCTCCATGCACATCGGCGAGACGTAGTCGAGGCGATCCATGTAGGGCATCGCCTGTAGATACGTCTTGTACTCCATCAGCTTCTCGGTGCCGCGGTGCAGCAGGCCGATATGCGGATCGGCGCGCTCCACCACCTCGCCCTTCAGCTCCAGGATCAGGCGCAGCACGCCATGTGCGGCGGGGTGCTGCGGGCCGAAATTGATGGTGTGCGACTCGACCTCGATCTTCCGCGTCGGCGCGGGATCGGCGGCGGCGAGCGGACCGACATCGCTGGACATGGCAGAGCTGCCGCTCATCGCGGTCCCCCAGGGGAATTTTCGATCTGCCCGCGCTCGGCGCGGGTGAGATGCACCTTCTCGTCCCCGGGCAGCGTGGTCATCGCTTCCCAAGGGCTCAGGAAATCGAAACTCCGGAAATCCTGGGTCAGCGCGACCGGCTCGTAGACCACCTGCTTGCGCGTCTCGTCGTAGCGGACCTCGACATGGCCGGTCAGCGGGAAGTCCTTGCGCAGCGGATGGCCTTCGAAGCCGTAGTCGGTCAGCAGGCGCCGCAGGTCCGTCTGGCCGGCGAAGACGATGCCGTACATGTCCCACGCCTCGCGCTCGTACCAGGTCGCGGCGGGATAGATCGCCGCGCAGCTCGGCACAGGCGCCGCCTCGTCGGTCGGAACCAGCACGCGCACGCGGCGGTTCGTGGACAGGCTGAGCAGGTTGTAGACTACCTCGAAGCGCTCGCCGCGCTCCGGCCAATCGACGCCGCAGAGGTCCATCAGCTGCTCGAAGCGGAAGCGCGGGTCGTCGCGCAGCATGGCCAGCAGCGGCAGCAGCGTGTCGCGCCGCGCGCGCACCACCAGCTCCGCGCCGCGCTCGACGAACACCTCGTCCACGGCAGCGCCGGCGGCCGCGGCGATCGCGGCACCGAGATCGGTGAGCCTCGTGTTCGCATCAGCCACGGAGGATGGTCCCCGTCCGGCGGATCTTCTTCTGCAGCTGCAGAATGCCGTAGACCAGCGCCTCCGCCGTCGGCGGGCAGCCGGGGACGTAGACATCGACCGGCACGATGCGGTCGCAGCCGCGCACCACGGAATAGCTGTAGTGGTAGTAGCCGCCGCCATTCGCGCAGCTGCCCATGCTGATCACCCAGCGCGGCTCGCTCATCTGGTCGTAGACCTTGCGCAGCGCGGGAGCCATCTTGTTGGTCAGCGTCCCGGCCACGATCATCACGTCCGACTGCCGCGGCGAGCCGCGCGGGATGATGCCGAATCGGTCGAGGTCGTAGCGCGCCATGTAGGCGTGGATCATCGGCACCGCGCAGCAGGCCAGCCCGAAGGTCATCGGCCACAGGCTGCCCGTGCGGGCCCAGTTCACCACCTTGTCGAGGTTGGCGACGACGAAGCCCTTCTCCTCGACCTCGCCGGTGATGCCCTTGATGACGGCGTCCTGCTGGGGACCGGGGGGCAGCGCCTCCCGGTTCCAGGCAACCGCCTGCGTGTCGCTGCTGCTCATGCCGTTCTCCGGGCGCTCCCCGCGCCGCGTTGAAGGGGGCGCGTGCCGCGCCAGGTTGATGGTGGCGCCATCCGCGCCGGATCGGTCGGGGATTGCCCGCGGATCATTCCCAGTCCAGCGCGCCCTTCCGCCATTCGTAGACGAAGCCAACGGTCAGCACGCCCAGGAAGCCCATCATCGACAGGAAGCCGAACCAGCCGATCTCGCCGAGCGTGATCGCCCAGGGGAACAGGAAGGCCACTTCCAGGTCGAAGATGATGAACAGGATGGCGACCAGGTAGAACCGCACGTCGAAGCGCCGGCGCGTGTCGTCGAAGGGCTCGAAGCCGCATTCATAAGCCGACAGCTTTTCCGGATTTGGCTTCTGGTGCGCCGCGATCAAGGCGCCGCCCACCATCGCGCTGGCGATGGCCGCCGCGATCCCGAGGAACACCAGGATCGGGAAATACTCCGCCAGCAAGGGCTGGGTCATGGTGCCTGCGGCCTTCTCTGCCTTGCCTCATCCTTCCGGATCTTCCGTCCAGAAGGCCCCTGCGTTGCGCCAAATGGGGGCCGTCGCGCCGAACCCCGGCGCGTCCCCGATGCCGCATCGCAGCGTAAGCGGAGCTTAGCCTCGCCCGGAGCGCTTCGCCATAGGGGTCGCGGGGCAAGAGGGCATCATGCAGATGCGGTCATGTCCCCGGAACGTCCAGGGCAAGGGTGCGGAATCAGACCGCAAAGCCGGGGAAACCACGCCTGCGTGACAACAAGGCGCAGCCCGGGCGGCGCAGCTTGGGGGAAGGGTCGCATGGCGCGAGTGACGGGGCTCGAACCCGCGACCTCCGGCGTGACAGGCCGGCGCTCTAACCGACTGAGCTACACCCGCGTGCGACGGGGCGGGTGATACGGGGGCGGCGCTGGGGCGTCAAGCAGGGCGGCGGCCTGTTGCAGGATGAAGTCGGCTTTTCTTCGGCTCGGCCCTGGGCCGCGTTGCCGGGCCGCACTCTGCCCTCCGGCCTTGCGGGCCGGACTGGGCGCTGACGGGATCGAACCGCCGACCACCTGTGTGTAAGACAGGCGCTCTACCGCTGAGCTAAGCGCCCCGCCGGAGCGCATCGCGTGCCGCCGCGGCGGCGTCGCGTCAAGCCGGGTCGCCCGGGTTCAGCTGCTCCTTCAGTCCCTTGCCGACCTTGAAGCGAACGCTGGTGGTGGGTGGCACCTGGATTTCCGCTCCCGTGCGCGGATCGCGCCCCTTCCCGCCCTTGCGCCGAGAAGTGGTGAAGGTGCCGAAGCCGACCAGCCGCACATCCTCGTCCTTCGTCAGCGAACGGGAGATCGCGTCGAAGACCGCATCCAGCACCTCGGCCGCCCTGGCCTTGGGCAGGTCGCCGGCTTCCGCCACGACCGCGATCAGGTCCTGCTTGTTCACGTCCCGCCCCCTCGGCCCACCGCGGCCGGCGGTCGGATCGCCGGACGCACCCGCACGCCCCGCCCGACACTAGGAGCACGCTTTCACGCTCGTCAACCGAGGCCGGGACGAAACGATCATGACACGGAACGGGCGGCCTGCCTCACGGCTGGCCGCCCGTCATGTCACTGCAACGAGGCCTCGCTCAGTGCGGCCGGACGCCCGTCGCGCCATTCCCGGCAGCGGGCGCCGGGGCGGCGGCCTCCTCCGGCTCCTCCCAGACGATGGCTTCCGGCGCGCGGACCAGCGCCTGCGCGATCACATCGTCCACATGGCTGACCGGGACGATGGTGAGCGCCTTCTTCACGCTCTCCGGAATCTCGGCCAGGTCCTTCTCGTTGTCCTTCGGGATGAAGACCGTCGTGGTGCCGCTGCGCAGCGCCGCCAGCAGCTTCTCCTTCAGCCCGCCGATCGGCAGCACCCGGCCGCGCAGCGTGATCTCGCCCGTCATCGCGACATCCTTGCGCACCGGGATGCCCGTCAGCACCGAGACGATGGAGGTCGCCATCGCGATGCCGGCGGAAGGCCCGTCCTTCGGCGTGGCACCTTCCGGCACGTGCACGTGGATGTCCCGCTTCTCGAACATCGTCGGCTTCAGCCCGAAGCTCGGCGCACGCGACCGCACATAGCTCATCGCCGCCGAGACGCTTTCCTGCATCACGTCGCCGAGCTTGCCGGTCGTCTTGGTGTTGCCCTTGCCGGGCACCACCACGGCCTCGATGGTCAGGATCTCGCCGCCCACCTCGGTCCAGGCAAGGCCGGTGACCACGCCCACCATGTCCTCGGCTTCCGCCTCGCCGTAGCGGAATTTCCGCACGCCGGCGAACTTGTCGAGATTCTTGACGGTGACCGCGACCTTCTTCGACTGCTTGGCGACGATTTCCTTCACCGCCTTGCGGGCGATGCCGGCCAGTTCGCGCTCCAGGTTGCGCACGCCCGCTTCGCGCGTGTGGTAGCGCACCAGGTCGCGCACCGCCTCGTCGCTGATCGTCCACTCGCCCTTCTTGAGCCCGTTGGCCTCGGCGACCTTCGGCAGCAGGTGGCGCTTGGCGATCTCCACCTTCTCATCCTCGGTGTAGCCGGGGATGCGGATGATCTCCATGCGGTCCAGCAGCGGCTGCGGCATGCGGAGCGAGTTCGCGGTCGTGATGAACATCACGTCCGAGAGGTCGTAGTCCACCTCCAGGTAGTGGTCGTTGAAGGTGCCGTTCTGCTCCGGGTCCAGCACCTCGAGCAGCGCGGAGGACGGGTCGCCGCGCCAGTCGGCGCCGAGCTTGTCGATCTCGTCCAGCAGGAACAGCGGGTTGGACGACTTCGCCTTCTTCATCCCCTGCACGACCTTGCCGGGCATCGAGCCGATATAGGTCCGGCGGTGGCCGCGGACCTCGGCCTCGTCGCGGACGCCGCCCAGCGACATGCGCACGAAGTTCCGCCCCGTCGCCTTGGCGATCGACTTGCCGAGCGAGGTCTTGCCGACGCCGGGCGGCCCGACCAGGCACAGGATGGGCCCGCGGATCTTCTGGCTGCGCGACTGAACCGCTAGGTATTCGATGATCCGCTCCTTGACCTTCTCCAGGCCGTAGTGGTCGGCGTCCAGCACCTTCTCGGCCGCGACGATGTCGTTGCGGATCTTGGTCTTCTTCTTCCAGGGAATCGACAGCATCCAGTCGAGGTAGTTGCGCACCACCGTCGCCTCGGCCGACATCGGCGACATGGACCGCAGCTTCTTCAGCTCCGCCAGCGCCTTCTCGGTCGCTTCCTTGGACAGCTTGGTGGCCTTGATCTTGGCCTCGAGCTCGGCGGATTCGTCCTTGCCGTCCTCGCCTTCGCCCAGCTCCTTCTGGATCGCCTTCAGCTGCTCGTTCAGGTAGTACTCGCGCTGCGTCTTCTCCATCTGCCGCTTGACGCGGTTGCGGATGCGCTTCTCCACCTGCAGCACGCCGATCTCGCCCTCCATATGGGCGAAGACCCGTTCCAGCCGTTCGCCGATGCCGGGCAGTTCCAGCAGCTCCTGCTTCTCGGCGATCTTCAGGTTCAGATGCGCGGCCACCGTGTCGGCCAGCTTGGACGGGTCGTCGATCTGGTTGATCGAGACCAGCACCTCCGGCGCGATCTTCTTGTTCAGCTTGATGTACTGCTCGAACTGGCTGACGACGCTGCGCGCCAGCGCCTCCTGTTCGCGCGGCTCCTGCGGCCGCTCCTCGCCGAGCGGGCCGGCGAAGGCCTCGAAGAACGGGTCGGTGGTCTTGAAGCCGGCGACGGCGGCACGCTTGCCGCCCTCGACCAGCACCTTCACCGTGCCGTCGGGCAGCTTCAGCAGCTGCAGCACCGTGGACACGGTGCCGACGCGATAGAGGTCGTCCGCGCCGGGATCATCCTGCGCGGCGTTCTTCTGGGCGACCAGCAGGATCTGCTTGTCGTCGCGCATCACCGCTTCCAGGGCGCGGACGGACTTCTCGCGCCCCACGAAGAGCGGGACGATCATGTGGGGGAACACGACGATGTCGCGCAGCGGGAGCACCGGAAGAAGCTCGCCGCGCACGGGTTCTGGGTTAACCGCCATCTGGACCTCGCTTGGGACGATCGGCGCGGAGCCGCCCATGGGCGCACCCCTGGAAGGCGCGCCGCTTTTCGGCACGGCCCCGCTGCCACGGGAATGTCGTGAAGATGGTCCCCCCGGCCCGGCGCCGCAAGCACGCCCGGGGTGCATGGCCGGCAGGACACCGGGGAAGGACCGCAAGCCCTTGAACCGCAGGCCGCGGCCGCGCGGCCAGGCGCGCGCGACGGCGACGGCGGCCGGCCCGCGAAGGACCGGTCACGCCGCACCGCCCAGGCAGCATGCCTGGCGCCGGCGCATCAGGCCGAGGACTGCTCCGCCGGCCGCTCGCCGTAGATGTAGAGCGGGGTGGCCCGGCCCTCCGCGACCTCGCGGTTGACCACCACCTCCTCCACATCCTCGAGGCCCGGCAGGTCGAACATGGTGGCGAGCAGGATGCCCTCCATGATCGAGCGCAGGCCGCGCGCGCCGGTCTTGCGCTGGATGGCGCGGGTGGCCACCCCGCGCAGCGCGTCCTCGGTGAAGGTGAGCTTGGCGCCCTCCATCTCGAACAGCCGCTGGTACTGCTTGACCAGCGCGTTCTTCGGCTTGGAGAGGATGTCGACCAGCGCCTTCTCGTCCAGGTCCTCGAGTGTCGCGACCACCGGCAGGCGGCCGATGAATTCGGGGATCAGGCCGAACTTCAGCAGGTCCTCGGGCTCCACCTCGCGCAGGATGGCGCCCGTGCGGCGCTCATCCGGCCCGCGGACCTCGGCGCCGAAGCCCATGCCGGAGCCCTTGCCGCGCGATGCGATGATCTTCTCCAGCCCCGCGAAGGCGCCGCCGCAGATGAACAGGATGTTGGTGGTGTCCACCTGCAGGAATTCCTGCTGCGGATGCTTGCGCCCGCCCTGCGGGGGCACGCTCGCCACCGTGCCTTCCATGATCTTGAGGAGGGCCTGCTGCACCCCCTCCCCGCTCACGTCGCGGGTGATGGAGGGGTTGTCCGACTTGCGGCTGATCTTGTCGACCTCGTCGATGTAGACGATGCCGCGCTGCGCCCGCTCCACATTGTAGTCGGCGGCCTGCAGCAGCTTGAGGATGATGTTCTCCACATCCTCGCCGACATAGCCGGCCTCGGTCAGCGTGGTGGCGTCCGCCATGGTGAAGGGCACGTCGAGGATGCGCGCCAGCGTCTGCGCCAGCAGCGTCTTGCCCGAGCCCGTGGGCCCGATCAGCATGATGTTGGACTTGGCGATCTCGATGTCGCCGTTCTTCCCGGCATGCGCCAGGCGCTTGTAGTGGTTGTGCACCGCAACCGAGAGAACACGCTTCGCGTGGTCCTGCCCGATGACGTAGTCGTCGAGGACCTTGCAGATCTCCTTCGGCGTCGGCACGCCGTCGCGGGACTTCACGAGGTGCGTCTTGTGCTCCTCGCGGATGATGTCCATGCACAGCTCGACGCATTCGTCGCAGATGAACACGGTCGGTCCCGCGATCAGCTTGCGGACCTCGTGCTGCGACTTGCCACAGAACGAGCAGTAGAGGGTATTCTTCGAGTCGCCGGACTTGCTCATGCGCGCTCCAGGGGCCTGGCGCCGGCCCCGTCCGGGGCGGGCGCAAGGTTCCTTCGTCCGCCCTTCCGGGCAGCGATGTGACGGGACTGTAGCCCCCGCGCCACGCGGGGGAAAGCGGAACCGCGAACCGCCCCGCGCCCCAAGGCCCCCGGGGGGCCGGTCCGGCGACGGCGCAGGGCGTGCGGGATCGGGGTCACCCCTTGGTGGCCTCCGCCGGCGGCAGGGGGCGCTGCTCGACCACCTGGTCCACGATGCCGAAGTCGCGGGCTTCCTCGGCCGTCATGTAGGTGTCGCGCTCCAGCTTCGACTCGATCTGGTCGATCGGCTGGCCGGTGTGGCGCACATAGATCTCGTTCAGGCGCTGGCGGGTCTTCAGGATCTCGCGCGCCTGGATCTCGATGTCGGTGGCCTGGCCCTGCGCCCCGCCCGAGGGCTGGTGGACCATGATCTTGCTGTTCGGCAGCGCGAAGCGCTTGTCCTTGGCGCCGGCGCAGAGCAGCAGGGAGCCCATCGAGGCCGCCATGCCCATGCACACGGTCGAGACCGGCGAGCGGATGTACTGCATCGTGTCGTAGATCGCGAGGCCGGCGGTCACCACGCCGCCCGGGCTGTTGATGTAGAAGGCGATGTCCTTGTTCGGGTTCTCGCTCTCCAGGAACAGCAGCTGCGCGCAGAGCAGGCTCGCCACCTGGTCATAGACCGGGCCGGTCAGGAAGATGATCCGCTCCTTCAGCAGGCGCGAGTAGATGTCGAAGGCCCGCTCGCCGCGTGCGGTCTGCTCGATGACCATCGGCACCAGGGTGTTGCCATAGACCTCGACCGGGTCGCGCTCACGCATGGGAAGCCCCTTTCAGCCCCGGCCGGGCCGGGCGTGTACGTCCTGGCGCCCGCGCGGCGCGGACTGCCATCTGTTCGCAGCAATGTGGGGGGAACCTGCCGCCCCGGAAAGCCCCCGGCCATCCCGGGCCGGCGGAGTTGAGGCCCGGCCGCCCCGCATTTTGTCGCGCGCGCCGCCCCGGGCACGCAATAGCGGCCGGGCCGTGAAGGCAAGCTGAACCGGCGGGCCGACCGATGCCCAGGCCGGCGGCCTGCCGATACCCGCACCGGCGCCCCGCCGATACCCGCACCGGCGGCCCGCCGATATCCGCACCGGCGGCCCGCCAACCCCGCACCGGCGGCCCGGCTCGGCGCCGCGCCCAGGCCGGTCAGGCGGCCGCCTGCAGCTCCTCGGCCGTCACCGGCTTCTCGGTCACCCGCGCCAGCTCCAGCACGAAATCCACCACCTTCTCCTCAAAGATCGGCGCCCGCAGCCCTTCCAGCGCCTGCGGGTTGGCGCGGAAATACTCCAGCACCTGCTTCTCCTGGCCCGGGTAGCGCGACGCCTCGGCGCGCATGGCGTTCGCCAGCTCGTCATTGGTCACGTTCACGCCGTTGGTGCGCCCGATCTCGGACAGCAGCAGGCCGAGCCGGATCCGGCGCTCCGCGATGGCCCGGTACTCGGCCTTCAGCGTCGCCTCGTCCTTGCCCTTGTCCTCCTCGTCCAGCTTGCCGCCCTTGAGATCGGCCTCGACACGCTGCCAGATCTGGCCGAACTCGCCCTCGACCATCCCCTGCGGCACCTCGAAGCCGGCACGCTCGGCCAGCTTGTCGAGCAGCGCGCGCTTCACCTTCATCCGCGCCAGCCCGTCATATTCGCGCTGCAGGTTCTCCGCGACGCGCGCCCGCAGCGCGCCGACGTCGTCCAGCCCCAGCTTCTGCGCCAGCGCGTCGTCCGCCTCGGGCAGGATCTTCCGCTTCAGCGCCTTGGCGGTGATGTCGAAGCTCGCCGCCTTGCCCGCCAGGTCGGCCGAGCCGTATTCGGCCGGAAAGGTCACCTCGATGGTGCGCGTCTCGCCGGGCGACAGGCCCTCCATCTGCTCGGTGAAGCCCGGGATGAAGCCGTCGCCGCCGACCTCGATCGGCATGTCGCTGGCCGTGCCGCCCTGGAAGGGCTCGGCCAGGCTGCCGTCCTCGTTCCGCAGGCGTCCGACGAAGTCGCAGACCAGCACCTCGCCCTTCGCGGCGGGGCGCGGATCGGCCACGTCCTCGGTGGTGGCGAGCCGCGCGCGCATGGTGTCGAGGAACGCGGTCACCTCCGCCTCCGTCGGCGTCGCCTTCGGGCGCTCGAGCTCGATGGCCGAGAAGTCCGGCATCGGGATCTCCGGCATCAGCTCCAGGTCGATCTTGTATTCCAGGTCGGCGCCGTCGCTGTAGTTCACCAGCTCGATCTTCGGCTGCATGGCAGGCCGCAGGCCGCGGTCGGTGATGACCTGGCGGCTGGTCTCCTGCACCGAGGCCTCCAGCACCTCGCCGGTCACCGCCTGGCCGTAGCGCGCCTTCACCACGGCGGGCGGCACCTTGCCGGGGCGGAAGCCGGGCAGCTTCAGCTCCGCGCCCAGCTCCTTCAGCCGCCGGTCGCGCCGTTCCGCCAGGCTCGCGGCCGGCACCAGCACCTGGAACGCCCTCTTCAGCCCCTCGGCCGGCAGCTCGGTGACCTGCATCGTCCAACCTTCTTCATACACGGAGGGCGGCGCCCCCCTCCCGGCGGCGCCGTCCCCAAGCGCGCTCCGTTAGCGCCGGGCCACCGAAACGGCAATGGGCCGCCAGGGCATGCGCCAGGGCGATTGCATCTGCGTCGGCGCGGAGAAAATCTCCCTCTCCCGCCCGCGCGGGAGAGGGTCGGGGTGAGGGTGGGGCGCGCAACGCTGGGCACAAACCGCCTCCAGAACAACGATTTGCGAGGTCGCCTCCTCACCCCTCACCCAACCCTTTCCCCCCCCGCGGGTGGAGAGGGCTTTTTTCTTCTCCGACGTTCTGTCTTCGTGCCGCATAGGCAATCGCCCCGAGGGCATGCGGGGCCACCGCACCCCCGCGACGCAGGGCGAACGCCGCGGCTGCACCTGCCCTCTCCCGCCAACGGGGTTTGGGGCGGGGCGCGCGAAGCGCCGGCCCGCCACCCCGATGTCGCAGGGGTTCCCGCAAGACGCGGCGCGCCCGGCATCGCCCCGCCGCCCTCGGCGCCGCACCCCGCCCAAGCGGGAGAGGGCGATCCCCTCCGCCTCGGCGCCGATGCGACGGCCGCGGGGGCATGCGGGCGGAGGGACTCGAACCCCCATGGCTTGCGCCACTGGAACCTAAATCCAGCGTGTCTACCGTTCCACCACGCCCGCGGCCGCCCGGGGCGGCGCGTGCCGGCCCGGCCGGCAAACTCCTAGACCATGCCGCGCCCGCCCAAAAGCACCCCGTGCGCCGACCGCGCCACGCCTCGGCCGTCGCACCCGGCGCGCGCCCGCCCTCACCCAGGCTTGCGCAACACGAACAGGTCCGACCGCCAGGTCCCGCGCAGCGCCTCCGGCAGGGCGGCGTCGTCGCGCACCTCGAGCACCGCGACGCCCGCGGCGGCGGCCAGCGCGAACACTTCCGCCTGCGGCAGCACATGCATCTCGGGCGCCGCGCCCGCATAGGCCGCCAGGTGCCCGGCCACCGAGAAGCGGTAGCCCGCGCCATAGGTCGGCAGCTGGAACACCGCGATCCCGCCCGGCGCCAGCCCGGCCAGCGCAAGCGCCAGGATCCGCCGCATCACCGGCGGCGGGTTGTGCTGCAGCGCGCGCCGGCTGAACCAGACGTCGTAGCCTTCCGCCGGCATCGGCGCCTCCGGCCGGGCGCGCAGCCAGCGCAGATGGTCGAGGCCCCTCGCCCGCGCCTCCTCCCGCGCCAGCGCCAGATGCGGGGGGGAGATGTCGATCCCCGTCACCTCCGGGCAGATCGCCGCCAGGTGCAGCGTGGCGCGGCCGACGCCGCAGCCGAACTCCACCAGCCGCGGCAGCCGGTCCGCCGACAGCCGCAGCCGCGCCAGCACGCCTTCCAGCAGCATCCGGTCCTCGATCCCGCTGGCCAGGAAGGCGCGGCGGTTCGCCGCCAGCCGGTCGGGGCGGAAGCGCTCCTCCTGCCTCACCGACCAGTGCGGCTCCGTCTCGCCGAGCCGCACCCAGGCGCGGCGGGCGAGGTTGAGCATCCGCTCGATCTCGGCCTCCTCCGCCGCGGCCTCGATCTCCATCGGCGGCGCCTCGGGCGCGAAGGCGGCGGGCGGGACGGCCGCGGCGAAGCCGCGGCGGAACTCCTCGGACCGGAAGAACTGCGCGCGCAGCTGGTCCATGGTCTCGTGCATGCCGAGCATGCGGTAGATCACGTCCCAATCCTCCGGCTCGCGGCCGAGGATGTAGAGGTAGCAGTTGCGCACGTCGCCGCGGCGGGGCTTGCGCTGGCCCCAAGGTTCCGCGGGCGGTTCCGGGGCCGGCTGCGGCGGCGGTCCGGGCGAAGGGTCGCGCCCCGCTTCCGGCGCCGGCCCAGGCGCCGGGGCGTCGGCCGGGCCCTCCGGCGCCAGGCCGGGCGTCGGCTTCGCGCTCACGCCGCGCCGCCCCGCTCGCGCCGCCGCGGCCTCGGCCGGCGCAGCACGAAGACGTTGGAGACCCAGAGCGAGGGGTTGGACGTCACCACATGGCTGTCCTCCCGCGTCTCGATCACCTCCAGCCCGGCCTCGGCGGCCAGGGCGAAGACGGCGGCCTGCGGCAGGACGTGCATCTCCATCTCGGGCTCGCCGGTCCGCGCCAGGTATTCGGCGACGGCGAAGCGGTAGCCGATCCGATGCGTCGGCAGCTGGAAGATCGCAAGCCCCCCGGGCAGCAGGCGCGCGAAGGCCTCGCGCAGCAGCCACGCCATGACGGGGGGCGGGTTGTGCTGCAGCACCATGCGGCTGAACCAGAGGTCCCAGCCCCCGCCCGGCATGGGGCGTTCCACCGTGCTGCGGAACCACGCGACGTTCTCCGCCCCGCGCGCCGCCGCTTCCTTCCGCGCCAGCGCCAGGTGCGCGGCCGAGACGTCGCAGCCGATCACCTTCGGAAAGATGGTCGCCAGCGCCAGCGTCGCCCGGCCGACGCCGCAGCCGAACTCGACCACGCGCCTGAAGCCCTCCGGCGCCGCGCCGGCGCGGTCCAGGAAGCCCTTGACCAGCGCCAGGTCGTTGCCGCCGGTCTCGTAGAAGGCGTCCCGGGCCTTGGCGATGTTCTCCGGCCGGAAGCGGTCCTGCGTCAGCACCGACCAGTGCGGTGCCTCCGCCCCGATCCGTTCCCAGAAGCGGGCGGTGCGCGCCAGCATGGCGGCCAGCTGCAGGGGCGTCGCCTCCGCCTCCACCGCGATCGGCTCGGGCGCCAGCGGCATCGGCGGCAGCAGGGAAGGCGCGCTGCGGCTGCGGAACTCCTCCGATCCCAGGAAGCGGGCGCGCAGCGCGGCGAGCGTCGGCGTCTTGTCGAGGTGCCGCTGCAGCACCGCCTCGTCCTCCGGCTCCCGGCCCAGGATCAGGCGGTAGCAGGCGCGCACATCCGCCAGCGTCGGCGCCGCCGCCAGCGCACCGCGCGGCTTGGGTGGCTGCACCAGCGGCTCGGCGGCCGGCGCCTGCCGATCCGCCGGATCGGCGGTCGCTCCGCCCTGGCCGCTGCCGTCCGGCACGGGGCCCGGCGGCGTGGCGTCCGGGCCGGTGCCAGGACCCGGCGGCATCTGGCCCCCCTCGGTCATGCCGAAATCGCCGTCGCCGCGGCGGCGTGCCGGGTGGCGTCCCCGCCCGGCAGCCCGGCGCCTTCGCCATCCGAGACGCAGCCGCCGGGGACTCGCATCGGCACGGCGGGGGTCCCGGCGTTCTTCACGATGGCCTTCACCTCGATGTTCCCGGCGCAGGGCGGCATGCCTTTCCTGCCGGTGGCCGGCGCGCCGCCGCCGCGAGTGCCATTGCTGCCCCAATCGATCCTGCCTGCCAATCCGGAACACCCATCCCGCCCGTCCGAGCGGCCCGCGCGCCTGCGCTTCGCTCTGGCGGCGCCGCCGCAGGGCGCGGCGTGTTTCGCATGGCCGCCGTCGGGCCGGCCGGCTAGTCTTGCCCCATGGATGGCACCGTCGGCGCCCATGAGGCCACCGCCCAGCTTTCTGCCCTGCTCGAGAGGGTCGCGCGCGGCGAGAGCCTGACGATCACCCGTGACGGCCGGCCGGTCGCCCGACTGGTGCCGGTGGGGACACCGCCAGCACAGACGGGGCGCGTGTCGGACAGCCTCCGCGCGCGACGCGAGACCCTGCGCGCCGAAGGGGTCAAGCCGTTCCCGATCGAGGAGATCATCGACCTTATCCGCAGCGGCCGGAAGGCCTGAACCGTGCCGCCGCTGGTGCTCGACGCCTCCCTGGTCGTCGCGGCGCTGCTGCCGGACGAGCGGGCGGCGGAGGCGGCGGGTGCCGTGCTGGACGAGGCGCAGCTCGGCGGCGCCGTGGTCCCGGCGCTCTGGCTGCCGGAGGTCGCCAATGCTCTGCTGGCCGCGGCGCGCCGGCGACGGATCGCCGCGGCGCATATTCCCGTCCTTCTCCTGGAACTCGCGGCGATCCCGCAGGAGGTGGACATCCTGGACGCCGCTGCCCTGCGGCTCGCCGTGCTGCCGGCCGCGCAGCGGCACGCGCTGACGATCTACGATGCCTGCTACCTGGAGCTGGCGATCCGGCGCGCCCTGCCGCTCGGCAGCCTCGATGCGGAGCTGCGCAAGGCCGCCCGGGCGGAGGGCGTTCCGGTGGCGCCGGCGCTCGACATCGAAGCCTGACCCGTTCAGGTTTCGTCGTCGAGGGACTTGCCGGCGCGCCGTCTCCCTCGCCTGCGGGGTGCTCTGGCGGCCGCTCCTGCGGCGGGGGTCATGCGGCGGGCGGATTCCGGTGATCCATGCGGCCGGTGGAGCCGGCCGAGCGGCCGAATGGCCGCCGCCGCCTGTGCGTCACGCCGCAGGCGTGCCTTCGGCAGGACGAAGCGCAGGCGTGCCTTCAGCAGGACGAAGCCAAGCCCCCTGTGGTGGTGCTGGCGACCGAGGCGCAAAAGAGATCACACGAAGGGTGGCTGAAAGCCGCCGTTCGTATCAGTCCATCCGAAAGATCGCCGCCTGCGCATTGCTTGGCGTGGCGCCCGACCCGGTGCCGGCCGCCACTCGGCAGCCGGCACGGACCCTAAGAGCCTTGCTGCGCCAAGGCATCGAAATCCGCGCTGCGGGCCATGGCGGCGGTGGCCGGGTGGGGCCTCCTGTTCCTGCAACGGGCGCGGACCGCGTGTGCGCGCCTGGTGGACGGCCCGCCGATCAGGCAAGCAGGCTGCACCGTGCCGCGGCAGGCGTCACCCCAGCAGCGCCTCCGCGCAGGCATCCAGGATGGCGTCCGCATCCAGCCCGTAGGCACGGTAGAGGTCCGGGATGTCGCCGGCCTGGCCGAAGCGGTCGACGCCGAGCGGCACCACCCGCTGCCCGCGCACCGCCCCCATCCAGGCATGCGCCGCCGGGTGGCCATCCAGCACCGAGACGATCGCCGCCCCCGGCGCCAGCGGCGCCAGCAGGCGTTCGATGGCGGAAGGCGGCGCGGCGCGGTCGCCCGCCCGCCGCGCCCGCCGCGCCGCCAGCCAGCCGGCATGCAGCCGGTCCGGCGAGGTGATCGCCAGGAGCCCCGCCCCTGGCTCCTCCGCCCGCAATTCGGCGAAGGCCTCCAGCGCTTCCGGCGCCACCGGGCCCTGGTAGGCGATGGCGATGCGCGCGCCGGGCGCCGGGGCGTGCAGCCAATAGCCGCCCGCGATCACCGCGGCCGGATCGAGCGGCCGGTCGGGCTGCGCGAGCCCGCGCGTCGACAGCCGCAGCCAGACCGAGGAACCGTCCGCCGCCTGCATGTGCGCAAACGCATGCCGCATCAGCACCGCCAGCTCGTCCGCGAAGGCCGGCTCGAAGCTGGCGAGGCGATCGGCGGCCATCCCCAGCAGCGGCGTGTTCACCGACTGGTGCTGCCCGCCCTCTGGTGCGAGCGTCAGGCCAGAAGGCGTTGAAACCAGCAGAAATCTCGCATCCTGGTAGCAGCCATAGATCAGCGCATCCAGGCCGCGGTTGACGAAGGGGTCATAGACCGTTCCGATCGGCAGCAGCCGCGCGCCGTAGAGGCTGTGCGCCAGCCCCGCCGCCCCCAGCAGCAGGAACAGGTTCTGCTCGGCGATGCCGAGCTCGATGTGCTGGCCCTCCGGCGACATCCCCCAGCGCTGGGCGGAAGCCAGCTTGGCATCCCGAAAAACGTCGTTCTTCTGGTGCCGGTCGAAGATGCCGCGCCGGTTCACCCAGGGGCCGAGATTGGTGGAGACCGTCACGTCCGGGCTGGTGGTGACGATGCGCTTCGCCAGCTCCGCCGCCTCCCCATGCCCGCGGCCGATCTCGGCCAGGATCTCGCCGAAGGCCGCCTGGGTGGCAAGCTTGCGGCCGGGTGCCGCGCGCGGCGGCGCCAGCACCGCCGGCACCGGCACCGGCGGCGCGCCGAGCCGGCGACCCTCGGGCGCCAGCTTCGCCGCGAAGGGGCAGGCGGCCAGGAAGTCGCGCAGCTCCGCCTCCGGCAGGCCGAGGCCCTCGAAGGGGTCCCATTCATGGCCTTCCCGGATGCCCATGGCCGCCTTGAAGTCGGCCATCTGCTCCTTCGTCATCAGCCCGGCATGGTTGTCCTTGTGGCCCGCAAACGGCAGGCCCATGCCCTTGATGGTGTAGGCGATGAAGCAGGTGGGCTGGTCGCCGGCGGCATCCTGGGCGCGGAAGGCCTCGGCCAGCGTCTCGATGTCGTGGCCGCCGAGATTGGTCATCAGCGCCGCCAACTCGTCGTCCGACAGCGGGTCGATGATGGCGCGCACCCCGGGCACGCGCCCCAGCTCCGCCAGCAGCGCGTTCCGCCAGCCGACGCCGCCCTGGAAGGTCAGCGCCGCGTAGAGGCTGTTCGGGCAGTCGTCGATCCAGCGCCGCAGCGCGTCCCCATCCTCCCGCGCGAAGGCGGCCTGCAGCCGGCGGCCGTATTTCAGGGTGACGACGTTCCAGCCCATGTCGCGGAACAGCCCCTCGATCCGGCCGAAGAGGCGGTCGGGGACGACGCTGTCCAGGCTCTGGCGGTTGTAGTCCACCACCCACCAGACGTTGCGGACATCGTGCTTCCAGCCTTCCAGCAGGGCCTCGTAGATGTTGCCCTCGTCGAGCTCGGCGTCGCCGACGATCGCCACGTGCCGCCCCGCCGGGATGCCGGCGGGCGCCAGGTTGTGCAGGCGCACATAGTCCTGGACCAGGCTGCCGAAGGTGGTCAGCGCGACGCCGAGCCCGACAGAGCCGGTCGAGAAATCCACCTCCGCCCCGTCCTTGATGCGCGAGGGATAGGGCTGGATGCCGCCGAATTCCCGCAGGGTGGCCAGCTTCGCGCGATCCTGCCGGCCCAGCAGGTAGTTGATGGCATGGAAGACCGGCCCGGCATGCGGCTTCACCGCGACGCGGTCCTGCGGCCGCAGGATCTCGAAATAGAGCGCGGTCATGATCGAGATGACCGAGGCGCAGCTGGCCTGGTGCCCGCCCACCTTCAGACCGTCGCGGTTCGGGCGGATATGGTTGGCGTGGTGGATCATCCAGGCCGAGAGCCAGAGCAGCTTGCGCTCCAGCGCGTGCAGCATGGCCAGCCGACGCGCCCCGGCCACCGCGGGGTCGTCCCCGCGCGCCTGCCGCGAAGCCGGGCCCGGTCGTTCCGCCGTCATTCGCCACCCCTCCGCTTCGCCGGGGACGCTGCCCGCCGGCTTCCAAGGCGGCGCAGGATAGGCGCTGCGCCGGCCGGCGCGAAGGGCGCGCGGCGGGGCCCGGGGCGGTGCGGGCGCGGCGGGACGGATGGCGTCCACGGCCCGGCCCGCCGATGCCGCTCCCCCGTGCCCGGCCGGGCGCGGCGCCGCCCGGCCCGCGGCCCGTCAGCCCCGCGCGCTGCGCGGCGCCGGTCCCTGCACGGCGCCGCCCCGCGACAGCGCCTCCACCTGGCGGGTCAGGCGCGGCAGGCCGGGATGGTCCGGCGCCGCGCCGCGCAGCGCCGCCAGATGCGCCTCCGCCATCAGCCGGTCATTCGATGCGAGCCCGATCTCGAGCAGCCGCAGATGCGCGAAGGCATGGCCAGGGTCGCTGCGCAGCGCGGCGCGATAGGCGTTGCGCGCCTGCTCCGCCTCGCCGAGCTTCTCGTGCAGCCGCGCCACCGTCACCTGGACCTGCGCCTCCCGCGCCAGCGCCTCCTTCGTCTCGCGCAGGATCAGCGCGCAGGCGGCCTTCAGCGCCGCGGCGGCATCGACCGGCGGCGGGGCGGCGGGCGGGCGGAAGGCGGCCGCGGCATCCGGCACCGGCCCGGCGAACAGCCTCTCCCGCCCGGGGAACCAGCGGCGGCGCACCGCCTCGTTCACCCCTTCGAAGCGGGCGAGGAAGGCCTCCGCCTCCGCGGCGGAGGGGCGCCAGCCGCGGCCGGGCAGCGTCTCGTTCGCCGCGTTGACGAAGCGCCGCCACAGCGGGGAGGCCGGGGAGAGCCCGCCTGGCTCGCAGGTGCGCAGCCACTCGCCGATGGCGCGCACCAGGTCGATGCCGTCCGGGCTGAGGGAGACGTTGCTCTGCCGGTCGGGGTCGTCCGCCGGCACCGCCAGCCCGATGCCGCCGGCGGCCAGGAAATCGTCCACCGCGTCGCCGTTCAGCAGGCTCTCCGGTTCGAAGATCCGCGGCTCGATGGCGGCATCGCCGAACACCCGGGCCCAGAGGTCGAGCAGCGCCGCGTAGTCGTACTGGCGCAGCACGTCGGGGCCGGAGCGCGGCAGGGCGGGGGGGCTGATCTGCGCCACCCGCAAGGCCTGAGTGTAGGAGGAGGCGAAGTGGCTGTCCTGCCGGCGCAGGTAGACCACCACGCGGATCGCATCCACATGCGGCGCCAGCGCGTCGCGCAGCCTCGCCACCTCCGCCTCCCCCGCCAACAGGCCGGAGCATTGCTCGGCGGAGATCACGACCAGCCGCGTGCCTTCCGGCAGCGTGGCCATCTCGGCCGCGAACTCGGTGCGGAAGCGCGCCAGCCGTGCCGCCGGCCCCATCCCTTCCCAGAGCGCCGGGTTGAAGTGCCCCAGCCGTTCCAGCGGCACCAGCGAGGCCGGCAGCAGCCCGTGATTCGCCCAGCCCGGGCTGCGCGGGTAGCAGACGCCGAGGCTGGCCAGCTGGTCCCGCCGCGCGCCCAGCACCCGCTGGATGGAGGAGGTGCCGGTCTTGGACTGCCCGATATGCAGGATCAGGTCGGGTCTGTTCATCTGCCTTCACGCCGATGGGGGTCGGCCCGCCCCGGGCCTGCAGCCGCTACGGCCCGGCGGCCCTTCTGGATGCATCCGGATTGCGGCGAAAAGGCGAGCCCCGCCCCCGGCCAGTACTACCCGTGGCTGCGGCCGGGTGGTGTGGCGGAGGCAGGGGCGCCCGGCAAGAGCGTCTTGCGGAACCAGATGCGGGCATGGCCGGCCGGCATCCCCTCCAGCCGGCCGAACTCGGCATAGCCGTTGCGCTGCCAGAAATCGGGCGCCTGGAAGGAGAAGGTGTCGGTATAGGCATGCGCGCAGCCGCGCTCGCGGGCGATGTCCTCGGCCCGGCGCAGCAGCTCCGACCCCGCGCCCTTGCCGCGCAGGTCGCGCGACAGCCAGAGCCAGTCGATGAACAGCCAGCCCCAGAAGGTGAGCCCCAGCAGCCCGCCGCGGGCGGTGCCGTCCGGGGCGCGGGCCAGCAGCGTCACCGGCTCCCGGTCATAGGGGCCGCCCATCTCCTGGTTGTAGGCGTGCAGGCCGCGCTGGATGGCGGCCACCGCGTCGAGTTCGGGGAAGGCGTCCTCGACGATCTCGATGTCCGGGTCGGGCATGAGGCGCAGGGTGGGGCCGGGTCAGGCGGGCCGCAAGCCGGCCAGCGCGGCCGCCAGCGCCCGCACCTCCTCGGCGGCCGGGGAGCGGGGGGTGGCCTCGGTCACGCCGAGCCCGGCGGCGAAGGCGGTGGCGAAGCCGGCGCGGTTGCCGATGGTGGGCGCCAGCAGCGGCAGGCCGCGGGCCAGCAGGTCGCGCGCGATGGCGGCGGGCAGCTTGCCGGCAGCGGGCACGCGGTTCAGCGCGATGGCCGCCTGGCGGCGTTCCGTGCGCGCCAGGTCGAGCGTCGCCTCCATCGCCCAGAGATCGGCCGGCGAGGGCTGCAGCGGCACCAGCACCAGGTCGGCGGCGCGGATGGCGATGCGGGCATCGGTGTCGTCATGCGGCGGGGTGTCGAGCAGCACCCAGTCATGGCTGCGGCGCAGCCGGTCGATGGCGGCGGGCACGCGCCAGCCGGCGGGGGCGTCGAAATCGATGGCGGCGGGGGCGGCCGCCTTCTCGCGTTCCTGGTGCCAGCGCGCCAGGGTGCGCTGCGGATCGATGTCGAGCAGCGCGACGCGGGCGCCGCCGCCGGCCAGGGCGGCGGCGAGGTTGGCGGCCAGGGTGGATTTCCCGGCGCCCCCCTTCCGCTGGGCGACGGCGATGACGAATGCCATGGGCCGACTCCGACACT
>JAIYDD010000177.1 GCA_027487675.1 Acetobacteraceae bacterium | reverse complement strand
GCCTGCCCCACCCGGCCGGCGGCTGGCTGGAGGTGGCGGCGCCGCTGCCCGCGCACATGAAGGAGACCTTCGGCTTCTTCGGCTTCGAGGCGCCGCGCACGGGCAAGCCGCAGCGCGGGGCGTGAGGGGGCTCCGCGGCGCGCTTTCCGCTGGATTTGCGCCCCGCTCCCGGAACATAATGCGAACCGCGTGCCTCGCTGGCCGCCCGCTCCTTGAACCTGTCCATCCGCCCGGCGCCGCCCCTCGCCCCGCAGCGCGTGATTCGTGCCAAAGCGCCAAAAAGCCAAAGTGACACTGGGCTGTTGCCATTTTCGCGGCGTGTTTTCAGGGGCTTGCCTTTCGAAGTCCATCCGGCCAGCCGCGCCCGGCCCGCGTGATTGCGATTCCAAAATGCCAAAGTGCCAAATTGGCAAAGCAAGCGTGCCGTCCCTGCAAACCCCTGGGATCCAAGGGCCTTCCGGCCCTTGGCCGGAGGGGTATCGGGGGGCGCGGCGCCGCCGCGCCCGGCGCCCTCCCCGGGCCACCCGCGCGCCTCCCCCCTCCCTTTGCGGTGGCGACCACCCCGCCACCCTGGCACCTTCCGCGCGTTCCACCGCTGACCGGAGGACGCTCATGCAAGCACGCCGACGCCGTTGGCCCTGGATCCTGCTCGGGGTCCTCGTCGCCCTGCCCCTGCTGGCCTTCGTCGCCGCCCGCCTGCTGGTGGACCCGGAGGCGCTGCGCCCCCGCCTGGTCGCCGCCGTCGAGCAGGCCACCGGCCGCGCCTTCACCCTCGGCCGGCTGGAACTCGCCCTGTCCCTTCGCCCCACGGTCGAGCTGCACGACGTCGCCCTGGCCAATGCCGAGGGCGGCAGCCGCCCGCGGATGCTCACCGCCCGCCGCGTCGAGGTGCAGGCAGCCCTGCTGCCCCTGCTCTCCGGCCGGCTCGAGGTGGCGCGCGTGGTCCTCGACCGCCCCGACCTGCTGCTCGAGGTCGATGCGCAGGGCCGCCCCAACTGGGTCTTCGCCCCCGATCCCGCCCCGCTTCCCGGGCCTGCCGCGCCCTCGGCCGAGGCGCCGGCGCCCGGCAGCCGCCTCAGCGTCGATGCGCTGCGCGTCCTCGAAGGCCGCGTGGAATGGCGCGATGCCCGCGCCGGCACCGCCGAGATCCTGGAGATCGAGCGGCTCGACGCCGCCGCCCCGCGCGGCGGCCCCACCGCCGCCGCCGGCACGCTGCGCCTGCGCGGCCAGCCCGTCACGGTCCAGGCCGAGGCCGGCGCGCTATCCGCCTTCGGCGCCGCCGTGCCCTGGCCGCTCCGGGCGGAGGTCGCGGCGCTCGGTTCCCGCGCGCGGCTCGACGCCACGCTGGCCGCCGGCGGCGCCTGGACCGCCGCGGTGGAGGCGACGCTTCCCGCCCTCGGCGCGCTGGCGCCCCTGCTGCCCGACCAGCCCCTGCCGCCGCTGCGCGACGTCGTGGCCTCCGCTAGCCTCGCCGGCACCGGCGCCGCCCTGGCGAATGCCGAGGCGCTGCGCCTGCGCATCGGCCGCAGCGACCTCTCCGCCCTGCGCCCCGACCTCGTGCTGGACGAGGCGGAGCTGCGGGCCGCCGGGCTCGGCGCGCCGCTGATGCTGGCGGCGCGCGGCCAGGCGGGGCCGCTGCCCCTGCAGGCCTCGGGCAGCCTCGGCACGCCGGCGCAGCTGCTCGGCCGGGCCCCGGGTCCGGTGCAGGTGCAGCTGAGATTCGGCGCGATCGGCGCCTCGGCCAACCTCACCGGCACGCTGCGCGACCCACGCGCCCTGGCCGGGGTGGACCTGGCGCTCGCCGGCCAGGTGCCGGAACTGGCGCAGCTCTCCCCGCTCGCCGGGCAGCGCCTGCCGGAGCTGCGCGACATCGCCTTCTCCGCCCGCCTGTCGGAGCGCAGCCCGGGCTTCGCCGGCGGCGCCCTGCTGCGCGACATCCGCCTCGCCCTGCCGGAGGCCGAGGCGGCGGGCGAGCTGACGCTCATCGTCGGCGAACGCCCCGGCGTGGCGGGCCGCATCGCCATGCCGCGGCTCGACCTCGATGCGCTGCGCGCCGCGCTGCCCGCCGCCCAGCCTGCCGCGCTGCCAGCCGCCCCGCCCGCCGCCCTGCCCGCCACCCCGCCGCGCCCGCCCGCGCCGGGCCGGGCCGCCGCCCGGGTGATCCCGGACATCCCCTTCCCGATGGCACTGCTGCGCAGCCTGGACGCCGACCTGCGCCTGGGCATCGACCGCCTGGTCGCGGGCGGCGAGGAATGGCACGACATCGAGGCCCGCCTGGCGATCGATGCCGGCAAGGCGCGCCTCGCCCCGCTCACCGCCACCACCCCCGCCGGCCCCCTGCGGATCGAGGCGGAGGCGGATGCGACCGCCGACCCGCCCGCGCTGTCGCTGCGCCTGCGCGCCGATGCGCTGGACCTCGGCGCGGCGGCGCGGCTGGCCGGCGCGACGCCGGTGCTGACCGGCATGGCGCAGCTCGACCTGGACGCGGCGGGACGCGGCGCCGGGCTGCGCGCCTGGGCGGCGGGGCTCGGCGGGCATCTCGGCCTCGCGGTGGTGGATGGCGCGCTCGCCCGCTCCGTGCTGGCGGGGCTGCCGGCGGAGCTGGTGAACACCCTGCTGCCCGCGCTGCGCGACGGACAGGACATCGCGCTGCGCTGCCTGGCGCTGCGCGCGCCGATCGCGGGCGGCACGGCGCGGGTGCAGACCCTGCTCGCCGAGGGGCCGCTCGGCCGCGTCGGCGGCACCGGCGGCATCAACCTGGCCGAGGAGACGCTGGCGCTGCGGCTCGAGACGGACCTGCGCGGCCGCGTCGCCCTGCGCGCCCCGGTCGGCATCGGCGGCACCCTCGCCGCGCCGCGCGTCGCGGTGGACCCCGCCGCCGCGGCCGCGGCCGGGCTCGGCGCGCTGCTCTCCACCCAGGGCACGCCGGACCGCACGCTGGGGGCCATCGCCGGCGCCCTCGGCGGCGGCGCCGCCCGCACGCCGGCCTTCCCCGACTGCGCCGAGGCGCTGGCCGCCGCGCGCGGCGGCCGGGCCGGGCCGATGCCGACCAGCGCCGGCGCCCCCG
>JAIYDD010000252.1 GCA_027487675.1 Acetobacteraceae bacterium | reverse complement strand
CGCGACATGCCCGTTGACCGAGGAGAGGTTGATGATGGACCCGGCCCGCCCGGCCTTCGCCATCCCCTCGGCCACCGCCTTCGCCACCGTGAACATCGCGCGGATGTTGAGGTCGAGCAGCCGGTCCATCGACTCGTCGCGCAGCTCCAGGAAGGGCTCGCGGATGTTGGTGCCGGCATTGTTCAGCAGGATGTCGAAGGGCCCCTGCGCCGCCACCGCCGCGCGCACCGCGTCCCGGTCCGTCACATCCAGCGGCAGGGCGGTGGCGCGATGGCCGGCGTCGCGCAGCGCGGCCTCGGTTTCCGCCAGCTCGGCCGCGGAGCGCGCGGCCATCACCACCTCCGCCCCCGCGGTCGCCAGCGCCACGGCGCCGGCGCGGCCGATGCCCTTGCTGGCGCCCGTCACCAGGGCACGCAGGCCATCCAGGCGGAAGCTGGGCGTCGCTGGCAGGCTCATTCTCTCAGTCCCCTCCGTGCGGCACGCGAGGCTGGCCGATCCGTGCGGCCCGCGGCCGCGGCACGACCGAAGCCTGCGCCAGCGCCCCGCCGCCGGGACGAATGGACCCCGGCGGCCAGGGGCGCAAGTGTGCCGCCCCGCGGGCGTTGCCGCCGCCCGCCCTTCCGCGCTAGGACGCCACATGGACCAGATCGACATCGCGCTGTTCGAGAAGGTTGAGATCCGCGTCGGCACGATCGTCGACGCGCAGCCCTTCCCGGAAGCCCGCAAGCCCGCGATCAAGCTGTGGATCGACTTCGGGGCGGAGATCGGCACGCGCCAATCCTCGGCCCAGGTCACCGTCCACTACACGCCGGACCGGCTGATCGGCCGCCAGGTCATGGCCGTGCTGAACTTCCCGCCCCGCCGCATCGCCGGCTTCGAAAGCCAGGTCCTGGTGCTGGGCGTGCCGGACGAGAACGGCGCGGTCGTGCTGCTGAAGCCCGACCTCAAGGTGCCCGACGGCGGGCGGATGTACTGAACCGGCGGGCCAGACAGGATCCTGCCGGACGGGGCGAAGGGGGCCCTCGACGGATGGCGCAGCGTTACTACACGGTGACCTGGGACCAACTCCACCGCGACGCCAAGGCCCTCGCCTGGCGGCTGGTGGAGCGGGGGCCGTGGCGCGGCATGGTCGCGATCACCCGCGGCGGCCTGATCCCGTCCGCCATCATCGCCCGCGAACTGGAATGCCGGCTGATCGAGACCGTCTCCATCGTCACCTACGACGAGGAACATCGCGGCGAACCGCGCGTGGTGAAGCCCCCTGTCGCCGCCCTCGACGCCCAGGGGGAGGGCTGGCTGATCGTGGACGACCTGGTGGACACCGGCACCACCGCCCGCCAGATCCGCTCCCTTCTGCCCAAGGCCCACTTCGCCACCGTCTACGCGAAGCCCGCCGGCAAGCCGATGGTGGACACCTTCATCACCGAAGTGTCCCAGGACACCTGGATCCTGTTCCCCTGGGACACCGAACCGCAGTTCGTCGCCCCGATCGCGAAAAGCCACGCGAACGGCGGCTGACGCCCGGGCGCACGCCGGGGGTTGGGTGCTTCGAGCGGGGTCGGGGCTGGGCGTTGCGCCCGTGGCCCGGGGCGGGCTCCGCCCTCCCCGTACCCCTCCCGCCAGGGGCGTGACGCCCCTGGACCCGTCATCAGTTTGGTCGTTGTCCGAGGAGGGGGCCACGCGCGCCCGCTCCGCTGGTGCGCCCTTCAGGCCCCCTCCTCGGACAACGACTGAAAACTCACGGCTGGGGTCCGGGGACCGCCACGGTCCCCGGCGGGGTGGGTCCGGGAGGGGCAGCGCCCCTCCCGGGACAGCTCCCCTCCTCGCCGCCCTTCTCGCCGCGGCCCTGCCCGTCCCCGCCGCCATCGCCGACGAGGGGGCGACGGGGTCGAATTATGGGGGGGTGGGGCTGATGGAGATGCGGTCGGCGCGGTTCCGGCCGGATGGGCAGATCGAGGCGGGGACGGCGTTGCGGCACCAGCGGCGGTTCTGGTTCGTCAATTTCCAGGCCTTGCCGGGGGTGGAGGTGACCTATCGGGTGGCGGAGCGGCTGGATGGGACGTCGGGCGCGGGGATGACCACGGACCGGGCCCTGGATGCGAAGCTGCGGGTGCTGGAGGAGGGGGATTGGACGCCGGCGGTGGCGGTCGGGCTGCAGGACTTCATCGGCACCGGGATCTGGTCGGGCGAGTATGTCGTGGCGTCGCGGCGGTTCGGGCCTTTCGATGCGACGCTGGGGCTGGGGTGGGGGCGGCTCGGCACGGCGGGGGATCTGGGCAATCCGCTGGGGGTGGTGTCGCCGGCGCTGGAGCGGCGGCCTCGGCGGGTGGGGGAGGGCGGGTCGATCAACGTGATCCCCTTCTTCCGGGGGGCGGAGGCCGCGCTGTTCGGCGGGCTGGACTATGCGCTGCCGGCGGTCGCGACGCCTTTCGGGGTGGTGGAGGGGCTGCGGGCGAAGGTCGAGCTCTCGGGCGATGCGCTGCGCGACGAGCGGGGGGGCTATCCGGCGCGGACGACGGGGCTGCGCGGGGGGGCGGCGTCGCGGGTGAATCTCGGCCTGCAATGGTCGAATGGCTGGCTGGATGCCGGGGTGCAGTGGCTGCACGGGACGGACCTGGTGCTGCGGGTCTCGGCGCGGCTGGACCCCGATCGGCCGCCAGAGGTGGCGCGGCCGGCGCCGCCGCCGATGGCGGCGCGGCCCCTGGCGCCGGGGCCGGATCCGGAGGGCGGGGCGCGGGCGGCGCTGCGTGCGGCGGGGTTCCGGCCGGTGGCGGTGGCGATCGCGGGGGCGGAGGCGCGGATCGCGGTCTCGGGCGGCCGGCAGCGGCGGCTGGCGCAGGCGGCCGGGCGTGTGCTGCGGGCGGTGCAGCCGCACCTGCCGCCCGGTGTGGAGCGGGTGGTGCTGTCCTGGCGGCAGAACGGGGCGGAGGTGGCGCGCCTGGTGCTGCCGCGCGCGGCGATGGAGGCGGCTTCGCGCGGCGAGGGCAGCGCGGAGGAGGTTTTCCACCTGGCGCAGCTGTTGCCGGCGGGGGGCGATGCGTTCGCGCACCAGCCCGGCGATGCGGGCCTGTCCTGGGGGGTGGAGCCGCGGCTGCGGACGCTGCTCGGCGACCCGTCGCGGACGCTGCGCTGGGATGTCGGCGCGGTGGCGGGGCTGCGGGCGGATCTCGGGCAGGGGGTGGCGGTGGCGGGCAGCGTGGCGCGCACGCTGGCGGGCAATCTGGCGGGCGCGCCGCCCTCGGACAGCCGGCTGCCGCGGGTGCGCAGCGAGGCGGGGCGCTATGCGCGGGAGGGCGAGGCCTCGATCCCGGCGCTGTATGTCGAGGGCTTCGCGCTGCCGGCGCCCGACGTGTTCGCGCGCGCAACGGCCGGCTGGCTGGAGCCGATGTTCGCCGGCGCGGCGGCGGAGGTGCTGTGGCGGCCGCAGGGTGCGCCGTGGGGGCTGGGCGCGGAGCTCGCGCAGGTGGTGCAGCGCGACTATGGCGGCGGCCTCGGCACGCTGGGCTATGGGGTCACCACCGGGCATGTCTCGCTGTATGCGGACCTGCCCTGGTTCGACGGGCAGGCGGTGCTGCGGGCGGGGCGGTATCTCGCCGGCGATTGGGGCGCGACGGTGGAGGTCAGCCGTCGCTTCGCCAGCGGCATCGAGGTGGGCGGCTTCGCCACCTTCACCGACGTGCCCTTCGCCACCTTCGGCGAGGGCAGCTTCGACCGCGGCATCTTCGTGCGCCTGCCGCTGGCGCTGTTCGGCGTGGAGACGCGCAGCGTGACCACGACGACGGTGCGCGGCGTGCAGCGCGATGGCGGGCAGCGGCTGCAGCTCGACAGCCCGCTGTGGGAGGTGACGCGGGAAGGCCGGGCGCGGGCGTTGCAGGACGGGTTCAGGGAGTTCGTCAGATGAATCCACGCCAGATGCAGGCTGTCACGGCCGCGGTCGGCCGGGCGATCCATGGCGCCGATGGCGGAGAGACGCCCGAGCAGGCCGCGCGCGCCGCGGGGTGGGCCTTCACGGAGGCCGGTGGCGACTGGACAGGTGCCAGCCTGCACGACATCCGGTCCTTCCAGGCCGACTTCGCGTATCACGAGCCCATGGCCATGGCGATGACGGAGTACTATCGCCGCAAGGGCATCCCCGACATCAGCACCGCGCACATGACCTATGCCGAGATGACGCGCGCGGTGCGCCAATGGTCCGAGGCGTTCTGCGAAGCCTGGCCGCGGTGACCCTGCCCGCCCTTCGGCGATCACGCCCTACTCCGCCAGCTCCTCCGGCGTCGCCGCGATGCGGCGCGCGCGCAGCCAGGCGGAAACCGCGGGATCGGCGCTCCAGACGCAGAGCGGCACCGCCAGCACCATCCCCAGCGTGAAGGGAGCCGCCAGCAGCAGCGCCGGCAGCGAGACGGATGCGAAGGCCAGCGTCAGCAGCATGCCGGCCAGCATGTGCGGCCACAGCAGCCGCGCCGCGTCTTCCCAGGCGATGCCGCGGTCGGCGCGGTTCTGCGGCGCCCAGGAGGTCGCGCGGCCGAAGGGCAGGGTGGCCAGGAACATCGCCTTGTTCAGCGTGGACAGCGGCTCGAACAGCTGCATGAAGGCGATCTCGGCGGCCGCGCCCTTGGCGAAGGCGGCGCGCCCGCCATAGGTCGCGGCGACGCGGCGCTTCGCCAGCGCATGCGCATAGCCCGAGAGCTTCGGCGCGAAGTAGCACAGCCAATGCGCGGCGATGGCGAGTGCCAGCGCGCCCATCGGCGTCTCCGCCCCGCCGCCCGACACGGCGTTCAGCGCCGCCAGCAGCAGCATCAGCGCATAGAGCGGCGCGCCGAGGAACAGCAGGATCGCCTGCAGCAATTGCAGCCGGCCCATCGCGGTGAAGTCCGGCAGGCGCAGCAGCTGCCAGTACTGCATGTTCCCCGCCCCCCAGCGTTCGTCGCGGCGGAGGAATTCCGGCATGGCGGGCGGGTTGGCTTCCAGGCTGCCGTCTTCCTCCGGCAGGCAGCGCACGGCCCAGCCGGCGGCCTGCAGGCGCACGCTTTCCACCATGTCGTGGCTCAGGATGCGGCTGCCGTCGGGCAGGGGTCCGAGGCGCGCATGGCGGCGGAAGGGCTCGATGCGCAGGATGGCGTTGTGGCCCCAATAGGGCCCGGCATCGAGCTGCCACCAGGCCTGGCCCGTCGCCCAGGCGCGCATGCCGGCGCGCATGCCGAACTGGAACAGGCGGGGGAAGGCGGCGGTGGCGGGGCGGCCGACGATCAGCTGCTGCACGATGGCCAGCCGCGGATCGGCCTCCATCACCGCGACGAGGCGCAGCACGGCCCGCGCGGTCATCACGCTGTCGGCGTCGAGCGTGATGAAGAACTCGGCGTCGCCGGCGTGGTGGTCCAGGAAGTCCATCACGTTGCCGGCCTTGAAGCCGGTGTTCTGCACGCGACGGCGATAGTGGACGGAGGCGTCGCGGCCGGCGCGGGATGCGGCGAAGTCGCGCGCGGCGGCTTCCTCGGCCTCGGCGATGGCGGGGTCCTGGGTGTCCGACAGCAGCCACAGGCGGAATCGGCTGGCGGCGCCGGCTTCCTCCAGCCCGTCCAGCAGGCGGGCCAGCGGCGGCAGGACGGCGGACATGTCCTCGTTGCGGATGCAGACGACCAGCGCGGTGCGGCCGCGCGGCGCGCCGGGGCGGGCCTGGCGCAGCGCCGGCAGCACGGCCGCGGGCGGGTCGCGGAAGCCGAGCAGGATGGCGAGGCCCACCAGCGAATTCGCCGCCGACAGCCCGGCCCAGGGCAGGGTGGGCAGCAGGCAGAGAAGGATCAGCGCCTCCACCACGCCGATCCCGCCCGGCGCCAGCGCGCGCCAGGCGAGCCACAGCAGCAGCAGCGCGATCAGGCCGGCGAGCCCCGCGAACAGGGCGCGCCGCAGCAGGACGGGTTCGGGGGTCACGCGCGCTGCATGGCCGAGGATTCGGGCGCGGATGCGGCAGGGCGCGCGCCCGGCGGCGGCTGCGGCCGGCCGGTGCAGGCGGCGGCGCGCGCGAGGATCCTCGCCGCGGCCCCGATGCCCGCGGTGCCGGGCGCTGCGGCCGTCAGGGCGAAAGCGGCACGCCGGCGCGGGCCAGCCACAGCGCGCCGAGCGTCGCCGCAAGCCACCCCGCCGCGCCCAGCCAGACCAGCGCCACCCCCGCCCCGGCCAGCGCCAGCAGCGGCAGCGCCTGCATCGCGTGCACCGCGAGGAAATGCGCGACCCGCAGATCGCCGCCGTCGCGCGACCAGAAGAAGGGCGGCAGCTTCGCCGCATCGGTCGGGCTGCCGCCGAGCCTCGGCGTGCCGGCGCCGCCGATCGCGAAGCCCGTGACGCCGCCCAGCACGCCCGCCAGCAGCAGCCCGAGCCCGACGGCCAGCCGCCAGGGCGCCGGCTGCGCGCGGTGGCCGCGCCACAGCACCAGCGCGCCGAGCAGCGCCGCCATCGCCACCAGCAGCGTCGCGCCGATGCCCATCAACCCGTACATGAAGGCGCCCAGCGCATCGGTGGCGAAATGGCTCGGCTGGCCGAGCGCCGCGCGGATCGTGATCCAGCCCTGTTCGAGGGCCACCGCCGCCAGCGTGCCCGCCACCGCGAGCCGCGCCACCAGGCCGCGCCGCGCGGCGGGGTCGAGCGCGCCGAAGGCCCAGGCCAGCGTCCAGCACCAGATGCCGAGCGAGGCCGCGAATTTTGCGGGCTTCACCCAGACGGACACGCCGTTCAGCGCGCGCGGGTCGAGCGCCATGGCCAGCAGGCAGGCGGCGAGCAGCACGAACAGCGCGGTGCCGGCCCGGGTCAGCGCCTGCTGCCGCGCGGCCAGCTCCGCCATCCAGCCCGGGCGCATCACGGCGCCGCCCGCCGGCGCAGCGCGGCGCGCAGGCCGAGGAACAGCAGCAGGCCGGCGGGGCCCGCCAGGAAGGTGGGCGGCAGGCAGAGGCGGATCGCCCAGGGGTGCAGCGCCTCCGCCGTGCCGCGGCGGCAGATCCAGGCGCCGACCAGCAGGTCGAAGGCGAGGTAGTGGACCCAGCCCGCCAGCAGCACGCCCTCCGACCGGAACAGCGCCGCGACGCCGG
>JAIYDD010000002.1 GCA_027487675.1 Acetobacteraceae bacterium | reverse complement strand
TACCGGGGTCATCGCGCGGGCTCCGCCCGCACCGGGGTCATCGCGCGGGCTCCGCCCGCACCGGGGTCATCGCGCGGGCTCCGCCCGCACCGGGGTCATCGCGCGGGCTCCGCCCGTACCGGGGTCATCGCGCGGGCTCCACCCGCGACGGGCTCATCGCGCCGCCTCCGCCCGCGCCGCGGCGCGCAGCGATCGCTGCGTGTCGCGGATATGCGCGGCCAGCAGCGTCGCCGCCGGCTCCGCCTGGCCGTCCCGGGCCAGTTCCAGCAGGCGGTGGTGTTCCCGCTGCGGGCGTTCCTTGCCCGCCACGGCGGAGACGTGCCGGCGCGCGAAGACGCTGAAGCGGCCGTAATTCTCCTCGATCGCCTTCAGCAGCCGGCGGCAATCGCAGGGCGCGTAGAGCGCCCAGTGGAAGCGCCAGTTCATGTCGGCCCAGGCATCCGGGCCGGGCGCGGCCTCGTATTCGGCAAGGATCCGCGCCGCCGCCTCGGCATCGGCATCGGCCATGCGCGGCACGGCCAGACGCAGCGCGTGGCATTCGAGCGCGATTCGCACCTCCAGCATCTCCAGCATCTCCTCGGTGGAGATGCGCGCCACGGCGGCGCCGCGGTTGGGCGCGTAGTCCACCAGCCCTTCCGCCTGCAGCGCGCGCAGCGCCTCCCGCACCGGGATGCGGCTCACGCCGAAGCGGCCGGCGACCTCGTCCTGGCGCAGCGCCTCCCCGGGCAGGAGGCGCCCGGCGGTGATCTCGGCGCGCAGCAGGTCGGCGACCGACAGGGCGGCAAGACCGGGGCTGGGGGCGGGCGGTGTGGGCATCGGCGTATCCGGTTCAGTAGCGATTGCATAACATCCGAGGCACTGCGTATCCTAGCCCGTAGCGGGCCGCCCTTCCGGCCACGCAGGCTGCAAGGGACCCGCATGGCCGTCGGCATCCGTGGCATCGACCATCCCGTCATCGCCGTGCGCAACATGGCCGAGGCGCATGGCCGCTTCGTGCGGCTGGGCTTCACCATCCCGCCGCGCGGCAGCCACCTGGAATGGGGCACCGGCAATTGGTGCATCATGTTCGGGGCCGACTACCTGGAACTGCGCGGCGTGGTGGATGCCTCGCGCTACCTGCATCACCTCGACACCTTCCTGGCCCGGCGCGAGGGGCTGATGGGCTGCGCCTTCGCCGTCGCCGACGGCGATGGCGCCTTCGCCGCCGCGCGCGCCGCCGGCCTCGCCCCGCGCGAGCCGCGCGTGCTGACCCGCCGCTTCGAACTGCCCGAGGGCGAGACGCGGCCCTCCTTCCGCCTGGTCTTCCTGGACGAGGCGGACACGCCCGGCCTGGCCGGCATCCTGATGATCCAGCACCTGACGCCCGAGCTGCTGCGCCGGCCGGACTGGCTGCGCCACGCCAACACCGCGCGGCGCTGCGCGGCGATGACGAGCATCGTGCCCGACCCGGAGGCGCTGGCGCAGCCCTATGCGCGGCTGTTCGGCGCGGCGGCGGTGGCGCGCATTCCGGGCGGCATCGCGGTGGCCGATGGCGGCACCGGGCGGCTGGTCTTCCTGACGCCGGCGGCGGCGGAGGCGGAGGGGCTCGGCCTGCCGGGCGTCGAGGCGCCCGCCATGGCCGCGCTCGACATCGTGGTGGAAAGCCTGCCGGCGGCGGCGGCGGCGCTGGCGGCGGGCGACATTCCCTTCGCGCGCGGCGCGGCCGGGCTGGTCGTTCCCGCGGCGGAAGCCTGCGGCACGGTGCTGCGCTTCGTCACGGACTGACCAGGGCGGCCGCGCCGCCGCGCAGCGAAAGGAGCGACGACCATGACCGAGCCCGCCAAGGACCAGGGGATGCGCCGGCGGAGCCTGTTCGTCGCGCTGGCGGCGCCGGCGCTGGTGCCGGCATTGGTGCCGGCGGCGCGCGCGCAGGCCTTCCCCTCGAAGCCCATCCGCGTGATCGTCGCCTTCGCCCCGGGCGGCGCCACCGACATGATCGGGCGCCTGCTGGCCGAGCGGCTTTCCCCCCGGCTCGGCGTGCCGGTGCTGGTGGAGAACCGCTCCGGCGCCAACGGCAACATCGCGAGCGAATTCGTGGCGCGCGCCGAGCCCGACGGCCATGTGCTGCTGCTGACCACGGCCGGCGCGCTGACCGTCAACCCGTCCTTCTACCCGAACCTGCCCTTCGACGTGGCGCGCGACTTCGCGCCGGTGATCCGCGCCTATGACAGCGGCAACGTGCTGGTCGTGCATCCCTCCCTGCCGGTGACCAACCTGCGGGAGCTGGCGGAGTATGCGCGGCGCCGGCCGGGGCAGGTCAGCTACGCCTCCGGCGGCAGCGGCAGTTCCAGCCACATCTTCGCCGAGCTGCTGCGCCAGACGGCGGGCATCGAGCTGAACCAGGTGGTCTATCGCAGCAACGGGCCGGCGCTGCTGGATGTCATCGCGGGCAATGTCAACATGCTGTTCGACAACATCCCCGCCTCCGCCCCGCATATCCGCGCGGGGCGGGTGCGCGGGCTCTGCGTCACCTCGCCGCAGCGCGTCTCCGCGATCCCCGATGTGCCGACCGCGGCGGAGGCCGGGATGCCGGAGGTGACCGGCACCTTCTGGGCCGGCTTCGTCGCCCCCGCCCGCACGCCCGCCGCCGCGGTGGCGCGGCTGAACACGGAGATCGCCGCCATCCTGCGCGAGCCGGCGCTGGCCGAGCGCCTGCGCGAGATGGGCGCGGAGCCCACGCCGAACACCCCGGCCGAGATGGCGGCGCTGATGGTGGCCGACACCGAACGCTGGGGCCGCGTGGTGCGCGCCGGCAATTTCCGGCCGGACTGATCCCGCGATGGCGCGCATCGGCCTGATCGGGCTCGGCGCGCTGGGCCTGCCGACCGCCCGGGCGCTGGCCGCAAGCGGCCGGCTCTGCGCCGCGATGGCGCGCGGCGCGCGGCCGGTGCCGGGCCTGGGCGAGGCGGTCGCGACGATCGAGGCGCTGCTCGCCGCCGGGCCCGACAGCGTCGTGGAATGCGCGGGCCAGGATGCGCTGGAGAAGCTGGGGCCGGCCGTGCTGTCGGCCGGCCGCGATCTCCTCGCCGTCTCGATCGGCGCGCTGGCGCGGCCGGGCTGCGCGGCCTCGCTGGCGCGCGCTGCGGAGCGCAGCGGCGCGGCGCTGGTGGTGGCATCGGGCGCGGTGGCGGGGCTCGATGGGCTGGCGGCGGCGCGCGGCATCGGGCTCGACCGCGTGACCTACCGCCAATACGCGCCGCCATCCTCCTGGCGCGGGCATCCCCTGGCCGGCGCGCTGCCGCAGGATGGCCCGCCGCAGCTGCTGTTCTCCGGCAGCGCGCGCGCGGCCGCGACCGTCTTCCCGAAGAACGCCAACGTCACGGCCGCCATCGCCATCGCCGGCGCCGGCTTCGACCGCACCGAGGTCGAGCTGTTCTGCGACCCCGCCGCGACCCGCACCCGCCATGCGATCGCGGCCCGCGGCGCCTTCGGCACGCTGGAGGTCGCCATCGCGGCGGAGCCGGTGGCGCCCGGCGCGCGCTCCTCCGGCCTGGTCGTGGGCAGCCTGCTCGCCGCGATCGAGGGCGGCGGGCTGCGCCTGCCGGCGGCCCGGCTGGCGCGCATCGCCGGGGAGATCGACGCCTGAGACCGGTCGGCGGAAATGCTGGCGCATTTCTCCTCAGACGCCGGCGCTCGGCTTGGCTTCGCGGCACTTGCCGCGGGCGCCATTCGGCGCCTCAGCCGCCGTCGGCGGCTGCAAGCAAGGTCTGGCGCCGGCCGGCATGTCCCCGCGCCGGCACGGCCGGACCCGACACCGACCACGGAGAGAGAAAGAACATGGCCATGCTGACACGACGTTCCGGCTTGCTGGCGGGCCTGGCCGCCGGTCTCGCCGCCCCGGCGGCGCGGGCACAGGACGCGCCCGGCCGCCCGATCACGCTGGTCGTGCCCTTCGCGCCCGGCGGCGCGTCCGACGTCACCGCGCGCATCCTCGCCGCGCGCATGTCGGAAGTGCTGCGCCAGCGCATCCTGATCGAGAACCGCCCCGGCGCCGGCGGCGCGCTGGGCGCGGAGGTGGTGGCCCGCGCGCCCGCCACCGGGACGACTCTGCTGTTCTGGAACGTGGGGTTCGTGACGACGGCGCATCTCGCGCGGCTGTCCTACGACCACCTGCGCGACTTCGAGCCGGTGGGGCTGGCGGGCACCACGCCGACCATCCTCTCCGTCAACCGCGACGTGCCGGCGCAGACGCTGGCTGAGTTCCTGGCGCTCGCGAAGCGCCGGCCGGGCGAGATCAACTTCGGCTCCTCCGGCATCGGCGCCTCCGACCACCTCGCCATCGCCTTCCTGGAACGCCTGGCCGACATCCGCATGACGCATGTGCCCTATCGTGGCGGCGCGCCGGCGGCGACGGCGGCGATCGCGGGGGAGGTGCAGCTGCTCGGCCTCTCCGCCGGGACGGTGCTCGAGCATGTGCGCAGCGGCCGCCTCCGCGCGCTGGCGATCGGCGGGGAGCGCCGCTACGCCGGCCTGCCGGAGGTGCCGACGGCGGCCGAGGCCGGGCTGCCCGGCTATGTCGTCGATGTCTGGCTCGGCATCTGGGCGCCGGCCGGCACGCCGCGCCCGGTGGTCGAGCAGCTCAACGCCGCGATGCGGGAAGCGCTGGCCGCACCCGAGGTGCAGCGGACGCTGGGGGCGGCGGGGATCGAGCCGCTCGGCTCCACCGTCGACGAATTCGCCGCGCGCGTGCGGTCGGAATCCGAGCGCTGGGGCCGCGTGATCCGCGAGGCGAACATCACCATCCAGTAGCGGCCGCACGGGGCCGGGAGGGCGCGGATGCACGACGTCATCGTCATCGGGGGCGGCGCCATGGGCTGCAGCGCCGCCTTCCATCTGGCCGCGCCGCCGCATGGCGCGCGCGTCGCCGTGATCGAGCGCGACGAGAGCTACGCCAACGCCCAGACCGGCTGGGCGAAGACCGGCGGCGTGCGGCGCCTGCACGCGCTGCCCGAGAACATCGCGCTGTCGGACGCCTCGATCGCCTTCTACCGCGACTTCGCGCGCCACACGGAGGTGGACGGCACCGGCACGGACGCCGCTTTCGTCGAGGCCGGCTACCTGGTGACCGCGAGCCCCGGCGGCATCGCCAACCTGGCCGCCAACCTGGAACTGCAACTCGCCCAGGGTGTCGAGGCGCATTGGCTGGAGCCCGAAGAGGTGGCCGCCCGCTTCCCGATGGTGCGGCCGGAGGGCATCGGCGCCGCCGTGCATTCCCCGCGCGATGGCTGGGCCGACCCGATGCGCGTGCTGCACGGGCTGCGCCGTGCATCAGCGGCGCGCGGCGTGCGCTTCCTGGCCGGGGAGGTCGCGGGGTTCGAGACCGCCGGCCGTCGCGTGGAGGCGGTGCGCCTGGCTTCCGGCGAACGGCTCGTCGCGCCGGCCTTCGTGCTGGCGGCCGGTCCGTGGAGCGGCGTGCTGGCCGAACGCGCCGGGCTGCGCCTGCCGGTGGGCCCGCTGCTGCGCTACGATTTCGACTTCGCGGGCGACGAACCATCGCGCCCGCAGCCCTTCCTGAAGGACTGGGCCCGCATCGCCTTCCGCCCCTTCGGCGAGAACTGGCGCGGCGGCGTGCAATCCACCACCATGCCGCGCCATTTCGACCTGGCCATCGACCCTGCCTTCTTCGACACGGTGATGCGCCCTGCGCTGGCCGAGCGGATCCGGGGCTTCGAGCGGGTGCGGCTGCTGGGCGCGACCGCCGGGCTGTTCGACTTCAACGCCTTCGACCAGAACGCCTTCATCGGGCCCGCGACCGGCGTCCTGGACAACCTTTACCTGCTCACGGGGTTTTCCGGCCATGGCTTCATGCACGCGCCGGCGGCAGGCAGGGCGGTGGCGGAACTGATCCGGCATGGCGGGTTCCGCAGCATCGACCTGTCGCGGCTGGGCTTCGCGCGGCTGGCGCGGAACGAGCCCTATGCGGATCGGCGGCTGGGGTGAGGGCAGCGGCCGATAAGGCCGAGATGCCGTGGACACACCGACGCGATCCTTCATGGCCGAATCGAGGATCCGCCCGCTGCGGCGGCCTTCCGTCGCAAGTGCATTGCGCGCGACCGGAAGGCCAGGCTGTCGCCGCGAGCACTTGCTGCATCGAAGGCGATCTCTCGATGCAGCTCGGCGTGCATGAACACGTCGCATGACCGCATCGCCCTCACCCTGGCCGCTGCCCATCGGTGCGCGGCGAGGGTCTCGCGCCACCCGGCAGCGTCGGTCACGTGCCGGGCCGCAGTTGATGATGGCCGTGCGTCGCGATGGCCATGCGAAGCGCAGGCCGACTGGCGTCTGCAGTGCGCTGTCGAGACAGCCGGGACATGCCGCCCTCGATCTGGCGCACGCCGGCGATGGCGCAATCGAGGGGCAGCGGCGTCGGGCCGAGGGTGACGGCGCTGCCAGCCAGCGCCCGGGGGTGGCGAGCGCCACCCCGGCGGACGGCCGGCCCCGGCGCAGCGGGTCGTCCTGCGGGCCGGGCAGATCGCAGCCTTCGCGGTCACCGCCCCGCCGGTGTTGCCCGGGCGCGCCGGCCGCTCCGCTGGATCGCTGCCGCTGCGTCAATCCGCGCCCGGCGATGCGGGACGGGCAGGCTGGTCCTTCGCGGCAGGAGATGGCGGGATCCCGGCCCGCTCGGGGAAGGTCCCCTGATCGGGCAGCAGCAGCGTGAGCGCCCAGCACGCGGCCAGCATCACTGCCGATCCGAGGAGGCAGGCCGCCAGGCCGCCCATGCCGAACAGCAGGCCGGAGGCGAGGATGCCGCCGAACCGCCCGGTCGCATTTGCCGCGTAGTAGAAGCCGACATCCTCGGCCGCCTTTTCCGATCCCGCATAGGCGAGGATCAGGTACGAGTGCACCGAGGAGTTGACCGCGAAGAGGACGCCGAACAGGGCAAGGCCGGCCACGATGACCATGTCTTGCTGCGCGACCTCCACGAGCAACGCGCCCGCAAGCAGGGCGGGGACGAGCGCGAGCAGCAGCGACCAGAGCCGCGCCGCCGGCACCTCGGCCGACATTCCGTCCGCGCTGCGTCGCACCAGCGCCGGTGCCGCGGCCTGCACGACGCCGTAGCCGATGGTCCAGAGTGCCAGGAACCCGCCGACCATCGTGAAGGTCCAGCCGCTCGCGTAGAGGAAGACCGGCAGGCCGACCACGAACCACACGTCGCGCGCGCCGAACAGGAAGATCCGCGCGGCGGCCAGCAGGTTGACGCCGCGGTTCTTCGCGAACAGCTCCTTCGCCGATTTCGAGGCCTTTGCCTTGCCCATCAGCGGCGGCAGCGAGAGCACCACGCCGGCGAGGATCAGGGCCAGCGCCGCCGCCATCGCCCAGAGTGCGCCGCGGAAGCCGAGCACCTCCAGCAACAGGCCGCCGAGGAAGAAGCCCACGCCCTTCATCGCGTTCTTGCTGCCGGTGAAGAAGGCGACGAGCCGGAAAAGCCGTCCCGATGCCTCGCCGGCGGTCAGCTTGATCGCGCTCTTGCTCGCCGTCTTGGTCAGGTCCTTGGCCACGCCGCAGACGCCCTGCGCCGCGACCACCCACGCGACCGACAGCGCCGCCGCCCAGCCCGGCGAGAGGGCAGACAGCATCAGGAAGCCGGCGATCTGCGTCGTGAGCCCGATGGCCAGCATGCGCGTGATGCCGAAGCGCGTCGCCAGCCATCCACCGATCAGGTTGGCGCCGATCCCGGCGGCCTCATACAGCAGGAACAGGAAGGCCAGCGTGAAGGGCGAGTAGCCGAGCTGGAAGAAGTGGAGCAGCACAAGCATCCGCAGCGCGCCATCGGTCAGCGTGAAGCCCCAATAGGCCGCGGTGACGATGGCGTAGTTGCGCGTGCCCGAACCCGCCGGCACGGCGGCGCTGCTGCCCATCGCGTCAGATCCCGGCGTCGGCCATGTGGCAGGCGAGATCGACCATGCGGCAGGCGTAGCCCATCTCGTTGTCGTACCAGGCGTAGACCTTCAGCAGCGTGCCGTCGGTGACCATCGTGCTCGGCGCGTCCACGATGGAGCTGCGGGTGTCGCGGGCGTAGTCGGCGCTGACCAGGGGCCGCTCCTCGTAGCCCAGGATGCCCGCGAGCGGACCGGCCGCGGCGGCGGCGAACAGCGCGTTCACCTCCTCCGCGCTGGTCTCGCGCGCCATCTCGAAGACGCAATCGGTCAGGGAGGCGTTGAGCACCGGCGCGCGCACGGCATGGCCGTTCAGCTTGCCCTTGAGCTCCGGGTAGATCAGCGCGATGGCCGTCGCGCTGCCGGTGGTGGTCGGCTGCAGAGAGAGCATCGCGCTCCGCGCGCGCCGCAGGTCCCTGTGCGGCGCGTCCACGACGACATTGGTGTTGGTCGGGTCGTGGATGGTGGTGATCTGGCCGTGCCGGATGCCGATCGCCTCATGCACGACCTTGACCACCGGGGCGAGGCAGTTGGTGGTGCAGGAGGCGGCGGTGACGATCGGGTACCGCGCCGGGTCGTAGAGGTGGTGGTTCACGCCCACCACCACGTTCAGCACGCTGTCGAACTTCACCGGTGCCGCGACGATCACGCGCTTCGCGCCGCGCTTGAGGTGACCCTCCAGCGTCTCCGGCGACAGGAACTTGCCGGTGCATTCCAGCACGACGTCTACGCCGGCATCCCCCCAGGCGATCTCGGCCGGGTGCGGGTGTTCCGAGAAGGACAGGCGCCGGTCGCCGATGCGGAGCGTGTCCTTCCCTTCCGCCGCGATCGATGCGCGCCAGCGGCCCTGCACGCTGTCGAATTCGAGCAGATGCGCGCAGGCCGCGGCACCGCCCTTGGTCTCGTTGAGATGGACCACCTCCAGCCGGTTGCCCCGCCGCGGGTCGTCCTCCGGCCGCTCCGCCGCGCCCATGGCCGCGCGCAGCGCCAGACGCCCGATGCGGCCCATGCCGCTGATGCCGACCCTCATCCGCTCGTCTCCCGGCCTGCCAGCCTGATGTACCGCCCGCGAAGTTCGCCGCCCGTCGCGCGAATGCCGCGGAGAGGCAAGCCAAAGAGAACAGCGCCCAGTGTCCCCATCGCGAAGTCCTTCGGCTTTCGCGGCCGTGCCGCCAGCGTCTGTTGTACGTGCCCTCGCGATCCCTTCCATCCGTCGGCGGGGCCGACGGACGGAAGGGGCAGGGCACTAGCGCGCCATCGCGTGCGGGTCGGCAAGCTCGTCGATCCGCGCCTTCAGCGCCATGCGGTCCAGCGCGTCGAAAGGCAGCGCGGTGAAGATGCCGAGCCGGCGGTGCAGCGCGGCGTAGAGCTCGTTCAGCAGCGTCGCGCGCTCGGTCGCATTGCCGCTGAACTTCGCGGGATCGGGCAGCGGCCACGCCGCGGTGATCGTCGTCGCGCCGAAATCGGGGCATAGCTGGCCGGCCAGCGTGTCGCAGAGCGCGATGACGAAATCGATGCGCGGCGCATCGGGGCCGGTGAACGCGTCCCACGACTTCGAGCGCAGCGCCGAGACGTCATGGCCGAGCGCCTTCAGCTGCGCCAGCACTTCGGGCAGCGGCCCGGTTTCGCTCGGCGCGGAGCCGGCTGAGAAGGCGCGGAACCGCCCCTCGCCGATGCGGTTCAGGATGGCCTCGCCCATGATCGATCGGGCCGAATTGCGCGTGCACAGGAACAGCACGTTGAAGGTCGGTCTTTCCATGCTGGCGGTTTCCCCATCGATGTTGAACAGCCGGTGCAGGTCGCCGCAGCGTGCGGGATCGCCGCCGCAGCAGGCCTCGGTCAGGAAAGCGATCAGCGCCCGCAGCCGCGCGACCTGCGCCGCGTAGACCAGGCTCCTTCCGTGCCGCGTGCAGGCGACCAGCCCGGTCACCTCGAGCGAGCGCAGGTGGAAGGACAGCGTCGAGCCCGGCACGCCGAGCCGGCTTGCGATCTCACCGGCCGGCAGCCCGGAAGGACCGGCAGCCAGGAGTTCACGCACCAGTTCGAGCCGCGTCGGCTGGCCGAGGGCGGTGAAGGCGGCGGCGGCATCACGCGTTTCCATGATTGAATGATAATCGAATAATCTTACGCCGGCGTGCTAAATTTCGATGACAACCGAAGCCGGCCGGCCGGACATGAGCCGACATCGGCCTCCATTTCCACATGCATCAAAGGGACCGACGCCTGCCCGGCGGGCTGCGCCTGGTCGGGCCGTAGCTTCCACGCCCTGCGGCGGCAGCCATTCGCGCCGGCCGAACCCCATGCCCCGCCGCGCTCAGCCGGTTCGGACGCCGGGGCGGTGTTCGGCTCGCGATCGGCGTCGCGGCCGGCATCCCGCTGGTGGCGGCGGTGAGAGGCGCCTTTGTCCCGCTCGCGCGGGCCGGGACCGCCAGCGTGAACCTGGTCGCACCGTCCTGCTCCGGGCGATGCGATCTACCCGATGCTGGTCAACGCCCGTACCGGCAGCCTTTGCCGGGCTGGCGACACGCCGAAGGGGATCGGGATCCCGCTTGCCGGCAACGGGCTGATCAAGCCTGTCATCCCGGCGACCGTCGTGCGCAGGGCCGCCGCGGCGCGACGCGGCGGTGCGGCAGCCCGGATGGCTGCGGCACCGCCGACCCGGTCGGCGGCGCGAAAAGGGCGCCGGCACGGACGATGACGCCCGGGCTTCGCGTCGCGTCTGCCGTCACTGGCAGACCGGTCGGTGGAGGCCTGAGATGAAGCCAGTCGCTCCGACGGCGTGACGCCGAGTTGCCGTCACATCCTGCGCGTGGCGAGTTGGAAGGCCGCCGCGCGCTTCGACGGCGGAGGTTCGCCAGGCGCGACCAGGCCCGGGGCGCGAGCGACCGGTGCAGCCGGGGCCAGGGGAAGCCGGACTGGCAGCGCAGGACGTCGCACGACACCGCGCGGCGGCCGCGGGCGCCCCCGGGCTGGGCGACGATGCGGAGGGCCGGCACCGCCGCTGGCCGCTGCCGCGCGAGCATGCGACATAGGCTGCTCAACGACGGAGTGAGCCGTGGACGCCGTGCCGCCCTTCCCGCTGATCGATCTGTCCGGCGCGCCGGATACGCGCGGCGAATCCTACGGCCGGCAGGCGGCCGGCCGCGTCCGTCGCAGTCTCGGCCACTATCACTCGCAGCTCGGTGGGGCCGGGCTGGATACCGGGCGCGTGCATGCCCTGGCGCGTGCCTTCGTCCCGCGCGTGGAGGCCTTCGACCCGGCCTATGTCGCGGAGATGCGCGGCATCGCCCGCGGCGCCGACGTCGCGTTCGAGGACGTGATGCTGCTGAACTGCCGGACCGAGATCCTGCAACTCGCGCGGCGCGGCATGCCGGCGGAGGACGATCCGGATGGCTGCACCGGCGCGATCCTGCTGCCCGAGGCGACGGCCGACGGCACGCTGCTGCACGGGCAGAACTGGGACTGGAAGAGCGAATGCGCCGAGACCGGCGTCGTGCTGCGCATCCGGCGCGACGACGGGCCGGACATCCTGACCTTCGTCGAGGCCGGCGGCCTGGCGCGCGCGGGGCTGAACGCGGCGGGCATCGCGGTGACGGCCAACTACCTCGAATCCGACCGCGACTACCGGCAGGAGGGCGTGCCGCTGGCGCTGCTGCGGCGCAAGGCGCTGGAACAGGCCCAGCTGGCGCTGGCGATCCGGACCTTCTACGCCACGCCGAAATCGGCATCGAACAACATTATGGTCTCCCATGCCTCCGGCTTCGCCATCGACATCGAATGCGCCCCGGACGAATCCTTCCTTCTCGAGCCCCAAGACGGGATCCTGGTGCATGCGAACCACTGGCGGTCGCCGGTGGCGCTGGCGAAGCTGAAGGACACGGGCATCGCCAACACGCCCGACAGCGTCTACCGCGACCGGCGCGTGCTGGACGCGCTGCGGCCGAAGCGCGGGTGGCTGACGCTGGACGACCTGCGCGCGGCCTTCCTCGACGACTGGCAGTCGCCCTGGTCGGTCTGCCGCCCGCCGCGCATGAACATGGGCGGCAACCTCTCCGCCACCGTCGCGATGATCCTGATGCGCCCGGCCGACGGCCACATGGAGATTGCACCCCTGCCGGCGCTGAACCGCCGCTTCACGACCTACAGCCTGCACGCCGGGACGACGTCTCGGGCGGCGGAATAGCTCAGGCGAGGGTCGCCAGCGCGCGGCGGATCGCCGCGACGGTCTCCTCGACCTGCGCCTCGTTGACGACCAGCGGCGGCGACAGCACCAGCGTGTCGCCGGCGGCGCGGATCAGCACCCCGTCCGCAAGGCAGCGCTCCGCGGCCTCCGCGCCTCGCGCGCCGGCGGCGCCTTCGCGCGGCGCGAGGTCCACCGCGCCGAGCAGGCCGCAGCAGCGCACATCGGCGACATGCGGCCCGCCTTCCAGCGCCAGCAGCGCCGCCGCGAAGGGAAGCGAGATGCGCGACGCGGCGGCGAACATGCCCTCCTGCGCGTAGGCATCGAGCGTCGCGAGGCCTGCGGCGCAGGCCAGGGGATGCGCGGAGTAGGTGTAGCCGTGCATCAACTCCGGCGCGCTGCGCGGCGCGGCCATGAACGCGTCGAACACGCGTTCGTTCACCAGGGTCGCGCCCATGGGCACGGCGCCGTTGGTCAGGCCCTTCGCCAGGGCCATGATGTCGGGGGCGACGCCCAGCGCCTCGGCCGCGGTGCAGGCGCCGAGGCGCCCGAAGCCCGTGATGACCTCGTCGAAGATCAGCAGGATGCCGTGCCGGTCGCAGATGGCGCGCAGCGCCTCGAGGTGGCCGAGGGGCGGCGGATAGACGCCGCCGGAGCCGGTCACCGGCTCGACGATCACCGCCGCGACGGTCGAGGGATCCTGCACGGCCAGGATCTCCTCCAGCGCCTGCGACCAGCGCGGATCCGCGGGCGGCCGGCCGCGCAGGAAGCGCCGCGCGGGGTCGTGCGGCAGCGGCAGGTGGAAGACGTCGCCGAGCAGCGGGCCGAAGTCGCGCCTGTGCCGCGCGATGCCGCCGACCGAGAGGCCGCCGAAGCCGACGCCGTGATAGGCCTTGGCGCGGCCAATGAACTTCACGCGCCCGGCCTCGCCGCGCGCGCGGTGATAGGCGCGCGCGATCTTCAGCGCGGTGTCCACCGCCTCCGAGCCCGAGTTCGAGAAGAAGGCGCGGTGCATCGCCGGCACCGCATCCAGCAGGCGCCGCGCGAAGGCGAAGGCGCCGGGATGCGACATGCGGAAGGAGGAGACGAAGTCGAGCCGCCCCGCCGCCTCGCGGATCGCCGCGACGACGCGCGGATGGGCATGGCCCGCATTCACGCACCAGAGCCCGGCCATCATGTCCAGCACGCGGCGGCCGTCGGGCGTGACGTAGTGCATGCCCTCGGCGCGCTCGAAGATCACCGGCGCCTCGGCGAAGACGCGCATCGCGGTGAAGGGCAGCCAGAAGCCTTCCTCCGGCCCGGGCGCGTTGCGGAGCAGGTTCATGCGGCGGGCCTCGCGCGGTCGAGCGCATCCTGCGCGCGCAGCCAGAGCGATCCGGCGGCGGCGTAGAGCGTGCGGAGCGGATGCAGCGGGATCGGGCGCAGCGGCGTCGCCGGCGGCAGCGGCAGGTCGCGCGGATCGGCGCCGGCCAGCAGGTCGGCCAGCGTCGTGCCCTGGCCGGTGCACCAGGCCACCCCCTTGCCGTTGTCCTGCATCACCGCGAAGACGCCCTCCGCCAGCGCGAAGAGGCGCGGCAGGCGATCGAGCGAGATGCAGACGCGCCCGCCCCAGAAGAACTCGGGCGGCGCATCCGCCAGCGCCGGATAGAGCCGCGCGCGCATCCGCTCCGGCACGGCGAAGCTGCGCGGGCCGTGCGGGGCGCGGAGCGTGCCCTTGCCGCCGACGACGAGCCGCCCCGCCGCGTCGCGCCGCCAGTAGCGCAGGACGCGGCGCGTGTCCGACACGGCCTGTCGCCCCGGCAGCACCGGCGTGTCCGCCGGCAGCGGCGCCGTCGCGGTCTGGAAGGACCATACCGCCATGGAGCATTCGGCGAGTCCGGGCCACAGTCCCGCGGACATGGCGTTGGTCGCCAGCAGCACGCGGCGCGCGCGGAGCGAGCCGGCGGCGGTCGCCAGCCGCCAGTCGCGCCCTTCCGGCCGGATCGAGGTCACCCGCGCCGGCGCATGCAGCCGGGCGCCGCAGGCGATCGCCGCGCGCGCCAGGCCGCGGGCCAGCGACAGCGGCTGCACCGTGCCGCCGCGCGCATCCATCCAGCCGCCGAGGTAGCCCTCCGCCCCGGTCAGCGCGCGCGCCTCCTCGGCGTCCAGCCAGCGCACCGGCGCGCCCAGCCCCGCCCAGGCCGCGTGGCGCCGCCGTGCCTCGGCCAGCGCGACCGGCGTGTCGGCCAGCTGGATGTAGCCGCTGCGGGTCGCTTCGCAGGCGATGCCGTGCCGCGCGACCAGCGCGAACAGCCGGTCCGCATCGCCCGCGCCATGCGCATGCAGACTTCGCCCCAGCGTCTCGCCATAGGCGGCGACGAGATCGGAAGCCAGGTGGCGCAGCCCCGGGATCACCTGCCCGCCATTCGCGCCGGAGGCGCCGGCGCCGGGCTCTGTCGCCTCCAGCACGGTCACCGCCACGCCGCGCTCCGCCAGCGCCAGGGCGGTCGCGAGGCCGGTGTAGCCGGCGCCGACGATCGCCACCTCCGCCTCCTGCGCGCCCTCAAGCGGGACGAGTCCGGGCGCGGGTTCCGCCGTGGCGCGCCAGAGCGAGCTTTCGCGCGGGATCACGGTCCCGCGCTCCGCAGGTGCTCCGCCAGCAACGCGGCGGCACGGCGGTTCGCGCTGGCTTCCAGCGCGTCCAGCACCGCCAGATGCTCCCGGCAACTTTCCTGCACACGCCCCGCGCCGAAGCGCCAGTCGGCGTTCAGCAGGGCCCGCAGCCGGTTCTGCGCGGCGACCGCATCCGCGAAGAAACGGTTGCCGCTGCCCGCCGCGAGGCCGGCATGGAAGGCCGCGTTCATCTCGAAGAAGGCGACGGCGTCGCGGTCGCGCCAGCGCCGCGCCAGCACGGCGCGATGCGCCGCGCGCATCTCCCGCGCGAAGGCGGGATCGAGGCGGTAGCCAGGCTCCAGCAGCGCGGCTGGCTCGACCGCCAGGCGGAAGCGAAGCGCCCCGGCGCGATCCTCCTCGCCCGCGAGGCCGGGCACGAAATGCCAGCCCTGCGCCGGGTTGCGCGCCACCACGCCGAGGCCCGCCAGGCGCGCGAGGGCCCGGGCGACGACGCCGCGCGGCTGGCCGAAGGCGCGCATCAGGTCCGCGTCCCGAACGGCATCGGGAAGCCCGCCTTCCGCGCGCGCGCGCGCGATGGCGACGGCGAGTTCCTCCGCCGGATCGGCGCCGGCGGGCTCGGGCAGGTCGCGCTGCGGATCGGCAACCACCATCGCGCGGCCGTCGCGCCGCGTGATGCCGGCCTCCTCCAGCAGGCGCAGCGCCGCCCGCACCGGCGTGCGGGAGACGGACAGCCGCGCGGCGAGCGCTGCTTCCGCCACCTTCGTGCCCGGCCCCAAGCCGTCCGCCACGAACAGCGCGCGCGCGGCGCGGGCCAGGTCGTGATGGAGGCTGGTGACGGGCGCTGGCATGGTGTCCCTTGTGTGTAGCGCTCGTTTGGTATTCTGTGCAAATGAAGAACCGGGATGCAGCACGTCGCAGCCACCCGGTGATGACGGGAGAGGGTTCGGGACCATGCGCTTCCGCGCGCTGCTCGCGGCGTTCGCCGCCGCCTCCTCGGTCGCGCTCGCGGTCCCGGCCGCGGCGCAGGATACGCTGCGGATCCGGCTGAACGCCGACATCCGCTCGACCGACCCGGGCGTGAACCGTGACGCCAACACGGACGGCATCGTCTGGCATGTCGTCGAGGGCCTGGTCGCGCTGCGCGCCGATGCCTCCGTCGGGCCGATGCTGGCCGAGCGCGTGGAGGTCTCGGAGGACGGGCGCGCCTACACCTTCGCGCTGCGGCCCGGCGTGCGCTTCCACAACGGCCAGCCCCTGACCTCGGCCGATGTCGCCTTCGCGATGCAGCGCTACATGCGGCGCGAGACCAACTGGCGCTGCCGCGGCGACCTGGATTCGTCCGTCACGCGCATCACCGCGGTCGAAACGCCGGACGAGCGCACCGTGGTGATCCGGCTGGAACAGCCCTCCGCCCTGTTCCTGACGATGCTGGCGCGGCCCGATTGCGGGCAGGCGGGCATCTGGCACCGGGACAGCCTGAACCCCGATGGCTCCTGGCGTGCGCCGGTCGGCACGGGGCCCTTCCGGCTCGGCGAGTGGCGGCGCGGACAGTTCGTGGAGCTGACGCGCTTCGAGAACTATGCCGCCCTGCCCGGCGCGCCGGACGGACTGGCCGGCAACAAGACGCCGATGGTCGAGCGCGTGCGCTTCACCATCATCCCCGACGACGCCGCGGCGCGCGCCGCGCTGCTCGCGGGCAACATCGACATCCTGCCCGACGCGCGGTCCCGCGACCTGCCGGAGCTGCGGCAGCGGCCGGGGATCTCCATCCACTCCGCCGCGTCGATGGACCTTCAGGTGCTGCTGATGCAGACTCGCGACCCGCTGCTGCAGGATGTGCGGATGCGCCGCGCCATCGCGCTCGCGCTCGACGTGCCGGAGCTGGTGCGCGCGGTCAGCGAAGGCACGTCGCGCCCCTCGCGCGCACCGATCCCGGTCGGCTCAACCTTCTTCACGCCGGCGATGGCGGAGGTGCCGCCGCGCGACGTCGCGCAGGCGCGGCGCCTGGCCGCGGAGGCCGGCTATCGCGGCCAGCGCCTGCGGATCGTGACCACCCGCCGCTACGAGGCCTTCTACGAGATCGCCGTGCTGGTGCAGGACATGCTGCGCGACGCCGGCATCGAGAGCGACCTCGAGGTGCTGGAATGGGCGACGCAGCTCGACCGCTACACCCGCGGCGACTACCAGATGATGGCCTTCGGCTTCTCCGCCCGGCTCGATCCCTCGCTCTCCTACGAGATGTTCACCGGCCCCAAGGCAACGCAGCCGCGCAAGGCCTGGGACAACCCGGAGGTCCAGGCGATGCTCGAGCAGACGATGCGCGAGACCGACGCGATCCGCCGCCGCGCGACCTTCGAGGCGATGCACCGCCGCCTGCTGGAGGAGGTGCCGATGGTCGCGCTCTACTCCTCCGTCACGCATGGCGTCACGCCGCGCCACGTGCAGGGCTATGGCAGCTGGGCCGTGGACGCGCCGCGCGCCTGGGGCGTCCGGATCCAGCGGTGACGGGGCGGGACGAGGCCGCGGGACGCTGATCGGGTGGCTGGCTACGTCCTGCGGCGGCTGCTCGTCGCGCTGCCGACCCTGCTGCTGGCGGCTGCGAGCGTCTTCTTCCTGATGCGGCTGGTGCCGGGCGACCCGGCGCTGCTGATCCTGGGCGACGCCGCGACGCCGGAGGCGGTGGCGGACCTCCGCGCCGCGCTCGGCCTCGATCGCCCGCTGCCGGTGCAGTTCCTGCTGTGGCTGGAGCGCGTGGCGGCCGGCGATTTCGGCCGCTCCATCACGAATGGCGAGGCGGTCGGGCCGCTGCTGCTGGACCGCTTCGCCGTCACCGCGCCGGTCGTGCTGGCCGCCGTCGGCGCCGCGGCGCTGCTGGCCGTTCCATTCGGCATGCTGGCGGCGTGGAAGCAGGATTCGCTCGCGGACGTCGCGACCGTGACGGTCGCGACCTTGCTGCTCTCCATGCCCTCCTTCTGGCTGGGACTGATCCTGCTGCTGGTCTTCGGGCTGTGGCTGGGCTGGGTGCCGGTGGTGGGCTGGGTTCCCTTCGCGGAGGATCCCTGGCGCGCCCTGCACGCCATCCTGCTGCCGGTCGTGACGCTCGCGCTGGTGGAGGCGGGCGTGCTGATCCGCATGGCGCGCGCCTCCACGGTCGAGGTGCTGCGGCTCGACTACGTGGCCCATGCGCGCGCGAAGGGCGTGCCGGAAGGGCGCGTGCTGGCGCGGCACGTCTTCCCGAACGCCTTCGCGCCGACGCTGACGCTGATCGGCCTCGTGCTCGGCAACCTGCTCGGCGGGATCGCGGTGATGGAGACGGTCTTCACGCTTCCCGGCCTCGGCCGGCTGCTGGTGGATGCGATCTTCGCGCGCGACTATCCGGTGATCCAGGGCGTGATGCTGTTCATCGCGGCGATCTACGTGCTGGTGAACCTCGCCGTCGACCTGCTCTATCCCGTGTTCGACCCGCGCGTCACGGCGGACTGACGGCGCATGCGGCTTCGTCCCAACCTCGTCATCGGCGGCACGCTGCTCGGCTTCGTGCTGGCGGTGGCGGCGGCCGCGCTGGTCTGGACGCCCCACGATCCGGTGCGGACGAACCTCCGCCGCCGCCTGCGGCCGCCTTCGGCCGAATACTGGCTGGGCACGGACGAGTTCGGCCGCGACGTGCTCTCGCGCCTGATGACGGGCGCCGTCACCAGCGTGACGGTGGCGGCGGCGACCGTCGTGGTCGCGCTGCTCCTCGGCCTGGCCATCGGGCTCGCGGGCGGGTACCTGCGCGGCTGGGTGGACCGCGTGCTCGGCGCGCTGAACGACACGCTGCTGGCGTTTCCCGGCATCCTGCTGGCGCTCGGGCTGCTCGCGGTGATGGGGCCGTCGCGCTGGGGCATCGTGCTGGCGCTCGGCCTCGCCTATGCCCCGACCGTCGCGCGCGTCGTGCGCGGCACGGTGCTGTCGATCCGCGAACGCGAATTCGTCGAAGCCTCCCGCGCGCTCGGGAATTCCGAGGCCTACACGCTGCTGCGGCACGTCGTGCCGCATACCGTCGCGCCGGTCACGGTGCTCGCCACCTCGCTGTTCGGCTGGGTGATCCTGTCCGAGAGCGCGCTGAACTTCCTCGGCCTCGGCGTGCCGCCGCCGGCTGCCACCTGGGGCAACATGCTCGCCTCCGCCCGGCCCTTCATGCTGGAGGCGCCGATGCTCTCGATCGCGCCGGGCGCGATGATCGCGGCGTGCCTGCTCGGCGCCAACCTGCTGGGCGACGCGCTGCGCGACATCCTCGACCCGCGGGACGGCGCATGAGCGCGGCGGTGCTGCGGGTCGAGGCCCTGTCCGTCGCGGCCGGGGCCCAGCGCGTGGTGAACGGCCTCTCCTTCGCGCTGGCGCCCGGCGAGGCGCTGGCGCTGGTGGGCGAGAGCGGCTCGGGCAAGTCCGCCTCCGCGCGCGCGGTCATCCGCCTGCTGCCGCCCGGCCTGCGCCAGGTTGCGGGGCGCATTCTCCTCGGGGAGGAGGATCTCGCCGCGGCCTCCGCGCGCAGGCTCCGCCAGCTGCGGGGCCCCGGCATCGGGATGGTCTTCCAGGAGCCGATGACCTCGCTCAATCCCGCGCACACGGTCGGCGCGCAGATCGAGGAAGGACTGGCACTGCACACGCGCCTGACGCGCGCGCAGCGGCGCGACGCCTGCGTCGCGATGCTGGAACGCGTCGGCATCGCTGGCGCGGCCACGCGGCTGGCCGCCTTCCCGCATGAATTCTCCGGCGGGATGCGGCAGCGCATCATGCTGGCGTCCGTCATGCTGCTGCGGCCGCGCCTGCTGATCGCCGACGAGCCGACCACCGCGCTCGACACGCTCACGCAGGCCGAGGTCCTCGATCTGATGAAGGCGCTGGCGCGCGAGCAGGGCAGCGCGCTGCTGCTGATCACGCACGATCTCGGCCTGGTCGCGCGCTACGCCGACCGCGCGCTGGTCATGCAGGCGGGACGCACTGTGGAGGAAGGTCCCGCCGCGCAGCTGCTGGCCCGCCCGAGCGCGGACTACACCCGCGCCCTGGTCGCCGCGCTGCCGCGCCGCGGGCCGGCGCGGCCGCCGCGCCCTCCGGCGCCGCCGCTGATCGAGGCGCGGGACCTCCTCGTGACATTCCCCGGGCGCGGCGCCTGGCTGCGCCGCGCACCGCCGGTGGAGGCGGTGCGCGGCGTGTCACTCGCCATCCAGCCCGGCGAGGTCGTGGCCCTCGTCGGGGGGTCCGGCTCCGGCAAGACGACCTTCGGGCGGGCGCTGCTGCGCCTCGCGCCGATCGCCGGCGGCACGCTGCGGTTCCGCGGCGCGGAGGTGACGCGCCTTTCCGGCTCCGCGCTGCTGCCGTTCCGGCTGGCCTGCCAGGTCGTCTTCCAGGACCCCTATGGCTCGCTTGATCCGCGGATGCGCGTCCGCGACATCGTCGCCGAGCCGCTGCGCTTGCCCGCCGGCCTGCCGCCGCGGCAGCGGATTGCACGCGCCGAGGCGATGCTGGAGGAGGTCGGGCTCGGCGGGATCGGCGATCGCTTCCCGCACGCGCTGTCCGGCGGCCAGCGGCAGCGCGTCGCGATCGCGCGCGCACTGGTCCGCGACCCGGCCCTGGTGGTCGCGGACGAGGCGGTGAGCGCGCTCGATGCGACGGTGCGCAAGCAGGTGCTCGCGCTGCTGGCCGATCTGCAGCGGCGGCGCGGCTTCGCCTGCCTCTTCATCACGCATGACCTCGGCGTGGTCGAGGAGATCGCGGACCGCGTCCTGGTCATGCATCAGGGTCGCATGGTGGAGGAAGGCGAGCGCGATGCCGTGCTCGACCGGCCGCGCCACGACTACACGCGCGCGCTGCTGGCCGCGGCGCCCAGGCCGCCGCGGCTCGCGCCGCTGGTGGGGAACTGATGGCCCGGACATGCCCCGACGGCGCGGCAGCGAACCCGGCGAACGTCGCGTCGCGGCTGGTTCCGGCCAGCCAGCTTGCGTGCCCTGCCACCTCCCCGTCGAGCTCCATCCTCCTGCCGGACCTGCCCATCGTGGACCCGCACCATCACCTCTGGGATCGCGAGGCCGAGCGCTATCCGCTGGACGACCTGCTGCGCGACACCGGGATCTTCCTGCATCTGCATGGCGGCCCCGGCGGGCCGGACGGGCTGGCCTTCGCGCCGGACGGCCAGCTGCTGGTCGCGCATACCGGCGTCGGGACCGTGTGGCGCGTCAACGCGCGGGGCGAGCCGACGCTCGCCGTCCTCTCCTGCGCCGGGGCGTCCACCACCGATCTCTGCCTGGGCGGAGCCGATGCGCGCGACCTGTTCGTCACGGAGGGCGAGACGGGCAGCATCCTGCGCGCCCGGCTGGATCCGGGCTGGAGAAGCCCAGGCGACCGGGGGCAGGCATGGCGGAGAAGGCGAAGCGGCGACCGGCGCTGGAAGGCGTGGCCTCGGCGGACCGCGCGCTGGCGGTGCTCTCCGCCTTCCGCAAGGGCGACCGCTCCCTGTCCCTGGCGGAGCTCGCCGACCGCACGGGGCTGGTGAAGAGCACGATCATGCGGCTGGCCATCTCGCCCGAGGAGCATGGCTGCCTCGCGCGCGAGGATGACGGGTCCTACCGGCTGGACGCGGAGGTCCTGCGCCTCGGCACGATCTACACCCAGTCCTTCCGGCTCGAGGCGCATGTGATGCCGATGCTGGAGGAACTCGTCGCCCGCACCGGCGAGACGGCGGCCTTCGACGTCCGGCGCGGCGAGCAGCGGCTCTGCCTGTTCCGCGTGGACAGCCCGCATCTGCTTCGGATGCATGTGCGGGTCAGCGATTGGCTGCCGCTCGACAGTTCGGCGATCGCGCAGGTGCTGCGCGCCTTCACGCCGCGGCCGCTGCCCGCCTGTGTCGCGGCCCTCGACCTGCCGATCGTGACCATGGGCGCGACGGATCCGCATGCCGGTTCGATGGCCGCGCCTGTGTTCGGCCCGGGCGACAAGCTCGCCGGGGCCCTCGCGCTCTCGGCCCCGGTGATCCGCTGGACGCCGGAAGCCCTGGCCGCCGCCCGGCCGACCGTTCTGGAAGCGGCCGGAACGCTGACCCGCCGAATCGGCGGCGAAAGGCCGGCGCTGCCGCGCGCTGCGGCCGCGTAGCCTGGCACTCCGAAGGCGCCACCGTTGCGCGGGGGCGCGCGGTCGCGGATCTCGCGCGGCCCTCGCCGCGGTTATGGTGACGCATGTCGCGGCGGACATCGGCGCCGGCCGCCGCCTTCCGCCGCGGAAGGCGGCGACGACGGCCGGGTGTGCCGGCCGCCTTCGGGTGCCGTCGTTGTCGCCTGCCGTCGCCGAGCGGCTCGAGGCGCACGGACAGGCCGCCCGTGGCGGCTTAGCGCGCGTCCACGCGCGGCGCGACGGGCCGGGGGCTAGCGAACGCGTGGCCCGCCGAGACCGCCCCCGCTCGAAGCGGCCTCTCCCGCTGCGCCCGCCGTCGCGCACCGCCCCTGCACCGGGCCGCATCCGATGTCCCCCGCTTGCCGCACTGCCCGTTCCGGGCAGCGATCCCGGCCGCTGCCGCTAGCCCCTGCCGCACACGCGTGGTGCCCTCGGCGCGCCCGCAGCCGGAAGGGCGGCGCCGCAGCCAGGCGCGGCGCCGGTCGCGCGGACGGACCGGAGGTGCATGGTGCCAAGGCGTGTTGCGCTCGCGGGGGCGTTCCTGGCAGGGGCGGCCCTGTCACCGTCGCCCGCTGCCGCCCAGCCGGGGACGGAGGCACGCGGCTTCGTCGGGCGCGAGACGCGCGAGATCGTCGAGATCTGCGCCGTGCGACCGGACACGTCGCGCTACCTCGAGGCGCGCGCCTTCTGCCACGGCTATCTGACCGGCGCCTATTCGACCCTGCTCGCCGACCGGCCCGCCGGCGCGCCGCCGCTGCACTGCAACCTGCCCGCCAGCCGGCAGGAGCCGATCGACCGCTTCGTCGCCTGGGCCCAGGCGCGCCCCGAGCAGTTGCGCGCCTTCCCCCCCAACGCCTTCGCGCAGTTCATGGACGAGACCTATGCCTGCCCTCGCCGCTGACCGACGCGCCCGGCCGCGGATCGCCGGGGCCGCGCTCGCCCTCGCGCTGCTCGGCGCGGGCTGCGCCGACATGGACGACACCACGCGCCGCACCGTGACCGGTGCCGGCATCGGCGCAGCGGGCGGCGCGCTCATCGGCTCCTTCACCGGCGATGCCGGCTGGGGCGCGCTGATCGGCGCCGGCGCCGGCGTCGGCGCCGCGGGCGGCTACCTGCACGACCGGAACAAGCGGCGGGAGGAGGACGCCTATCGCCGCGGGATGGAGGATGGCCGCCGTGGCCGGCGCTAGGCGCAGCCTCCTCGCGGCGCTGCTGCTCGTGGCGTCGGCCGGCACCGCGCTGGCGCAGGGGACGCCGCCCGCGGCGCCCGTGCTGGTCGTCGAGGCCACGCTGCGCGACATCGCCCGCCAGGCGGAGTTCACCGGCCGCGTCCGCGCCGTGGACCGGGTGGAGCTCCGCGCCCGCGTCGGCGGCACGCTCGGCGCGCGGCGGGTGACGGACGGCCAGGACGTCGCCGAGGGCGCCGTGCTCTTCACCCTCGACCCCGCCCCGTACGAGGCTGTGGTGGAGCAGCGGCGCGCCGCGATCGAGGCGGCGGAGGCGACCCTCGAGGTCGCCTCGGCCCAGTACGAGCGGGCGCGGCAGCTGTGGCGCACGCGCTCCATCCCCGAGGCCACGCTCGACCAGCGCCGCGGCGACCAGCTGCGCGCGCGTGCGGACCTCTCCATCGCCCGCGCCGCGCTGCGCGAGGCGGAGCTGAACCTCTCCTACACGGAGATCAGGGCGCCCATCGCCGGCCAGATCGGCCCCGCCGCCGTCTCCCCCGGCAACCTGGTCGGGCCGGAAAGCGGGGCGCTCGCCGTGCTGGTGCGGCAGGACCCGATGCACGTCGCCTTCTCGATCGGCCAGCGCCAGTTCGTTGAGGCGCGGACGGCCGGCGCCGAGCGCGGCGTGGGCGGCATCCGCGTCCGGCTGGTGTTGCCCGACGGCTCCACCTATCCCGAGACGGGGCGGATCGACTTCGGCGGCGTGCAGGCCGATGCGCGCACCGACAGCGTGCCGCTGCGAGCCGTGTTCTCCAACCCCCGCCGCGTGCTGCTGGACGGCATGGGCGTGCGCGTCGTGCTCGAACTCGCCCAGCCGCAGCAGGCGCTGGTCATCCCGCAATCGGCGCTGCTGGCCGACCAGCAGGGCAGCTACGTCTTCGTGGTGGAGGCGGGCAACCGCGCCGCCATCCGCCGCGTACGGACCGAGGCGCGGCGCGACGGCACGGCGGTGGTGCTGGAAGGCCTCTCGGCCGGCGACACGGTGATCGCCCAGGGCCAGGCCCGCGTCCGACCCGGTGCGCTGGTCGCGCCGCGCCCGCTCTCCGGCGCGGGCTCATGATCTCCGCCCCCTTCGTCGACCGGCCGCGGCTGGCGATCGTCCTCTCCGTGCTTATCACCCTCGCCGGGCTGATCGCCATCCGCGCGCTGCCCGTCGCGCAGTTCCCCGACATCGTCCCGCCGCAGGTGGACGTCACCGCCTTCTACGCCGGCGCCAACGCGCAGTTGGTGGAGGAGAGCGTCGGCCAGATCATCGAGAGCGAGGTGAACGGCGTGGAGCGCATGATCTACATGCGCTCGACGGCCGGCAACGACGGCAGCTACCGGCTCTCGATCAGCTTCGAGGTCGGCTCGAACCCCGAGGCGAACGCGGTCAACGTGCAGAACCGGGTTGGCCGCGCCCTCTCCCGCCTGCCGCAGGAAGTGCAGCAGGCGGGCGTGACGGTGAAGAAGAAGTCCTCCGCCATCCTGCAGGTAGTCGCGCTGCACGCACCGGGCGGCGGCTACGACGCGCTGTTCCTGTCGAACTACGCGACCATCAACCTGCTGGACGAGCTGGCGCGCGTGCCCGGCGTGGGCGAGGCATCGCTGTTCGGCGCGCAGGACTATGCGCTCCGCATCTGGCTCGACCTGAGGCGCATGGCCTCCCTCGGCATCTCGGCCGACGACGTGGCGAAGGCGGTGCGGTCGCAGAACGTGCAGGCGGCCGTGGGGCGCATCGGCGGCGCGCCGGTGGTGGAGAGCCAGCAGCAGCAGCTGACGCTGACCGCGCAGGGCCGGCTCCGCAGCCCGGAGGAGTTCACCGCCATCGTGCTGCGCGCCGACGCCGATGGCGGCGTGGTGCGGCTCGGCGACGTGGCGCGGGTGGAGCTCGGTGCCAGGACGGCCGACGCCTTCGCCCGCTTCAACGGCCGCCCGGCCGCCGCCATCGCGATCTACCAGGCGCCCGGGGCGAATGCCGTGCAGGTCAGCACGGCGGTGCGGGAGGCGATGGGGCGGCTCTCGGCCCGCTTCCCGGACGGCATCCGCCACGAGGTGATGTTCGACACCACCGTCTTCGTCACCGCCACCATCGAGCAGGTGGTCCACACCCTGTTCGAGGCCTTCCTGCTCGTCGGCATCGTCGTCTTCGTCTTCCTCGGACAGTTGCGCGCGACGCTGATCCCCATCATCGCCGCACCGGTCGCGCTGATCGGCACCTTCGCCGTGATGCTCGCCTTCGGCTTCTCGGCCAACACGATCTCGCTGCTCGCCCTGGTGCTCGCCATCGGCATCGTCGTGGACGACGCGATCGTGGTGGTGGAGAACGTCGAGCGCGTGATGCACGAGCGGCCGGAGCTCTCCCCGGCCGAGGCGACCAAGCTCGCGATGCGGGAGATCACGGCGCCGATCATCGCCATCACGCTCGTGCTGCTGTCGGTCTTCGTGCCGACCGCCTTCATCCCAGGGATCGTCGGGCGGCTCTACCAGCAATTCGCGATGGCGGTCTCCGTCTCGATGCTGATCTCGGCGCTCTGCGCGCTGACCCTCTCGCCCGCGCTCTGCGCCATCCTGATGAAGCGCGGCGGCACGCCCGGGCGGGTGATCCGGGCGATGCAGGGCGGCATCGACGCGGCGCGGGACGGCTATGGGTCCGTCGTGCGCCGTCTGGCCCCGCGGATGCTGGCCACGCTTTTCCTGGTCGGCGGCGCGGCGGTCGGCACGGCCTACCTGACCGGCGCCGTGCCGGCCGGCTTCCTGCCGGAGGAGGACCAGGGCGCCTTCATGATCGAGGCGCAGCTGCCCGACGGCGCCTCGGTCAACCGCACCGCGGCGGTCGCAGAGGAGGTGGAGCGCATCGTGCGCGGCGTGCCCGCCGTCGCCTCGGTCACCAGCGTCGTCGGCTTCTCGGTGCTGGACGCGGTGGCGCAGCCCAACCGCGCGCTCTTCGTCGTCGGCCTCAAGCCCTATGCGGAGCGCACGTCGCCGGACGACAGCATCTGGGGCGTGCTCGCCCGGCTGCGACGGGACTTCGCGGCGCTGCCGGAGGCGGTGGTCACGCCCTTCAACCTGCCGCCGATCTCGGGCCTCGGGAACGCGGCCGGGTTCGAGTACATGCTGCAGAGCCTGGGCGGCGCCGCGCCCGCCGACCTCGCCGCCGCGGCGCGCGGGATGGTGGTGGCGGCCAACGGCGACCCGCGCATCGGGTTCGCCTACACTACATGGTCCGCCGCCGCGCCGCTGCTGGAACTCCAGGTGGACCGCGACCGCGCGCAGTCGCTTGGGCTCGAGCCGGTGGATGTCTTCCGCGCGCTGCAGGCGGCGCTCGGCAGCCAGTACGTCAACGACTTCGGCCTCTTCGGCCGCAGCTGGCGCGTCGTGATGGAGGCCGAGGCCGAGCAGCGCATGCAGGTCGAGGACATCCTCGAGGTGCAGGTGCGCACGCCGGACGGCGTGCTGATCCCGGTGCGCAACCTGGCCACCGTGGAACTGGTGGTCGGCCCCGCCACGGTGGTGCGCTACAACAACCTGCGCGCCGTCGCGGTCAGCGGCATGCCCGCGCCGGGCCGCTCCACCGGCGACGCGCTGGACGGGATGGAGGCCGTCTCGGCCGCCGCGCTGCCGGAAGGCTTCGCGTATTCCTGGACCGGCACCGCCCTGCAGGAGAGGCAGGCGGGCGGGCAGACGCTGTTCATCCTGGCGCTCGCCGTCGTCTTCGCCTTCCTGGTGCTGGTCGGGCTCTACGAAAGCTGGGCGATGCCGGCCGCGGTGCTGGTCTCGGTCGTGGTCGGCGTGGCCGGCGCCATGGCGGGGCTCTGGCTGGCCGGGTTGCCGAACGACGTCTTCGCGCAGATCGGCATCGTCGTGCTGATCGCACTGGCCGCGAAGAACGCCATCCTGATCGTGGAGTTCGCGATGGAGGCGCGCGCCAAGGGCGCCACCATCCAGGAGGCGGCGATCGAGGGGGCGCGGCTGCGCTTCCGCGCCGTCATGATGACCTCCTTCGCCTTCATCATGGGCCTCGTGCCGCTCGTCATCGCCTCCGGCGCGGGAGCGGCGACGCGGCAGGCGGTGGGCACCTCGGTGTTCGCCGGGATGCTCGCCGCCTCGCTGGTCGGCATCTTCGTCATCCCCGGCCTCTACGTCGTCTTCCAGCGGCTGCGCGAGGCGGTGCGCGGCCGCGCCGCCGCCGGCCCGCGCCGGCGCCCCGCAGGAGAGGAGCATCGCATGACCGAGGGGATCTGGCTCTCGCTCGACGACCTGATCGCGCAGCGGGAGGCGCGGCGGGCGCAGGAGCGTGCGGAGGACACCGAGGCGCTGCGCCGCAACAAGGCGGCCGCGGCGAAGTACGCCGAGGCCTTCGAGGCGTATCGCCTGACGCCGGAGGACAAGCATGCCATCATGCGCCGCATCGCCAGGGCATTCGGCGACGGGGAGAAGGAGCTGATGCTCTTCGCCTTCCCCTCGGAACTCTGCCCCGATGGCGGCCGGCACGTGAACAACGCGCTGGAGGGGTGGGAGGAGACGCTGCCCGGCGCCGCCCGCCGCGTCTACGAGTTCTGGCGCGAGGACCTGCAGCCGCGCGGCTTCCGCTTCTTCGCCCGCGTCATCACCTACCCGGACGGCATGCCGGGCGAGATCGGCGTGTTCTTCTCCTGGCCGAAGGAGCTCGAGGGTTGAGCCTCGCGCGACGCGGGCTGCTCGGCGCGGGGGCCGCGGCGGGCCTCTCGGCCTGCGCGGGCCTGCCGCGCCTGCCCGCCGTGCCGGAGGCGCTGGCGACCCGGGCCGGCATCCCCGGCATCCCGGGCGCCCGCTTCTACGCCGACGAGGAGAACGAGGAGCTGTTGCGCTGGCTCGGCGAGCAGCAGGCGCGCGCCGCGGCGGCGCGCGCAGCCGGCCGCCCGGACGCGCCGGCCGACATCCTGGTGCTGTCGGGCGGCGGGGAGGACGGGGCCTTCGGCGCCGGCATGCTGACGGAGTGGACGCGGCAGGGCACGCGGCCGCAGTTCCGCGTCGTCACCGGCGTCTCCACCGGCGCGCTGACCGCGCCCTTCGCCTTCCTCGGCCCGCAGCGCGACGCGCAGCTGCGCGAGGTCTACACCACCATCGACATCACGCGCGTGCTCGCCTGGCGGCAATGGACGGCGGCGCTGCTCGACGACGCGGTGGGCGACAGCGCGCCGCTCGCCGCCACCATCGCCCGCTTCCTGGACGCGGAGATGCTCGCCGAGATCGCCGCCGCCTACGATGCGGGGCGCGTGCTGCTGATCGGCACGACTGACCTCGACGCCCGGCGCGGCGTGGTGTGGAACATGGGCGCCATCGCGCGCAGCGGCGTGCCCGGCGCGCTGGACCTGGCGCGGCGCGTGCTGCTGGCCTCCGCCAGCATCCCCGGCGCCTTCCCGCCGGTGATGTTCGACGTCGAGGCCGAGGGCCGCCGGTTCCAGGAGATGCACGTGGATGGCGGCGCCGTCGCGCAGCTCTTCCTCTTCCCCGAGCGCGTCGCCTTCGCCCAGCGTGCGCGCGAGGTGACGCAGGCGCCGACGCGCATCTGGGTGATCCGCAACGGCCGGCTCCGCGCACGGCGGGAGCAGACGGCGCGGCGCACCGTCTCCATCCTCGCCGCCGCGGTGTCCACCATGACGCAGGCGAGCGGCGGCTACGACGTGACGCGCATCTGGCTGCGCGCGCAGCGGGCGGGCATCGGCTTCAGCCTGGCCTATGTCGGCGAGGATTTCGAGGCGCCCTACGAGACCGCCTTCGACCCCGCCTACATGCGCGCGCTGTTCGACTACGGCGCGGCGCGGCTGCGCGCCGGCACGGCCTGGGTGACGACGCCGCCGGCCGAGGCCTAGCCCCCGGCCGCCACCACCAGCCGGGCCATGGCCGCAGAGGCGACTCGGGCGGCGACGCTGTCCGCCCGGCTGGTCAGGATCACCGGCACGCGGGCGCCGAGCACGATGCCCGCGGCCTCGGCCCCCGCCAGGTAGGCCAGCTGCTTGGCGACCATGTTCCCGGCCTCGAGGTCGGGGCAGAGCAGGATGTCGGGGTCGCCCGCCACGTCGCTCCGGATGCCTTTCACCCGCGCCGCCGCCGCGCTCATCGCGTTGTCGAAGGCGAGCGGCCCGTCCACCACGGCGCCGCGCAGCTGGTCGCGGTCGGCCATCTTGCACAACAGCGCGGCGTCGAGCGTCGCCGGCATCTTCGGGTTCACTGTCTCGACCGCCGCCAGCACGGCGACCTTCGGCCGCGAGATGCCGATCGCGATGGCGAGGTCCACCGCGTTCTGCAGGATGTCCGCCTTGGTCGCCAGGTCGGGCGCGATGTTCACCGCCGCGTCGGTGACCAGCAGCGGCTTGTGATAGGCCGGCACGTCGAGCAGGAAGACGTGGCTCAGCCGCCGCGTCCCGCGCAGCCCGGCGTCACGGGCCAACACCGCGCCCAGCAGTTCGTCGGTGTGCAGGCTGCCCTTCATCAGCGCCTTCACCCGCCCGTCGCGGGCCATCGCCACGGCGAGCGCGGCGGCGGCGTGCGGGTCGGCGGCGGGCGCGATCTCCAGCCCCTCCAGGCTGGCGCCGGCTTCCTGCGCGGCGAGAGCGATGCGTTCGGCGTCGCCCACCAGCACCGGGCGGATCAGTCCGCGCCGGGCCGCTTCCAGCGGGCCGAGCAGGCTGTCGCGGTCGGTCGGCCAGGCGACGGCGACGGGCATCGGCGGCTCCGCGGCGGCGCGCGCCTCGATGCGCTCGATGTGGGGGTGCATCTGCAGCAGGAGCCCGGCCCGCTGCTGGCGCGCCGCCTGCACGGGCGAGGCTGCCGGCCGGACGCGGAGCTGTCCCTCCGCCAGCAGCCGCCCGCCCTGGCCGGTGACGCGCCCCGCCAGCCGCGCCACGCCGGAGGCGCGGTTCACCGAGGTCACCTCGAGCGCCGCCGTCACCTCCTCCTCCGGCGCCGGGGTCGCGTGCAGGTCGAGATCGACGCCGAGCACCGCGCCGCCGGGGCCGGGAAGGTCCTGCGCTGCGACCTCGGCCAGCATGCCCTGCAGCAGCAGGGCGGCGTCGCCGCCGGGGAGGCCGCCTGCGGCGGGCGCCGCCGGCACGCCGACCAGCGCGGCGGCAAGGTCGAAGGCGCGCGGCCCGATCCGCCGCCGGTGCTCGGCGCGCAGCCCGGGCTGCAGGCTGCCGAGCGTGTGCCCGGTTCGGGTGGCGGGCGCCTCGACCTCGCCGGACCAGGCGCGGGCCATCGCATCGGGATCGGTGGCGGGGGGCGCCGGCCCCTCCGCCGCCGCATCGGCCGCGGCGGCGGCCGAGACGGTGGCCAGCCGGCCGACAAAATCCGCGATGCGCGCGACCGTGCTCGCCGTGAGGTCGGCGAGGTCGGTCGCTGCGCGGGCCGGCCCGCTCTCCGCCTTGCGGATGCGCCAGCCGCCATCCTCCGCCTGCTCGATCCAGCCCTTCTCGGCGAGGTCGGCAAGGCGGCGGCGGACGTTCTCGCGGGGAATGCCCGTGATGTTGGCGATGCTGTAGGCGTTCACCGCCTCGCCCTTGTCCGGCACGTCGGCCGTCATGTAGCCGAGCGAGATGTGCTCCCCTTCCAGTTCGCGCACCTTCTGCACCTGGCGCAGCGCGGCGAGCCCGATGACGATCAGCACGACCATCGCGTCGAGGTCGCCGATCCGGCGGCGGCACTCGATCAGGTGGACGAGCAGGAAGGAGGTCCAGACGTACTGCGCCTCCACGAAGCGGCGGTGATAGCCCTCCAGCACCGCGTCACGCGTCGGCAGTGAGATTGGGATGCCCTTCCGGGCGGCCTTGGGGCGGCGGGCGTCGTCCATGCCCGCAACATAGCAGGCATGCGGCCCGCGGCATGCGTCCGATGATTGCGCCACCGCCCGGAACGGGCAGTCCGGCCGCGCCGGTTGCCTGGGTCGTGAGGGTGGGTTGCGATAGGCAAGGCGGTGGAGGGACCGAGATGACAGCGCGCCTGCTGCTCTGCTGCCTGGCGATGTTCGCCGCCGCGCCGGCGCGCGCCCAGGCGCCCGCTCTCATCTTCTTCGAGCCGCACAGCGCCGCGCTCGGCCCGGCGGCGACGGAGATCCTGCGCGTCCTATCCGACCAGGCGCGGCAGGGCGGCGTCGTGGAGGTCCGTGGCTTCGCCGACCCCGACGGCGGCATCCCCTACAACCGCGCCCTGTCGCTCGCGCGCGCCGAGCACGCCGCCCATGTGCTGCGCGAGATGGGCGTGCCGGCGGAGCGGGTGCGCGTCAGCGCCTGCGGCTCGGTCGCCGCGATCCTCGACGACCAGGAAAGCCGCCGCATCGAGCTGCGGCTGCTGCCCTGACATACCGGGCTCATGAAATGCTGACGCATTTCATCCTCAAGCGCCGGCGCCGCCATTCGGCGGCTTGGCTCGCCGCACGTGCGGCGGGCCGCATTCGCGGCCTCGGCCGCCTCCGGCGGCCGCAGGTCGGGACTTCATGAGCCCGGTATGACGCCCCTCGCACCGCGCCCGGAGGCCGCCCCGATGCCCGCCACCTTCGCCGATCCCCTGCCCGCCATCTGGGACCCCGCGAGCCCGGTCGGCGGGATGCTGAAGGGCCGCCGCGGGCTCGTCGTCGGCATCGCGAACGAGAACTCCATTGCCTATGGCTGCGCGGCCAAGCTGCGTGCCTTCGGCGCCGAGCTCGCCGTGACCTGGCTGAACGAGAAGGCGGAGCGCTTCGTCCGGCCGCTGGCCGAGGGCCTCGGCGCCGCCATCGCCATGCCGCTCGACGTCGAGCAGCCCGGACAGCTGGAGGCGGCCTTCGAGCGGATCGGCGCCGAGTGGGGCCGGCTCGACTTCGTCATCCATTCCATCGCGTTCGCGCCGCGGGAGGACCTGCATGGCCGTGTGGTGGACTGCTCGGCGGAGGGCTTCGCGCAGGCGATGCGCGTCTCCGCCTGGTCCTTCCTGCGCATGGCGAAGCTGGCGGAGCCGCTGATGACGCAGGGCGGCGCGCTCGTGACGATGAGCTACTACGGCGCCGACAAGGTGGTGGACCACTACAACCTGATGGGGCCGGTGAAGGCGGCGCTGGAAGCCTGCGTGCGCTACGCCGCCGCCGAGCTTGGGCCGAAGGGCATCCGCGCCTATGCCGTCTCGCCCGGCCCGCTGCGCACGCGCGCGGCCAGCGGCATCGCGCATTTCGACGAGCTGATCGAGATGGCCGTCTCCCGCGCGCCGGCGGGGCGGCTGGTCGACATCGCGGAGGTCGGGCGCGTGGTGGCCTTCCTGGTCAGCGGCGCCGCCTCCGGCATGACGGGCGACACGATCTACGTCGACGGCGGCCTGCACAACATGGCGTCATGAACCGCGTCGCGACGGAGGGACCATGCGCAGGGCGATCTCGGCGGCGGCGGCGGCCGCGCTGGTACCGGACGGCGCCAGCCTGCTGTTCGGCGGTTTCATGGGCGTGGGCACGCCGCAGCGCGTGGTGGACGCGCTGGTGGAGCGCGGCGCGCGCGGCCTGACGGTGATCGGCAACGACACGGCGCGGCCGGGCGTGGGGATCGGCCGGCTGATCGACGCAGGCTGCGTGACGAAGGCCATCGTCAGCCACATCGGCACCAACCCCGTCACCCAGCGGAAGATGATCGCCGGCGAGATCGAGGTGGAGCTGGTGCCGCAGGGCACGCTGGCGGAGCGCATCCGCGCCGGCGGCGCGGGCCTGGGCGGCGTGCTGACGCCGACCGGTGTCGGCACGGTGGTGGCCGAGGGCAAGCAGGTCATCAAGCTGGACGGCCGCGCCTTCCTGCTGGAGCGGCCGATCCGCGCCGACGTCGCGCTGCTGAAGGCGCATGAGGCCGCCTACAACTTCAACCTCACCTACCGGCTCACCGCGACCAACTTCAATCCGGTGATGGCGCTGGCCGCCGGCTGCGTGATCGCCGAGCCGGACGAGATCGTGCCCGTCGGCGTCATCCCGCCGGACCATGTCCGCACGCCCGGCATCCTGGTGCACCCACCTGGTCGAGAGGCCGCGCTGATGGACGCGACCCGCATGGACGCGCCCCCAATGGACGCCAAGGAACTCATCGCCCGCCGCGTGGCGCTGGAACTGCGCGACCGCAGCCTGGTGAACCTCGGCATCGGGCTGCCGACGCTGGTCGCGCGCTACGTCCCCGCTGGCCTCTCCGTCGCCTTCCAGAGCGAGAACGGCATCATCGGCTTCGGCGCGCCGCCGCCGCACGGCATGGAGGACCCGAACCTGACCGATGCCGGCGGCGGCTTCATCAGCGCGCTGCCCGGCGCCGTCTCCTTCGACAGCGCGCTGAACTTCGCGCTGATCCGCGGCGGGCACCTGGACATGACCGTGCTCGGCGGGCTGCAGGTGGATGCGCGCGGGCGGCTCGCCAACTGGATGGTGCCGGGCAAGCTGGTGCCGGGGATGGGCGGGGCGATGGACCTCGTCTCCGGCGCGCGCCGGGTGATCGTGGCGATGCAGCACAGCGCCAAGGGCGAGAGCAAGATCGTGCCGGAGCTGACCCTGCCGCCCACCTCGGTCCGGCCGGTGAGCCTGGTCGTGACAGACCTCGCGGTGCTCGAGCCGACGCCGAACGGGCTGGTGCTGCGGGAACGTGCGCCGGGCGTCGCCGTGCGGGACGTGCTCGCCGCCACGGCTGCGCCGCTGCTGGTGCCGGATGGCGTGCCGGAGATGCAACTGGGCGCCGCGCTCGCCGACTGACCGGCCGCCCGTTCCGGGCAGCGAGGCGCGCCGGTCGCGCTGGCGCCCCGCGCGGCGGCGTGATGCGGTCGGCCAGCACCGGGATGGAGCGGGGAACGCGATGACACGACTGTCCGGGCTTGCCGCCCTGGTCTGCGCCGGGATGCTGGCGGCCGGCTGCGCCGAGACGCGGCGCGCCGATCCCGTGGCGCCGACCGCCTTCCTCGGGCCCGAGGTGGTGGCGCGGCTGCAGCCCACCGAGGATGGCGTGCTGGCCTACAGCGACGCGACGGCGGAGTTCCGACGCTATCGCCGCGTGATGATCGCGCCGGTGCAGGTCCTTGTCCCGCCCGGCGGCACGCCGCTGACGGCGGAGCAGCGGCGCTTCGTTGCGGAGGCGGTGGAGGCGGCGCTGCGTGCCGAACTCGGCCGCGACTTCGAGATCGCCAGCACCCCGGGACCCGCCACCATCCTCGTCAGCGCGGCCATCAGCGAGGTGCGTGAGGGCGGCAATCCCGCGCTGACGACGGCGTCCAACTTCATGCCGCTGACGCGCCTGGCGCGCGAGGGCGTGGCGCTGGTGGCGGGCAGCGACCCGCTGGTCGGCGGCGCCGCCGGCGAGATGAAGCTGACCGACGCCGAGACCGGGCGCCTGCTGGCCGCCGCCATTGACTCGCGCGACGCGACCGCCGGGATCCGCGCCCGGGCCTCGAGCCTCGACGACGTGATCTTCGTTGCGGAGCACTGGGCGCGGCTGACGGCCTTCCGGCTCTGCCGCCTGCAGCAGCGCGAGGGGTGCCGCGCCGTCTAGGCGTCGTCCAGCGCCGCCAGCCGCTCCGCCCACAGCGCCGCCACGGCGTCGCGGCGACGCTCGGCGGCGCCTTCCAGCTCGGCGCGCGGCGTCGACGCCGCCATCGCCTTCAGCAAGCGCAGGTTCGGCTGCAGCAGGCGCCCGGCCTCGGCTTCCGCCAGCAGCAGCGCGGCGGCGAAGGCATCGTCCTGTCGCGCCTCGTGCGGGAGCAGGGGCATGGGGCGCACCACCGTCCCGATGGCGAGGCCGAGCGCCAGCGCATCCGCGCCGCCGGGACGCGGCAGCCACGTCGCCTCGCAGATCGGCAGCCGCATCGCCACCCACGGATCCGGCCGCCACGCGGTGGCGCGCAGCAGCGCGGCGACAAGCCCCGCCGCCGCGAAGCCCTGCGCCTGCAGCGCGACGCCGGCCGGCCCGCCCAGCCAGGCGGCCTGCCCCGCGCCGAGCCGCGCCAGCGCGCCATAGGCGGAGACGAGGAAGGCGCCGAGCCTGGCCTGCTGCCAGGGCAGGACGCGGCCCGAGGCGACGAGGTTGAGCATCGTCATGCCGGCACCGGGATCGCGCGCAGGTGGTCGAAGCCGGCGGGGAAGGGCAGGAGCGTGTCCTCTGGCGTCTCAGGCGCCACCGCCACGCGGCCGCCGCCGCGGCCCGTCGCGCGCCAGCGCCCGGCCAGCACGTCCCGCGCGAAGTCGCCGAGCAGCGAGGCCGTCAGCGCTGGCTGCTCCAGCGTGAAGGCGTGGTAGGCGCGCGGCACGATGACCAGCTCGCTGTCGGGGATCCCCCGCCGCAACTCGTCGTGCAGGTGGCGCGGCGTGAGGAAGTCGTGCTCCCCGTTCAGGATCAGCGTCGGGCAGCCGATCCGGCCCAGGTCAGGCGACAGCGTGCGGAACCCGACGAAGCTCTCCATCAGGTTCTGCAGGGCGAAGACGTCGTTGCCGACGAGGCCCGCTCGCTTCACCGCCTCCAGCTGCCCGAGCCGCGGGCCGAGCCAGTCATCCGAAAGGTTCATCGGCAGCAGCAGGTCCTGCAGGTAGGAGATCCCGCCGAGCGCCAGTCCCTTCAGCAGCGCGGAGCCCAGCAGCAGCAACTGCGGCGACAGCGTCGCGAAGGTGCTCATCGCGACCAGCCCGTGCAACCGGTCGGCATGGGCGATGGCGTGGCGCAGCGCGATCAGCCCGCCGAAGGAGATGCCGGCGACGAAGACGCGCGGCGCGCCGGTCGCCTCCACGATCGCCTGCAGCGCCGCGACCTGGTCGTCCTGGTCGATGAACAGCGCCGGCTTGTCGGAGCGGCCCTGGCCGAAGAGGTCGCAGGTGGCGACGCGGAAGCCCTGCTCCACCAGCGCCTCCCGGTGCGCGGTCCAGAGCTCGGCGTATTGCGTCAGCCCGTTCACCAGCACGAGGACGGGCGCGTCGGCGGGCCCGTCAAGGCGCCAGCTCAGCCGCCTTCCGCCGACCTCGAGCGGCGGCGCGGGGCTGCCCGGATCGGGCACCGAACTCGTCCCTCGGATCATGTGCGCCTGCACCCCGTTGCCGCAGGATGCGGACACTAGAAAACGACGCACCCAGGAGGGAAGCCTTGCGCATCCGCGCTTTCGGGATGGCGCTCGCGGCACTCGCCGCGGCGTTCGTCGTCGCGCCCGACGCGGGCGCGCAGAATGCGCCCGCCGCGGCGGCGCAGCAGGCGCAGCCGCTCACGCGGCGTTCCGCCGTGCCGGCGCATGACGCGCTGAAGGTGACGGTGGAGATCCCCGGCTTCCGCCTCGGCGGCCGCCACGACCTCGACGATCCCGCGGGCTTCGAGCGCGGCGGCGCGGGCGGCACGACGCTCGAGAGCCTCGGCGCAGGGCCGCTCCGCATGTCCTACATCGCGCTCGGCACGCCGAAGCGCGATGCGGAAGGACGCATCGTCAACGCCGTCGTCATCCCCTCCTACTACTCGGGCGATGCGACGAACATGTACGCGCAATGGGTGGTCGGGACGGGCCTGTCGGGCGGGCCGGCCATCTGCTCCGGCTGCGTCATCGACACCGACCACTTCTACGTGGTGATGATGGACGCGATCGGGCTCTGGGGGGCGTCGAAGCCCTCCGACGGGCTCGGGATGCGCTTCCCGCAATACTCCTACTTCGACATGGTGCAGGCGCAGTACCGCGTGCTGCGCGACCACCTGAATGTCGGCCGCGTGGCGCTGGTCACGGGCGTCTCGATGGGCGGGTCGCAGACGCATCTCTGGGGCGTCATGCATTCGCGCTCCGGCTTCGTGCAGGCGGTGATGCCGATCGGCGGCACGACGCAGGAGGATGGCGAGGACCCGGTCCGCGCCTGGGTGTTCCAGCTGGCGACCTCGGCGATCGAATCCGATCCGGTCTGGCGCGCGACGGGCGGCAACTACTACCACCTGCCGCGCGAGCAGCATCCGCACCAGGGCGTCGCCTTCTCCTGGTCCGTGCTGTCGCACACCGGCTTCACCTTCGAGTATCGCGTGACCCAGCCCTGGAGCACGGTGCGGCGCGACGTCTTCCACTGGACCCCGCCGACGCCCGAGGACGGCGCGAACATGCGCGCGCTCGCGCAGAGCTTCGACGCGGTGGACCTGATCTACCGGAACCGCACGGGCCTCGCCTACAACATCAACGACCGGCTGGACCGCTCGCGCGCGCACACGCTGGTGCTGCACGTCACCACCGACCAGTGGCTGCCCTATGCCCTGGCCGAGCGCGCGACGTCCCGCATCCAGGGCGCGCGGATCATCGGCCGGCCGCACCCGATGGCGCATTACGGCATCTTCGGCCTGCCCAACGCGCTGCGCAGCGACCCGGTATTCCAGCAATTCATGCGGGACGTGCAGACGCTGTCCCAGCCGGACCGCTTCCCCGTGCGCAACTTCCGCTGGCCGGAGGTCGCGGCGCACATCGATCCGGGCCGTTCCTTCTGGCGCGACCACGTCACCTATCCCTTCCCGGTGAACTACGCCGAGGTGCGCGACCGCCGCGGCCGCACCTGGACCATCGGCTACATGGACGAATACGCCGGTAACGAGCCGAACCCGCCGGTGCTCGTCATCATCCACGGCAAGGGCGCCTTCGGCGGGCACTACGGCAACGTCATGCGCCACGCGCTGGCGCGCGGCCTGCGCGTGATCGTGCCCGACCTGCCCCACTACGGCATGTCCGGCCCGCCGAACCTGGGGCGGCAGGCCGCGCGGTCGATGCAGGACATGCGGGAGGCGATCCACGACCTGGTCGTGAACCGGCTTGGCGCAGGCCGGGCGCACTGGATGGGTCACAGCCTCGGCGGCCAGTTCGTCCTCGGCGTCGCGCTGACCTGGCCGGCGACGGTGCAGAGCCTCACGCTGGAAGGCCCTGCGGGCCTCGAGGAGTTCCCGCGCGAGATCGACCTCGGCGGCGGGCGCCGCGTCGCGCTGTTCGATCCGGCGCTGGCCAATGATTTCCCGCGCTGGCGCCAGCTTTGGGACCAGACCGGGCTTCTGCAGGGCGAGATCGACAGCACCGAGCAGTCGGCGCGCGACTTCTTCAACTTCCGCCGCCGCGACGCCGCCGGCAACGTCCAGCCGGCGTCCTCCGGCTATTTCCTGCGGGAGAGCCCCTTCGCGCGGCTGCACACCGACCAGCGCACCGGCATGGTCCGCGGCAACCGCGCCGAGCTGGAGCAATGGGCGACCGCCTTCATCTTCGACGTCCATTCCATCGCGTCGGAGCTGCTGCTGGGCGACCCGGACAACCTCTACCGCCGCCTGACGCGCATCCGCGCGCCGATCTTCCTCGCCTTCGGCGCGCGCGAGCCCTTCATCCCCTCCACGCCGCTGAACGGCCTGACTGACATGGCGAACCAGGTGATCAATCCCTTCGTGGCCCGCATGGCGGCAGCCGGCAACGAGCCGCTGGTGAAGATCTACCCGGATGCGGCGCACTTCATCCACACCGACGAGCCCGTGCAGTTCGCGGCCGACGTCGTGGACTTCGTGCTGCGCGGGCGGATCTCCACCTACTCGCCGCAGGCGGTGGACCGGCTGGTGAACGGCGCGCCCGCGGCGGCGGTTGCCGGCGGCAGCGGCCCACCCGCGGCGGCGGCCGGCGGGGTGCTCAACAAGTGACGCAGCGGATCCGCGCCTGCGCGGTGGAACTCGGCTGCCGGATCTGGGGCACGGGGCCGACGACGGTGGTCTTCATCCACGGCAACCTCGCCAGCAAGGACTGGATCGAGCTTGCCGCGCCGATGTTCCCCGCCGATCTCCGGGTGATCGGCCTCGACTGGCGCGGCTGCGGCGACAGCGACCGTCCGCCGCCGGCGCCGGGCTACGCCAACTACGCGATGGAGGTCCATGCGGACGACATGCTGGCGGCGCTGGATGCGCTCGGCATCGGCACCTGCCATCTGGCCACGCATTCGACCGGCGCCGTCATCGCCACCCACATGCTCGTCCGCCAGCCGGAGCGATTCGGCAAGGTGCTGGCGCTGGACCCCGTCTCGCCGCTCGGCATCGCCTTCGACGAGGCCGGCATCGCGCTGTTCGACCAGATGCGCCGCAGCCGCGCCGTGACGCGCGCCGTGATGGCCACCGCCGCGGCGAGCCTCTTCGTCCCGCGCAGCCTCGCGCAGGGAAGCATGCCGGAGTTCCGCGACGGAATGGCGCCCACCGCGGCGCTGTTCGAGCGCATCCTGGACCAGACCTTCACGGTGGCCGAGGGCATCTGGCTCGGCACGCCGCGCCACCTGACGGAGGAGCACCGATCCGGCAGGCTGGCCGCCCGCATGCGCGACATTCCGCACGAGCACCTCGTGCTCTGGGGCGAGCAGGATGGCTGGATCCCGGCCGCCGACGTGAAGGCGATGGCGGCGACCATGCCGAACTGCCGGCTGGTCACCGTGCCGGGGGTGGGACATTCGATGAACCTCGAGAACCCGGCGCTCTACGCCGGCTATGTCGGCGCCTTCTTCGGGGGACTTGCGTGATGGCCCGGCCTCCTGTCCTTCCAGGCCCGCCGTCGGCGATGCCGGGCGCCGACACGCTCGCCGCCTGGCCGGCCTATGCGTTGGATGCCTGGCAGCGCGGCGTCCTGTTCCTGGACGTGCTGCGCCGCCGCGGCAACGCCTTCCTCGCGCACGCCGACGCCGCGGACCCGCATGTGCTGTCCTTCGCCTTCGACGTCGTGCTGGACGGCCGCACCCTGCCGCGGCCCGTGAACTACTGGCTCGCGCGTGTGCGGGACCCTCAGGGCCGCACGCCCGATCCGCAGAAGCGCCCCTTCATGATTGTCGACCCGCGCGCCGGCCACGGGCCCGGCATCGGCGGCTTCAAGGCGGACAGCGAGATCGGCGTGGCGATGGCCGCCGGTCAGCCCTGCTACTTCGTCGGCTTCCGGCCGGAGCCGGAGCCGGGCCAGACCATCGAGGACATCCTCCGCGCCCGTGTCGCCTTCGTCGAGGCGGCGGCGCGCCGACACCCGGACGCACAGGGCCTGCCCTGCACCATCGGCAACTGCCAGGCCGGCTGGGCGGTGATGATGGCGGCCGCCGTCTCGCCCGGCAGCTTCGGGCCGATCATGGTCGCGGGCTCCCCGCTTTCCTATTGGGCGGGGCAGGAGCATGGCGCGCCGATGCGCTACCTGGGCGGGCTGCTCGGCGGCTCCTGGATGGCGGCGCTGGCCGGCGACCTGGGCGGCGGCAAGTTCGACGGCGCGTACCTCGTCGCCAACTTCGAGGCGCTGAACCCCGCCAACACGCTCTGGTCCAAGCAGTTCAACCTCTGGGCCGGCGTGGACCGGGAGGAGAAGCGCTATCTCGGTTTCGAGCGCTGGTGGGGCGGGCACGTCATGCTCAACGCCGGCGAGATGCAGTTCATCGTGGACCAGCTCTTCGTCGGCAACCGTCTTGCGACGGGGGAGATCCGGCTGTCGGACGGCACGCCGGTGGACCTGCGCGCGATCCGCTCGCCCATCGTCGTCTTCTGCTCGCGCGGCGACGACATCACGCCACCGGCGCAGGCGCTGTCCTGGGTCTCGGACCTCTACGCCGATCCGCGCGACATGCGCGCGCATGGTCAGACCGTGGTCTATGCCGTGCACGACAGCATCGGTCATCTCGGCATCTTCGTCTCCGCCCAGGTGGCGCGGAAGGAGCACCGGGAGTTCGCCTCCAACATGGACCTGATCGACGTGCTGCCGCCCGGCCTATTCGAGGCGGTGCTGCGGCCGAAGGCGGGCGAGCCGGGCGAGGAGCTGGCGACTGGCGACCACGTGCTGCGCTTCGAGCCGCGCCAGGTCGCCGACCTCGCCACGCATGGCGGCACCAGCCCGGAGGACGAGCGCCGCTTCGCGGCCGTCCGCCGCGTGTCGGAGGCGAACCTTGCGCTCTACTGCCAGTTCGTGCAGCCGCTGATCCGCGGGTCCCTGCTGCCGGTGCAGGCGGAATGGCTGCGGCAGGCGCATCCGGCGCGGCTGGGCTACACCGCCTTCGCCGACCGCAACCCCTTCATGGCCTGGGTCGGCCCGCTGGCCGAGCAGGTCCGCGCCGCGCGCCAGCCGGTGCCGGAGGACAACCCGGGCCGGCAGCTGGAGCGGCAGGTCTCCACCGTCGTGGAGCGCGCGCTGGACGGTGTGCGCGACGCGCGCGACGCCGCGAGCGAGAAGCTGTTCCAGGCCGTCTACGGCTCGGCCGTGCTGCAGGCGATCCTCGGCATCGACAAGGACGGCCCGCCGCCGCGTGTGCGGCCGGGCATGAGCCTCGAGCACCGCGCGCTGGTGGACCGCGCCATCGCGGACCTTCGCGCCCGCATCGCCGAGGGCGGGCCGACCGAGGCCGCCATCCGCGCGCTGATCCATGTCGGCATGGCTGACCGCACGACGGACGAGCGCAGCTTCGCGCTGCTGCGCCGCATCCGGGAGAGGACGGGCGCGAAGGCCATGCCGCTCGGCGCCTTCAAGGCGATGATCCGCGACCAGCTCTTCATGCTGATGCTGGACGAGCCGGCCGCGCTCGCCGCCATCCCTTCCATGCTCGCGCGGGACGAGGCCGCGGCGGCGAAGGCCTTCGCGCTGGTGGAGGCGGTGTCCACCGTCACCGGCGCGCCATCGGCCGAGGGCCAGCGACGCCTGCGGCACATGGGCGAACTGTTCGGCCGCGCGGCGCATGGCCTGCCGGCACCCGGCGCATGAGCGCGGGCGGCCTCATCCGCGCCGAGATCCTGGTCATCCCGACCGAGGAGGAAGCAGTCGTCGCGCGGCCGGTCCGCTCCGTGCTGGCCGATGCGGCGTGACACCGCCGCGAGCCGCGCCCTGCCCGGATCGGGCAGTTCCAGGCGGCGCGCGATGCAGGTGATGTCTGGCCTGTCGTGTGGGCCGGTGATGTGCTGGCGCACATGAACATCACGCGTTGTCTCCTTCTCGCCCTGCTCGTCCTGCCGCTGGCGATGGCGGGCGGGCCCGCCCGAGCCGGATCTTCGCCCGAGCGCCTCGGCGCCTTCGCGGGTGCCATGCGCTACTGCGCCGACGCCGCACCAGGCCAGCGGCATCGCTTTCCGCGCGCCCGGCTCCACGCCGCGCAGGAGGTCGATGCCATGCGCCCGTCTGAAAAGCGACGCGCGATCCGCGCGCGCGACCGCGTCCAGGCGAGCGGCCAGTTCCTGGGCCGGGATCTCGACCGGCGCGGTTGCGAGCGGCTGCTGCGCGCGGCCGAATGGAACCGCTTCGACCGGGACTGAGGGTTGAAGGTGTCGATCGGCGCGGAACCGGGACCCCGGATCGGCGCCGGATACGGGCTTGGCGGCACTCCCCGTGCTGGTCAGGCGTTGATGCAGCTTCCATTCGCCGAGGGAGAGGGTGAAGCGCCGGGCCAGGCCATCCGGGTCGGCGGGATGCCGAACAGCGCCTGGCGCTCCTCGTCGGTCAGCAGATCTTGTCGCGCCACGGCCCGTCCCCGTCCCGGGGACACACATGATGATCGTGGACGCGACCAATTTGGGAGACGCAGTCTGTGGACGGGTTCGGCCGGCGTCGCGCGGTGGCTCTTGGGCCGTCCAGGAACCGGACGGTTCGGGGACACCACGGGCTATGTCCTGGGCTATGCGCGGGTTTCCACTGGCGACCAGGATGTCGCTGGGCAGGAGTTGCGGCTGCGCCAAGCCGTCGCCATCCGGGTGTTCACCGACGTTCGCTCCCGCCGCTCGATGGACCGGCCCGGCCTTGTCACGCTGCTCGACTACGCGCGACGCGGCGACACGCTGGCTGTGGTGCGGCTGGACCGGCTCGGTCGCTTGCTCGCCGAGCGGCTGGCCACGGTTGCCATGCTGAAGGAGCGCGGCGTCGCGCTGCTCAGCCTCGAGGCGAAGCTCGACACCGCGTCGGCCGCCGGCGAGTTGGTGTTCCACGTGTTCGACGCCATCGCGCACTTCAAGCGGCGGCTGATCGCCGAGCGCACCCGCGACGGCATCGTTGCGGCGCGGGCCAGAGGCAAGCACCCGGGCCGGCAGCCGTTGGACCGGGAGAGGGCAGCGGCGGCGCTGAAGCTCGTCGCCGCCGGCCTGTCGCCCACCGCGGCCGCCCGCCAAGTCGGCCTCGGGCGATCGACCGACTACCGCGAGCTGCGCCGCGCCGGAACCTGTCACATCACAGCATGACGGTCGCAAAGCGGCGACAACCAGCCTCCGTTGGTCGCGGAGCATCTCACGCTGGTCGAGCGCCGCCAATGCCTCGACTGACCTTGATGCTACTTGCGTTCATCTGCCATTCATCCAACGTTCAGCTTCGAGTCAGTTAATCTGCCCTAAATCCTCGGCCGGCCCAAGTTGCATGCGGGCGACGTGCGGCTCGTTTGGTCGCGGCGCGGACCCAGGAGTATTGCTGATGTCTCTGCCGCTGGCGCCGCGCCTCCTCACCGATCTCGACGACGTGGACACCGGCACGGCGGACGCCGATTGGATCCGCGGGCTTGCGGGCGCGGACAGCCTGGACGGCGGCGCCGGCGCCGACCTGCTCGAAGGCGATGCCGGGGACGACACGCTGGATGGTGGGGGCGGCGCGGATACGCTGCTCGGCGGCGACGGCAACGACCGGATGATGAACGCCGCCGCCGCGCTGCGCCTGGATGGCGGCGCCGGCATCGACACCGCATTCCTGGACAGCGCCACCGCCGGCGTGACGCTGAACCTCGCCGGGCCAGCCGCGACAGGCGTCGAGAATGTCTGGGGCAGCGGGTTCAACGACCAGCTGACCGGCAACGCCGATGCCAACTTCCTCTGGGGCCATAGCGGCAACGACACGCTGGATGGCGGCGCGGGCGCGGACACGCTGGACGGCGGCGCGGGCTTCGACATCTACCACGTGGACGATGCCGGCGACGTCATCGTGGAGACGGCGCCCTCCATAGGCGAGGTCGTCTTCGCCTCCGTCTCCTGGACGCTGCAGGCCGGCATCAACACGCTGTTCCTGGCAGGCGACGCCGCCGACGGCACCGGCAACGCCGCCAGCAACCGCCTGGTCGGGAGCGCCGCCGCCAATCACCTGCGCGGCCTCGCGGGCGACGATTACCTCGAAGGCCGTGCGGGCGACGACACGTTGGAAGGCGGGGCGGGCCGCGACACGATGTACGGCATGCGCGGCGACGACCTGTACCTGGTCGATGACATCGGCGACCGCGCGCTGGAGTACACCGGCGGCTACTGGGCGGGCGGCGACGAGGGCAGCGCCTGGATCCCGCCGGGCGAGCATGACGGCCACGACACCGTCATCGCCGGCGCCGACCATCTCCTGTCCGACGCGATCGAGGACCTGATCCTGATCGGCGGCGCGCGGGTCGGCTGGGGCAACGGCCTCTCGAACCTCATCCAGGGGAGCGACGCCGACAACACGATCCTCGGGCTCGGCGGCAACGACACGCTGCTGGGCGGGGGCGGCAACGATTCCCTCTACGGCGAGACCGGCCTGGACATGCTGTCCGGCGGCGCCGGCGCGGACACGCTGATCGGCTACGACGCGGGCGACAGCCTCGATGGCGGCGAGGGCGAGGACCTTGTCGACATGGTCGGCATCGGCGGCACGCTGGACCTTGCCCAGGGCACGCTGCTCGGCCAGGGCGGCCTGGTGCTGCTGACGGGCATCGAACATGCGCGCGGCACCGGCGCCGCGGACAGCATCGCGGGCGATGCCGGTTCCAACAGCCTGGCCGGCGATGCGGGCGCAGACCTGCTGCTCGGGCGCGACGGCGATGACCTGCTGGAGGGCGAGGACGGCCAGGACACGCTGGATGGCGGCGCGGGCGAGGACACGCTGCGCGGCGGCGCGGGCGGCGACATCTACCGCCCCGGCGACGCGGCGGATCTGGTCGTCGAACTGGTCGGCGGCGGTGCGGATACCCTGGAGGCCGCAGCCTCCACGACGCTCGCGCCCGAGGTCGAGGCGCTGCTGTTGGCCGGCGCTGCGGACCTGGCCGGCACCGGCAACGCCTCGGCCAATCTGCTGGTGGGCAATGCGGGCGCAAACCTGCTCGTCGGGCTCGGCGGGAACGACACGCTGCGCGGCGGCGCCGGCGACGACACGCTGGATGGCGGCGCGGGCGACAACATCCTGGAGGGTGGCGACGGCGCGGGCGATGTCGCCCGCTTCGCCGGCGCGCGCGCCGACTACCTGGGCAGCGTGGCGGATGGCGTCTTCACCCTGGCGGGCGCGGAGGGCAGCTTCGTCGCGACCGACATCGAGGTCTTCCGCTTCGCCGATGGCGATCTGGGCGCCGCCGAGCTTGCCGCCGCGCTCTCGCTCGACAGCGACGACCTGATCACCGGCACCGCGGCGGCGGATGCGCTGCGCGGGCTCGGCGGCGCGGACAGCATCTTGGGGCTCGGCGGCGCGGACCGGCTGGGCGGCGATGCGGGCGACGACAGCCTGGCCGGCGGCACCGAGTCCGACACGCTGGAGGGCGGAGACGGGGCGGACACGCTGGATGGCGGCACCGGCGCCGACAGCCTCGTCGGCGGCGCGGGCGACGATCTCCACCTGGTGGACCATGCCGGCGACCTGGTGACGGAAGGGCTCGGCGCGGGTGAGGACACGGTCATCGCCACCGTGTCCTACACGCTCGCTGCCGGCGCGGAGACGCTGCTGCTGGCCGGCGCGGCGACCGCCGGCACGGGCAATGCCGCGGCGAACCGCCTGGCGGGCACGGATGCGGCGAACATCCTCGATGGCGGCGCGGGTGCGGACACGCTGGAAGGCGGAGCAGGCGACGACACCTACCTGGTCGACGCCGCCGGCGACCTGGTGGTCGAGGCGGAAGGGGGCGGCAACGACCTGGTGCAGGCCGCCATCTCCGTCACGCTCGGGGCGCGTGTCGAACGGCTGGCGCTGGCCGGCACGGCGGGCCTGTCCGGCACCGGCAACGCGCTTGCCAACGCGATCCGGGGCAATGCCGGGGCGAACCGGCTCGATGGCGCGGAGGGCGACGATACGCTCACCGGCGGCGCAGGCGCCGACAGCCTTGAAGGCGGCGCCGGCACGGACGTCGCCGTCTTCTCGGGCAGCTTCGCCGGCTACGCCATCACCCATGCCGCCGGGCGCTTCACGATCTCCGGCGCCGACGGCACCGACCACGCTTCGGGCATCGAGGTGTTCCGCTTCGCCGATGGCGACCGCACCACGTTCGAGATCGCCTCGAAGCTGCCCTCCGCCTTCGCCGACTGGCTCGTCGGCTCCGCCGCCGACGACCAGATCGCGGCACTCGCCGGGGACGACACGGCCGAGGGGCTGGACGGCAAGGACCTTCTCGACGGCGGCGACGGCAGCGATCTGCTGCGTGGCGGCAGTGGCGAGGACAAGCTTCAGGGCGCAGCCGGCGCCGACACGCTGGATGGCGGCACGGACAAGGACGAGCTGGCCGGCGGCCTCGGCAACGATCTCTATATCCTCGATCATGCCGAGGACGTCGTCATCGAGACCGAGAACGAAGGCTTCGACACGATCCGCGTCGCCACGAGCCACACCCTGATCTGGGAATGGGTGGAGGGGGTGGAACTGGCCGGCAGCGGGAACTTCGCCCTGACCGGCGGCTTCCGCGCCAACCTGCTGGTCGGCAATGCAGGCGCGAACACGCTCGACGGCGCCGAGGGCGCGGACACGCTGACCGGCGGCGCGGGGAACGACACCTACCTCGTCGACGCCTCCGACCTCGTCGTCGAGACGGCGGATGGCGGCTTCGACACGGTGCGCAGCGCCGCGACGACGACACTGGGCGCCTTCCTGGAGGCGCTTCTGCTGACCGGCACGGCCTCCATCGGCGGCACCGGCAATGCGGAGGCCAACCGGCTGACGGGCAATGGCGGCGCGAACCTGCTCGCCGTGCTAGACGGGGCGGATACGCTGGACGGGGCTGGCGGCGCCGACACGCTGCGCGGCGGCGAGGGCGACGACCTGCTGCTGGGCGGCGCCGGCAATGACCTGCTGGAAGGTAGCGCGGGAGTGGACGTCGCAGTGCTGTCCGGCCTGCGCGCCAGCTACGCGGTCGGCCTTTCGGGCGGCCTGCTGCTGCTGACCGGCGCGGATGGCGCCGACCGGCTGGCCGAGGTCGAGGTCGTGCGCTTCGCCGATGGCGACGTCGCCACCGCCGATCTGCTGGCCGGCCTGCCCTCCGACGCGGACGACACCGTGAGCGGCGGCAGCGGCGCGGATCGCCTGGAAGCCTTCGGCGGCAACGACCGCCTGCTCGGCCTCGGCGGCAACGACACGCTGCTCGGCGGCGACGGCAACGACCGGCTGGAGGGCGGTGACGGCAACGACTCGATGGCCGGCGGCGCGGGGGACGACCTATACCTCGTGGAGCAGACGGGCGACATCGTGTCGGAACTCGCCGGCGAGGGCGCCGATACGGTGACCGCCAGCGTCAGCCACACGCTGGCGGCTCAGGTCGAGACGCTGGTGCTGGCGGGTTCGGCGAACCTCTCCGGCACCGGCAACGCGCTTGCCAACCTGCTGGTAGGCAATGCGGGGCACAACACGCTGGGCGGCGCCGCCGGCGTCGACACGCTGGTCGGCGGGGCGGGCAACGACGTCCTCGTGGTGGACCACGCCGCGGATATCGTCGTCGAACTGGCCGGCGAGGGCGCCGACACGGTCCAGTCCTCCGTCAGCTTCACGCTCGGCGAAGCGGTGGAGGCGCTGCTCCTGACCGGCTCCGCCGCGCTCGCCGGCACCGGCAATGCCGACGACAACCGGCTGGTCGGCAACTCCGGCGCGAACACGCTGCACGGCGGCGCGGGCAAAGACACGCTCGATGGCGGCAGCGGCAATGATCGCCTGCTGGGCGGCCTCGGCGACGACCGCTACCTGGTCGCGCAGTCGGGCGACGTGGTGGTGGAGCTGCCGGGCGAGGGCTTCGACGTCGTCGAGGCCTCGGTGAACCACACGCTGTCGCCCGGCGTCGAGATACTGGTGCTTGCCGGCAGCAGCAGCCTGCGCGGCACCGGCGGCGAGGAGGACAACAGCATCCTCGGCAATGGCGGCGCGAACACGCTGCACGGTGCGGGCGGAGCCGACATGCTTTCGGGCGGCGGCGGCGCCGATTCGCTCTCCGGCGGGACCGGCGGCGACACGCTGACGGGCGGGGCCGGCAATGACAGCCTGCTCGGCGGCGCCGGCGCGGACGTCTTCCTGTTCGGCGCGCGCACCGAAGGCCGCGACAGCCTCGGCGATTTCGCCGCTGGCGAGGACCTGATGGCCGTCTCCGCGGCGGGCTTCGGCGGCGGGCTGGCGGCAGGCGGCGCGCCCCTTCTCTCGCTCAACGCGGCGAGCGGCACCGGCGCGCAGTTCGTCTACGCGACGGCGACCGGCGCATTGTCGTGGGACCTGGACGGCACGGGTTCCGGCTCCGCGACGCAGATCGCGATCCTTGCCACGCGGCCGTCGCTGACGGCGGCCGACATCATCGCGGTGGCATGATTCGCGCGGGTCAGGCCGGCGATGCGAGGAGCTCGATCCGGTAGCCGCGGCCGCGCAGCGTGGTGATGGCGGGGCCATCCGGCCCCTCCAGATCCAGCTTGCGGCGGAGGCGGCCGATGTAGACATCGACCACGTTGGTCAGCGGGTCCTCGCTGAGGCCCCAGACATTGCTGAGGATGCGCTCGCGCGTGAAGACGCGGCCGGGCGCGCTCAGCAGCAGTTCGAGCAGCGCGAGCTCCTTCGCCGTCAGCTCCACCCGCCGGCCGCGGCGCGTCACGACCAGGCTATCCCGGTCGAAGGCGAGGTCGCCGAGCTCCAGGCGCGAGACGACGCCGGAGGCCCCGCCCGCCCGGCGCAGCAGCGCGGCGATGCGCGCCAGCAGCTCGTCGAAGGAGAAGGGCTTGGCCATGTAGTCGTCGGCGCCGAGCCGCAGCCCCTCGACCCTGTCCTCCACCGCATCCAGCGCGGTGAGCATCAGCACCGGCGTCGCGTCGCGCCGGGCGCGCAGCCGCTGGCACACCTCCCGCCCGTCCGGCCCGCCGGGCAGCATGACGTCGAGGAGGATGACGTCGAAGCGCTCCGTCTCCGTCGCGTCCAGCGCCTGCTGCCCGTCGCGCGCGAGGCTGACGCGGTAGCCTTCCCCGCGCAGGCCGCGCAGCAGGAAGTCGGCCACGCGCGGCTCGTCCTCCACCACCAGCACCGACTTCATGCGACCGCCCTCAGCCGTCCCGCGATAGGCAGCGTGATCGTCACCGCCGTGCCCTCGCCGACGCGGCTCTCGATGCCGATGACGCCGCCATGCGCCTCCACGATCGTCCGGGCGAGCGGCAGGCCGAGGCCGCTTCCCTCGGCGTGCAGGCGGGCGGCCCGGCTGCCGCGCCAGAAGCGTTCGAAGACATGCGGCAGGTCTTCCTCGGCGATGCCGATGCCCCGGTCCGCGACGCGCAGCGTCGCCCCGGCCGGGGTGTGCCGCAGCACTGCCTCCACGCGCGTTCCCGCTGCCGAGTAGCGGATCGCATTGTCCAGCAGGATCATCAGCGCCTGGCGCAGTCGTCCGGGATCGCCCTGCACAAGGGTCTCCGGCGCCGCCTCGGTCAGCGTCAGGGCGACCCCGGCGCTGCGCGCGAGGGCTTCGGCCTCGATGACGGTGCGCCGGAGCAATGCATCCAGCGCCACGGCCTGCAGCGCCATCCGCGGCTCCCCGGCCTCGGCGCGGGCGACGAAGAGCAGGTCGTCCACGAGCCGTCCGGTATGCGCGGCCTGCTCGACGATGCGGGCCAGCGCGGCCCGGTACTCCTCGGCGGGTTTCGCCGCCTCGCCGCGCAGCGTGACCTCCGCCTCCCCGCGGATCACCGTGATCGGCGTGCGCAGCTCGTGGCTGACATCGGCCAGGAAGCGCCGGCGGACGTCGTCCGCGCGCCGCAGCTCCTTGTTCGCGCGGGCCAGCTCGGCCGTGCGCGCCGCGACGGCACCTTCCAGCTGCCGGCGCACCTCGGCTTCGCCCTGGCGGCTGCGCGCGACCTCCGCAATCATGGTGTTGAAGCTGGACGCGACATGGGCGAACTCGTCCCGGCGCCCGGGTTCCAGCCGCACGCGCCGGTCGAGATCGCCGCCGGCCACCGCTTCCGCCACCCCGGCCAGCTCGGCCAGCGGCCTGCGCAGGCGGCGGAGCAGTACGGTGAGCGAGAGCGCCGCCAGCAGCGCGGCGATGCCGCCGCCGAGCTGACCGGCGAGGGTGACCCGCGTCAGGGCGGTCTGCGCTTCCGCCTGGGCATCGCGCGTCTCCGCCTCCTCCTCGGCGACGGCGGCGTCGAACAGGGCGCGGAAGCCGTCGCCGGTCATGCGCCGCAGGGTCTCCTCGAACAGCGCCCGGCCCTGCTCGACATCGCCGCGGCCTGCCAGCGTCCTCGCCTGCCGGTACTGAGCGAGCAGGAACAGCAGGCCACGCTCGATCTCCGCCAGTCGTGCCAACTCTTCCGCCTCCTCCTCGTGGCGGCGGCTGAAGGCGATCTCGCGAGCGATCATGGCGCGGATGCGATCTATGCTGGCCTGGATCGCGGCGCGCTCCTGCGTCTCGTCCGGGATGCTGCCGCCCATCGGCGGCGTTCCCACGATGCCGTCCGAGAGCCGGCGCAGTAACTCGTAGCTGTCGGCCTTCAGGTCGAGCTGCTCGTGCAGCACGCCGCTGGCCAGCTCGACCCTGCGCAGCTGGTAGCGCGCCTCGTCGGCGCCCCAGATCGCCAGGCCGGCCGCCGAGAAGGCCAGCAGGACCAGGCCGAGGAAGCTGGCGAGCAGGATATTGCGATACATGCGGAAGGCCTCCCCGCTCTGGGGTACGCCTGCAGAGGGCCAACGCTGCCAGCCAATGCAGCCGCAACTGCTCCTATCATTGCGGCGTTGCACATTCCAGTCGCCTGAGGGCCTCGGACGGAGGCGTCTCGTGCATGACTGCAAGCCGCGGCAAAGACTGCTCTCGGTCGAGTCCGGCGGGAGCGGCCGCTTTCGATACACCCTGTTCGAGGCCTGCGCTCTCGAAAGATTCGGGCTTATCGTTGTCAGTGCGACAGCCGACGCTCTGCCTTCTTCGACGCTGAGAGGATCCATGTCCCCGTCAACCGCCTCGATCTTGCCGAGGCCAAGGCCCGTCGCAGCGGGCGGGAGGAGGGTCTGGAAGAACTCGTCGCCTCCATCGCGGCCCATGGCCTGCTGCACAATCTCGGCGTCGTGGCGGCGCACGACGCCGAGGGCGAGCCGACCGGGAGATACGACTCGATCGCCGGCGGTCGCCGCCTCGCCGCGC
>JAIYDD010000053.1 GCA_027487675.1 Acetobacteraceae bacterium | reverse complement strand
GGCGGCGGCATCACCACCAACTCCGGCGCATGGCCGAGCGCGCGCAGGAAGCGCAGCAGGTCGGCCGGGCGGATCGCGGTGGTCATCGCGTTGGTCAGCGGGTGGAAGTTCACCACCTCGTGCGCCGCCATCAGGTCCCGGTCGAAGACCGGACGCACCGCGCCGGGCCGGGCATTGACCAGGCCGAAGGGGGTGACGGAGCCCGGCGCCACGCCGAGCTGCGCCATCAGCGCCGCTTCGTCGGCGAAGGCGACCCTGGGCGCGCCGATCACGCGGGCCAGCGCGTTGACGGAGACGCGGCGGTCCTCCTCCAGCACCGCCAGCAGGAAGGGCCCGTCGCCCCTCGTCGGGCGGAGGAAGAGGTTCTTGCTGTGCCCGCCGGGCAGGGACGGCCGCAGCGTCTTGCTCTCCTCCACCGTGAAGACCGGCGGATGGGTGACGGTGCGCGCCTCGATCCCCATCCCGTCGAGGCGCGCAAGCAGGCCGGCCGGCGTCTCCGGCATCAATCGAGGCGGATGTCGGCGGCGCGGACCACGCCGCTCCAGGCCTCGGTCTCGGCGGCCAGCCAGCGGGCGAAGCTCTCCGGGCCCTCGACCCGCGCCTCCGCGCCGAGGTCGGCGATGCGGCGGGCGAGGTCCGGGGCCGCCATTGCCTCGGCGAAGGCGCGGTGCAGGCGCGCGACCAGGCCGGGCGGCGTGGTTCCTGGCGCCAGCACGCCCTGCCAGGTGCCGCTGTCCTCGGCCGGCCAGCCGAGTTCCCGGAAGGTCGGCACCTCCGGCAGGTCGGCCAGGCGGCGCGGGCCGGAGACGGCGATGGCCCGCAGCCGGCCATCCTTGACGAAGGGCAGGGTCGCGGTGGCGCCGTTGACCATCAGCTGCGCCTCGCCGCCGGCCACCGCCGCCAGCCCCGCGGCGCCGCCACGATAGGGCACCTGGGTGATTTCCACCCCCCAGTGCCGCGCCAGCACCAGCCCGGTCAGGTGGTTGGCGGCGCCGACGCCGGAATTGGCGAAGTTCAGCCGCCCCGGATTGGCGCGCGCGAGTGCCACGAGCCCGGCCGCGTCGCGCGCCGTGACCGAGGGGTGCACGGCCAGCACATAGGGCGCGTAGATCAGCATGGTGACCGGCGCGAGGTCCCGCCGCGGGTCGAAGGGCAGCCGGCTGAACAGCGCGGGCGCGGTGGCCAGGATGCCGGCATCGATGAGCAGCAGGGCGGAGCCGTCGGGCGCGGACTTCGCCACATGATCGGCGCCCAGGTTGCCGGCGGCGCCTGAGCGGTTCTCCACCACCACGGACTGGCCGAGCAGCCGGGCGAGATCGGCCTGGAGCAGCCGCGCCATGATGTCGCTGGTGCCGCCCGGGGCGAAGGGGACGATCAGGCGGACCGTCCGGGTGAGTTCCTGCGCGCGGCCGATGCCGGGAAGGGCGAGCGTGGGCGAGGCGAGAACAAGGGCGCCGAAGCCCCGACGGGTGGGCATTGTCCTGGTCTCCTCCTGGTTGATCGGATCAGACGTGGCGGGCGCGATCCTGTCCATCCGGGGTGCTTGCATTCCCGGCGGAGCATGGTAGGAACCGCCCCCCGACGACGGAGCGCGGGCGTAGCTCAGGGGTAGAGCACAACCTTGCCAAGGTTGGGGTCGAGGGTTCGAATCCCTTCGCCCGCTCCAGTCGGTTTCCCAACCTCGCACTTCCCGTTTCCGAGTAGCGCCGTGAACCGCAGGTTTCCTGGGGTTTCGCTGTGTCGGCTTGAGGGTTGGAGAACGGAACGACTTCGAAAATCGGTCTCCGGAGGCCCCGAAGTCTCCGAAGCTTGGGGGTATGGCAATTTAACCCTCAAGGTGGAACATACTGAAATCGCGCATTTTTCTTGGGCGCGCCGTAGGGTGTTTTTGGTATCCCTACCGGCCGCCGATGCGCGTTCGCTCCCAAATTGCGCCCTCACCCTCAAGCTGCCAGGGACTCGGCGCTGTTTGAGGCTCACTGCGCTACTCACCCTCGGCGCCGAGACATCTCTCGACGCCGCGCCAGCGCCTTGGCCACTGGTGGATCTTCGATGCCTCCCGGCACGACCGGATCATCCTCGTCAGAGAGTGCCATCATATCCGGGTCATTCTCCCCAATAGTCCAGGCCTCCCGGATTATGAGCTCCCGCTTAAGCATACCGTATCTCGCGAGAACCTCCGGGTGCCCTTCTCGCAGCACCACTGGCAACAATACGTATTTTCCAAATTGTCGATAAGCCTCCAAAAACACCTTTATGTTTTTCGGATCGGGCGAATCCATCGTCTGCATTCGGGTGATCATGAAGAATTCTTTGGATCTACTATCCCGTTCGAGCCTTGCAGCGGCTCCACTTCCAATCACGGTCCGGTAAGAGGCGGGCGCTTTGCGATCTATGCCGGTAACAAGCGTGATGCGAACCTCTTCATCTTTATCGGCCATTCCGTACTCGGCGCGCCACTCTTCAAAAATTCGGATCGCAACGTCGCGATCTTGAAACATAAAGCCAAGGAACGGGAGGCTTGGGCGCAGTATACCGGATGCCACGCCACGCCACCCTGCCCCGTCCCAGAGATCGACGTTGATCACCGAGAAAATTCGTCGCTCTCCGTGCGGAAGGCGCTCTGGATTACGCATCTCTTCAGGAGGGTCACCCTCACCGAATGTGACTGCTCTAGGTGCAGGAGCATCCTGCGCCGGGGGCGATGGGCGCAGTCCTTCGTGGCGGAGCCATGGGAACCGGCTCTCTTTATGCAGCCAAGGCACCATTGAGGTTCCACGTCCGTCGGGAACCACGTCGCTCGCAACAACGAAGGCGTGCGCAGCGACAAAAGACCGACTGAGAGCCTCCTCCTCTCCAAGGACCCGATCGAGATAGGCTTTGGGTTCGCTGAGAAACAAAACTTTGGAGATCAGGTGTGGGATGGCTTCCTGGAACAGGTTGGATAGAGCGCCGGTTCGGGCTTCATCGCCTTGGTCGAAATCGGCAGAATACTCAACGTCGAACACGTCCACGCCATCCACGACGAGTCTTAGATGCGGACCGCCTGGCGAAACTTCCTTCGCTTTTCTGACGCGGATGCGAATGCGTTGACGCTTCGGCGCCGCGTCCCTGAGCAGGCTCGTAGCAAAAAACGCCTCGATGAACGCGAGGATGTACTCGGCCAGCGCCAGCCCAGTTGGTTCAGTCGGAGCAATAACCTGCCAATCACAGCCCAAAGCTGGCGAGCGAAGCACCGTCTCCTCGCCATCGAGCAGTTCGGGCTGCTCGGGTAGTTCGTCTGCCGCCGGCTGGCGCAGGAGCCGATCGAACATCTCAGAGCCTGACTCAAAAGCCTACCCTCTGGCCAGTCGACGGACGCCGAGTTGGATGGCAGCGAGCATGACGAAGCTTGCGAGGGTTGCGGCGAGGTTCTCGTAGTCCTTCGCCAGGC
>JAIYDD010000141.1 GCA_027487675.1 Acetobacteraceae bacterium | reverse complement strand
GCGGCGTGCTTCGCCCGGGCGGCCGCGCGCTTCGCCGGCTTCCCGGCCGTCTCCGGCGGCGCGGGCGGCGGGGCCAGCACCGGTGCCTCCGCCGCCGGCTCCACCGGCGGGGCGGGGCGGCGGGTCGGCCGCGGCGCCGGCGCGATCGCGTCCAGCGCCTGCGCCAGGTCGTCGATCAGGTCCGCCGGATCCTCGAGCCCGACCGAAAGCCGGATCGTGCCGTCCGAGATGCCGAGCCGCGCGCGTTCCTCCGCCCCCACCCGCATATGCGTGGTGGTCGCCGGATGCGTCGCCAGCGACTTGGAATCGCCCAGGTTGTTGGACACATCGACGATCCCGAGCGCGTTCATGAAGCGGAACGCCGCCTCCTTCCCGCCGCGCACGTCGAAGGTCACCAGCGTGCCGCCGGCCGCCATCTGCGCCTTGGCCAGCGCATGCTGCGGGTGGTCGGTGCGGAAGGGGTAGAAGACGCGCTCGATCTCCGCCCGCTCGCCCAGGAAGTCGGCGATGGCGGCCGCCGCCCGGCACATGGCCGGCAGGCGCAGATGCAGCGTCTCCAGCCCCTTCAGGATCACCCAGGCGTTGAACGGGCTCATGGACGGCCCGGTGTTGCGGATGAAGGGCTGCAGCACCTCGTCCACCCATTTCCGGGACCCCAGCACCGCGCCGCCCAGCACGCGCCCCTGGCCGTCCATGTGCTTGGTGCAGGAATAGACCACCACGTCGGCGCCGAACTGCAGCGGCTTCTGCAGCAGCGGCGTGGCGAAGACGTTGTCCACCACGACGACCGCGCCGGCGGCATGCGCCAGGTCGCAGACCGCGGCCAGGTCCACCAGCTCCAGCATCGGGTTCGACGGCGTCTCCAGCAGCACCATCGTCGCCGGGGTGGACAGCGCGCGCCGCCACTGGTCGAGGTCGCCGCCATCGACGAATTCGCTGCGGATGCCGTAGCGCGGCAGCAGCGTCGAGACGATCCAGTGGCAGGACCCGAACAGCGCGCGCGACGCCACCACCCGGTCGCCCGTCTTCAGCTGGGACAGCATGGAGGCATGGACGGCGGCCATCCCGGTCGCCGTCAGCCGGCAGGCCTCCGCCCCTTCCAGCGCCGCCAGCCGGTCTTCCAGCATGGTCAGCGTCGGGTTGCCGAAGCGGCTGTACTGGTAGTGCTTCTCGGTGCCGAGGAAGGTGGCTTCCGCCTGCTCCGCGCTGTCGTAGACGAAGCCGGAGGTGAGGAACATCGCCTCCCCGGTCTCGCCGTGCTCGCTTCGCATGGTGCCGCCGCGGACCAGCAGCGTGGCGGGGCGAAGGGGGCGATCGGGCAGTCGGCGGGCCATCGGGACACCTTGCATCTCGGGCGGCCCGATCCGGACCTCCGGGCCTCGCGGCCGTTCGGTCATCGGGACGCCTGGTCCACTGCGCGGGTTGCGTGCAGCATTCCGGCGTCCGGCCCCGGTGGGGGCGACGGGGCGCGCATGCGGCACATGCGTAACCCCGGGGCCCTTTAGCGCGCTTGTTTTCGCCAGCATGGCCCTGCGGACCACCCCGACCCCCGTTCCCGGGACCTCGCCGCAATCAGGCCGGACAAATCGCGAGGGGCCTTGCGGCCGAGGCTTGGATAGGGCGCCCGCGGCCGGCGGGTCAAGACAGGCCCTGCGCGGCGATCCAGGCGCGCGCGATCTCGTCGCGTCGCGCCACCCACACCCGGTCGCCGAGGCCGGCCAGCCGCGCCAGCACGCCCTCGAAGGCCGGGAAGCGGCCGGGGCGGCCGGCGATGCGCAGATGGTAGCCGATGTTGAGCAGCCGCGGCTTGCCGCGCTCCGCCTCGGCCAGCAGCACGGCCAGCGCGTCGGCCACGTAGTCCACCATCTCGCCGGCGCGGACGAAGCCGTTCGGGTGGAAGAACTTCATGTCGTTGCTGTCCAGCGCATAGGGCAGCACCAGCAGCCCGGGATGCGCGGGATCGGCATAGGGCAGGTCGTCGTCGAAGGCGTTGGAGGTGTAGAGGAAGCCGCGCTCGGCCAGCAGCGCGCGGGTCCAGGCGCTTTCGCTGCCGCGGCAGAAGAAGCCCAGCGGCCGCGCGCCGCACGCGGCCTCGGTCACCGCGATGCAGCGGTCGAGGTCGCGCGCCTCCTCCGCCCGGTCGCGGTAGTCGGCATGCGGGCGCCAGCGCCAGCCATGCACCGCCGCCTCATGCCCGCGCGCCACCGCTTCCCGCGCCTGGTCGGGCGCGCGTTCCACGGCGCGGCCGCACATCAGGAAGGTGGCGCGGATGGCGTGGCGATCCAGCGCATCCAGCATCCGCCACAGCCCGGCCCGCATGCCATAGGCGAAGACCTGCTCCTGCCCGATGTCGCGCACCCCGGGCTCGACGACGCTGATGACCTCGCCCAGGCGCTCGCTGCGCGCATCGCCGTCGCCGACCTGCTCCTCCGCGCCCTCCTCGAAGTTCACCACGACGGACACCGCCAGCCGCGCGCCGTTCGGCCAGGTGACGTCGGGGTCGCGGCCGCCCCGGCCGAGCAGGTCGCGCGGGCCCGCCATGCCGCTCAATCCAGCGTCACGGCGGCGGCGCGGGTCAGCCGGCCGCCGAGCTCGCGCTGCGCGGCGATGAAGGCAGCGGCCTCGGCCGGCGTGCTGCCGACGGGCTGGATCGAGATGCGCTCCAGCCTCTCCCGGATCGCGGGCATCCGCAGCGCCTCGGCCGCCGCGCCCTGGATGCGCGCGATGGCGGCCGAAGGCGTGCCGGCGGGCACCAGGATCGCGCCCCATTCCAGGTATTCGTAGCCGGCGAGCCCGGCTTCCTGCAGCGTCGGCAGCTCCGCGAATTGCGCGGCGCGCGTGGCGGACCCGACGGCCAGCGCCTTCAGCCGGCCTTCCTGCACCAGCGCCGCGGCGGCGGCGGCGGTCGCGATGTGGAAATCCACCGTGCCCGCCAGCAGCGCCTGCACGGCGGGGCCGCCGCCGCGGAAGGGCACATGCGTCACCTCGATGCCGGAGATCTGCTGGAACAGCACAAGGGCGTAGTGCGGCGCCGAGCCGTTGCCGCCCGAGGCGCAGGTCAGCGGCCGGCCCGCCGCCGCGCGTGCGCGGGCCAGCGCGAGAAACTCCGCGATGTTCCCCGCGGGCAGCGAGGGATGCGCGACCAGCAGCATCGGCATGGAGGACAGCTGCGTCACCGCCGCGAAGGCGGTGTCGTAGCGGAAGGGCAGGTTGGGGATCAGGTGCGGCGCGGTGGAGTGGGCGGAGCTGTCGCAGAGCAGCGTGTAGCCATCCGCCGCCGCCGCCGCGACGGCCGCCGCCGCGATGCTGCCCGCCGCCCCCGCCCGGTTCTCCAGCACCAGCGGCTGGCCGAGCGCATCGCCCATCGGCGGGCCGATCAGCCGCATCACGGTGTCGATCGCACCCCCGGGCGGGAAGGAGATGACGGCGCGGATCGGCCGCGCGGGCCAGGGCGCCTGGGCGGGCGCGGGCGTCGCACAGGCAAGCGCGGCGCCGGCCAGCAGCGCGCGGCGTGGCAGTCTGGTCATCTGGTCCCCCGTCGGTGTCGTGACGGGCGCTCTTCCCTGGTCCGCCGGATACACCGCCGGCGCGGATCAGGCCAGCAGACCGCGCAGCGCCTGCGCCAGCACCGCCAGCCCGGCGGCGACATCGGGCATGTCCAGCGCCTCCTCCGGGTTGTGGCTGCCGTTGCGGTTGCGCAGGAACAGCATGGCCGACGGCACGCCCTGCGCGGCGAAGGTCATGCAGTCATGCCCGGCGCCGGAGGCCATGCGGCGGAACGGCGTGGCGGTGGCGCGCGCTGCCTGCTCCAGCGCCGCGACGAGGCCGGGATCCATGCGCGCCGGCGCGGTATGGGTCGGCGGGCCGAAGTCGAACGCCACGCCGCGCGCCGCGCCGATCCGCGCCGCCTGCTCCGCCAGCCAGGCGTCGATGTCGGCCAGCAGCGCCGCATCCTCGCTGCGGATGTCGAGGCTGAACCGCAGGCTGCCCGGCACCTTGGTCGGCGTGTGGTGCGCCGGGTCGGTCGACAGGATGCCGACGGTACAGACCAGGTCGGCGCCCTCCGCCTCCAGCGCCTGCCAGCGGCGGTCCAGCGCGGCGATCAGTTCCACACCCGCCAGCGCGGCATCGCGGCGATGGCTGCGCGGCACCGCGCCGGCATGGGCGTGCCGGCCCGTCACGCTCGCGCGCGGATGGCGCAGGCTGCCGCGGATGCCGGTGACGACGGCCACCGGCAGGCCGTCCTCCACCAGCGCCGGGCCCTGCTCGATATGCGGCTCGATGAAGGCGTGCAGCTCCGCCGCGCGCAGCAGGGGCGTGCGGGCGCGGATCGGGCCGGGGTCCAGGCCGAGATCGGCCATGTGCGCGGCCAGCGTCCGCCCGCTGTCGGCGCGCTTCAGCGTGTCCGGCGCATCCGCCGGCAACAGCCCGAACAGCGCGCGGCTGCCGAGGTAGCTCGCCGGGAACCAGCACATCTCCTCCGCCCGGATGCCCAGCAGCAGCAGCCCGCGCCGCCGCGGCGCGCCGCGCAGCGCCAGCGCCGCGGCGAGCCCCAGCACCACCCCCGCCGCGCCGTCGTAGTTGCCGCCATGCGGCACGGCATCGAGGTGGGAGCCGACGGCGACCGGCGGCAGCGCCGGGTCTTCGCCCGGCAGCAGCATCCGCAGCGTGCCGATCGCGTCCACCTCGACCCGCAGCCCGATACCGCGCGCCGCCTGCGCCACGATGTCGTGCGCCGCCTGTTCGCGCGGGCCGAAGGATTCGCGCGTGACGCCGGGCGGATCGAGGCTGGCGGCGCGCAGGCGGTCGAACAGCGTCTCGGCGAGCTGGAGCGGGTTCATGCCGGAAGCCTATACCGCGCCCGGCGAAGCCGGCAGCGCCTGCCCTCCCGGCCACAGCTATGCCGGCGCGCGATAGCTGGCGCCGCATTCCCGATAGCAGGCCGGGGCTCGCCCAGGCCTAGGCTCCGCCCGGTCCCGCCGGCGCGGCGGGGCGGAGGAACCGCGATGGACGAGGCAGAGCCCGTCATGGACATCGCCCATCTGGGCCATGTCGAGCTGCTGACGCCGAAGCCGGAAGAGAGCCTGCGCTTCTTCCGCGACGTCATGGGCATGACCGTCAGCGGCATCGAGGGCGACAGCGTCTACCTGCGCGGCTGGGACGACGACGAACACCATTCGCTGCAGCTCACCGCCTCCAGCACCTCCGGCCTCGGGCACGCGGGCCTGCGCACCCGCAGCCGCGAGGCGCTGGAACGCCGCCTCGCCGCGCTGCGCGCCGAGGGCGTGGAGGTGACGCCGCATGAAGGCGGGCTTGGCCACGGCAACGGCTGGCGCTTCCGCGACCCGGACGGGCATCCGTTCGAGCCCTACCGGGACACCGAATGGTACCAGGCCCCGCCCGCGTTGCGCCCGGCGCTGAAGAACCAGCCCGCGCGCCCTACCGCACGCTGGCCGACCACGTCGCCGCCGCGAAGCAGCCGGGCCACCGCATGACCTATGCGAATTCCGGCGTCGGCGCGACCTCGCACCTGGCGGTCGAGCTGTTCATGCAGACCGCGGGCGTCGAGATCCAGGAAGTCGGCTATCGCGGCGGCGGCCCCGCCCTGCAGGCCGTGCTGTCGGGCGAGACGGGGATGCTGGTGCTGCCCACCGCCGCCGCCATGCCGCTGATCGCCAGCGGCGACCTGCGCGCGCTGGCCGCCACCACCGCCGCGCGCAGCCCCTATGCGCCCGACGTGCCGACCTTCCAGGAACTCGGCCATGCCGGCTTCGAGGTGGTGGAGCAGCCGGCGATGTTCGCCCCCGCCGGCACGCCCGCGCCGATCCTGCGCCGCCTCAACGCCGCCGCCGCCTCAACGCCGCCGCCGCCGCGGGGCTGCGCGCGCCCGACATGGCGCCGCGATGGCAGGCCATGGGCGTGACGGTCGAGGCGCAGCCGATCGAGGCCTGGCCCGCCTTCTTCGCCGCCGAGAACGCCAGGTGGCGCGACTTCATCCGCGCCCGCAACATCCGCGTGCAGTGAGGCGCCGGCGCGCGCCCCGGCCGGGGTTCCCGCCGCGGCGCTTGATGTCCGGCAAGGCGCGGCGCGCCCTTCCGTGGCAGGCTCGACGCCCGCCCCGAGGAACCGCCGCCGGATGCGCCGCCACCCCCTGCTCGCCTGGGTCCTCGCCGGCCTGCTGATCGGCATCGGTCTGAGCCTGGCCGGCGCGCGAGCGGCGGCGGCCCTCGCCTTCGCCGCCGCCGCCCTGCCGGTGGCCGCCCATGTCGGGCTCGGCCTGCTGCGCTCGCTGCGCGGCGGGCGCATCGGCGTCGATGCGGTGGCGCTGGCCGCCATCCTCGGCGCGGTGGCGGTGGGGGAACAGGCCGCCGCCGCCGTCATCGGCCTGATGGTGGCGGGCGGCGAGGCGCTGGAGGCCTGGGCCGAGGGCCGCGCCACCCGCGCGCTGACCGACCTGCTCGCCCGCGCCCCGCGCCGCGCCGCCCGCATCGAGGGCGAGGCGATCGCCGACATCCCCGTCGGCGCGATCCGCCCCGGCGACCTGCTGCTGGTCCGCCCCGGCGAGACCATCCCCGCCGATGGCGTGCTGGAGGACGCCGCCGCCACGCTCGACGAAAGCGCCCTGACCGGCGAGCCGATGCCGGTCGAGGCCCGCCACGGCGCCGCGCTGCGCAGCGGCGGCATCAATGCCGGCCCCGCCTTCCGCCTGCGCGCGGCGCGCGAGGCCGAGGCGAGCACCTTCGCCGCCATCCTGCGCCTGACCCGCGCCGCGGCGGCCGACCGCGCGCCGCTGGTGCGGCTGGCCGATCGCTGGGCGCTGGGCTTCGTCGCCGCCACCGCCGTGCTGGCGGGCGGCGCCTGGTGGCTCTCCGGCGACCCGGTGCGGGCCCTGGCGGTGCTCGTGGTCGCCACCCCCTGCCCGCTGATCCTGGCCGCGCCGGTCGCGCTGGTGGCCGGCATCGGCCGCGCGGCGCGGCGCGGCATCGTGGTGAAGGGCGGCGGCGCGCTGGAACGCCTGGCCCGCGCGCGCACCGTGCTGTTCGACAAGACCGGCACCCTGACCCCCGGCCGGCCGCTGCTGGCCGCCATCGACGCCGACCCGGCGCTCGGGCGCGACGCGGCGCTGCGCCTGGCGGCCGCGCTGGCGCAGGGCTCCACCCATCCCGTCTCCGCCGCGCTGGTGGCGGCGGCGGCGCTGCGCGGCCTCGCGCCCCCGCTGCCGTCGCAGGTCGAGGAAGCGCCCGGCGGCGGCATCGCCGGGATGGTGGAAGGCCGCGCGGTCCGGCTCGGCTCCGAAGCCTATCTGCGGGATGCCGGCATCGACCCGGCGGCCGCCTTCGCGCTGGATGCCGGCGTCGCCTCCGCCGCCGCCTCCGTCGCCTGGCTGGCGGTCGATGGCCGGGCCGCGGCCGCCTTCGTGATGGCGGACGGGCTGCGGCGGGAAGCGCCGCTGGCGGTGGCGCGGCTGCGCGCGCTCGGCGTCCGGCGCCTGGTGCTGGTCACCGGCGACCGGCCGGAGGCGGCGGCGCCGATCGCCCGCGCGCTGCGGCTGGACGCCGTGCTCGCCGGGCAATCGCCGGCCGACAAGATCGCCGCCGTCCGGGCCGAGCGCGCCGCCGCGCCCACCGTGATGGTCGGCGATGGCGTGAACGACGCGCCCGCCCTGGCGGCGGCCGATGTCGGCATTGCCATGGGCGCCGCCGGCACCGCCGCCGCGGCCGAGGCGGGCGACGTGGTCCTGCTGGTCGACCGCGTCGACCGGGTGGCGGAGGCGATCGCCATCGCCGCCCGGTCGCGCCGCGTTGCGCTGCGGGCGATCCTGCTGGGCATGGGCCTGTCTGCGGTCGCGATGGCCGCCGCCGCCGCCGGCTGGCTGGCGCCGCTGCCCGGCGCCCTGGCGCAGGAGGCGATCGACGTCGCCGCCATCCTGCTGGCGCTGACCGCGCTGCGTCCGGGCGCGGAGGAAGCCGCGGCCGCCGCGCTGCCGCCCGAGGCGGGCTTCGCCGAGCGCCATGCCGAGCATGCCGGGCTGCGGGATCTCGCCGATGCGCTGCGCGACGCCGCCGCCGCGATCGGCCCCGCCCCCGACCCGGCGCTGCCGGCGCTGGAGGCGCGGCTGCGCGCCGAGCTGCTGCCGCACCAGCGGGCGGAGGAACGCGCGCTGTTCCCCGAGGCGGCGCGGCGGCTCGGCGGCCAGGACCCGATGGGCCCTCTGGTGCGCATGCATGCCGAGATCGAGGCGCTGGCCGAGCGGCTGTCCGTGCTGCTGCGCGTGGCGCCCGGCCTGCCCGGCGGCTGGGGCGCGGCAGCGCCGGAGCTGCGCCGCACGCTGTTCGGGCTTGAGGCGCTGCTGCGCCTGCACCTGAGCCTGGAGGAGGAGATGCTGGCCGGCCTGGCCGGGTGAGGGGAGGGGAAGTTTGGAGCGGGCGGGGGGAATCGAACCCCCGACATTCAGCTTGGGAAGCTGACGTTCTACCTCTGAACTACGCCCGCGTCATGTTCGGGGCACCCCGGCGCAACCCGCCTTCGCACCCCGCAAGCCCCTGAAAGAATTGGCGGACCCGATACGATTCGAACGTACGACCTTTGCCTTCGGAGGGCAACGCTCTATCCAGCTGAGCTACGGGTCCGGCCCGCCATCTGTAGCGAACCGGCCGCCCCAAAGGAAGCCCTCGCCGACGCCCCCGCCCGTTCCCCCGCCCCGCGGCCTGCCCGACAGCGCGATCGCCGGAGGGCGGCACGCCCGAGGGCGTGAATCACGCAACAAAACAACAGGCTAGACCATGGTCGGCGATTCACTTGTCGCCGGTCATGGTCTAGCATCCCCCGCGCCCCGCCCCGGAGCCCGCCGCCATGGCCGATGCCCTGCCCGCCGAGGATGCCCGCGCCCGCCTCCAGGCCCTCTATGCCGAGATGGCGCCCCAGCACCTCTTCCCGCTCTGGGAAGTGCTGCACGCCCTCGTCACCCCCACGCCCCGCTCCCCCGTCCGGCCGCATCGCTGGTCCTATGCCGCGGCGCGCGACCACCTGCTGCGCGCCGGCGCCCTGATCTCCGCCGAGCAGGCGGAACGCCGCGTGCTGATCCTGGAAAACCCCGGCCTGCCCGGCACCTCCGCCGTCACCACCAGCCTCTATGCCGGCCTGCAGCTGATCCTCCCGGGCGAGGTCGCGCCCTGCCACCGCCACACCCAATGCGCGCTCCGCTTCGTGATGGAAGGCGAAGGCGCCTTCACCGCGCTCGACGGCGAGAAGGCGGTGATGCGCCCCTTCGACCTGGTGCTGACGCCCAACTGGCAATGGCACGACCACGGCAATGCCGGCGGCGCGCCGATGATCTGGCTCGACGGGCTCGACATCCCGACGGTGCGCCACTTCGCCGCCTCCTTCGCCGAACGCCTGCCCGACGGCGCGATCGCCCACCAGGAAACCGCCCCGCCGGGCGACACGCTGGCCCGCTACGGCCGCAACCTGCGCCCCTTCGCGGCCAGCCCCGCCGCCCGCCGCCCCGCCGCGCTGCCGCTGTTCCACTACCCCTATGCGGAGTGGCGGGACGCGCTCGGCCAGGTGGCCCGCGCCGGCGCGCCGGACCCGCATCTCGGCCATGCGCTGGAATTCACGAACCCCGCCGATGGCGGCCCGGTGATGCCGACCATCGCCGCCCATGTCCGCCTGCTGCCCGCCGGCTTCGCCACGCGCCCCCGCCGCGCCACCGATGCGACCGTCTTCGTCGTGGTGGAAGGCCGCGGCGAGGCGCGGATCGCCGGCGAGCCGGTCCCGCTGGCCGAGCGCGACATCCTGGTCGTCCCCGCCTGGGAAGAACTGGTGCTGGCGGCCGAGGCCGAGCTGGTCCTGTTCGGCTATTCCGACGCCGCCGCCCAGCAGAAGCTCGGCCTGTGGCGGGAGGCGCGGCTGTAGCAGGCTGCGGCCAAGGCCCTCTCCCCTCCGGCTCGCCGAGAAGGTCGGGTGAGGGGGCATCCCACCAAACCGGGAAACCGCCCGCGACACCCCCCGCGCCCCGTCACCCCACGCCGCCCGTCAAAGCCCTCCCCCCCCACGGGGGGAGAGGGTCGGGTGAGGGGGGCATCCGACCCAAACCGGGAAACCGCCCGCGACACCCCCCGCGCCCCGTCACCCCACGCCGCCCGCCAAAGCCCTCTCCCCCCACGGGGGAGAGGGTTGGGTGAGGGGGGCATCCGACCCAAACCGGGAAACCGCCCGCGACACCCCCCGCGCCCCCGCTACGCCGCGGCGCAAGCCCGCCGCCGCTGTCGCCCGCGAAGCCGCTGACCAGGCCGTCCGGGCCGGAAGCCTGGCAGCCTGCCGGCCCGCGCCTTCAGCCCCCCGCCCCGCGCAGCGTCGGCAGCCCGATCCCCGCGGCCTGGAACCCGCCATCCACCGCGATCACCTGCCCGGTGATGTAGCTGGCGCGCGGCCCGCACAGGAACACGATCGCGGAGGCGATCTCCGCCTCCAGCCCGTAGCGGTTCAGCGGGATCGCGTCGTGGTAGTCCTTGCGGATCGCCGGCGAATGCACCGCCTTGGCCATCGCCGTGTCCACCGGCCCCGGCGCCACCGCGTTCACCCGGATGCCGATCTCGCCGAGCTCCACCGCCTGCTGCTTCGTCAGGTGCGCCAGCCCCGCCTTGCTGGTCCCATAGGCCACCCGCAGCGTCGAGGCCCGCAGCCCCGAGATCGAGGTGACGTTCACCACCGCCCCCCCGCCGCCCCGCGCCATCAGCGGCGCCGCCGCCCGGGTCACCAGGAAGGGCCCGGTCAGGTTCACCGCCAGCACGCGCGCCCAATCCTCCGGCGTCGTCTCCAGCAGCGGCCTGAACACCGCGATCCCGGCATTGTTGACCACCGCGTCGAGCCGCGCGAAGCGCGCCGCCGCCTGCCCGACGGCATGGGCCACCGCCGCGGGGTCCGCCACGTCGCAGGCCAGCGCCAGAGTCGCCGCCGGCGCGTCCAGCGTGGCCAGCGCCGCCTCCAGCAGCGCCGCGTCGATGTCGAGCAGCGCGACGCGCCAGCCCTCGGCGAGGAAGGCCCGCGCGGTGGCCAGCCCGATGCCGCGCCCCGCGCCGGTGACCAGCGCGACCGGCGCGGCCTCCGGGCGGTCGGGTGCGACGGCCGGCGTGGCGATGCTGGTCATGCGGCGTCCTCCCTGGATCGGCGCGGCTGCCCCGCCCCGCGCGGCGGCGCGCCGGGCGGTCCGGCGCGACCCTGCCCCGGGCGGGATGCTTCCATGCCGGCCCGCGTCCCGCCAGGGGGCGATCGCCAAAGGGCGGAACGCCCGAAGGCGTGAATCACGCGGCACAGCAATGGGCTGGACCATGATCGGCGATTCACTCCTCGCCGATCATGGTCTAGCAGGCTGCGGAAACTCGCCGGCTGAAGAAGGCAGCGGGAGGGCGCTGCCCTCCCGCACCCACCCGCCAGGAAACTGAGTTTCCTGGACCTTCCCGAAATTCAACGGGATATATTAAGTGACCAAGGGGAGGTGCAGGAACATCAGGTTCCTGCCGGGGTGCTCGAGGGGCGGAGCCCCTCGACCTTTCCCTTTGCGTCCCAGGGCGAATTTCCGCAGCCTGCTAGGCGAACCCCCAGATGGCGAAGACCCGGTGCGGCACCGTCACCGGATCCTGCGGGAAGCGCGCTTCCAGCAGCGCCGCCAGCTCCGCGTCGAAGCGCGCCACCGCCGCCGCGTCCAGCGCGCCCCCCACCCCGGCCGACGCCCGGATCCGCCCGCGCCAATCGGCCTTGGCATAGACCGCGTCATGGTCGAAGCCGCCGAAGCCGATGTCGCGGAAGCCGGCCGCCGCCAGATCCGTCGCCCAGGCCGGGTAGAAGCCGCTGCCGCGCCCCGCCGGCCAGCGCGGGTTGTGCGCCTCGATCAGCCATTCGGTGGCATGCGCCACGCCGCCGGGCCGGGGGATCCAGTCGTGATGGCAGATCACCAGCGCGCCGCCGGGCTTCAGCACGCGCCGCGCCTCGGCCGCCGCCAGCGCGCGCTCGAACCAGTGCCAGCACTGCCCCGCCGTCACCAGGTCGAAGGCCGCCGCCGCCTGCCCGCTGCGTTCCGCCAGGCCCTCGGCGAAGCGCGCCCGCTCCGCCACCCCCTGCTGCGCCGCCAGCCGCCGCGCCGCCTCGACCTGCCCGCGGGAGGCATCGATCCCCACCACCTCCAGCCCGCGCGCCGCCAGCGCCCGCGCCACCGCCCCCGTCCCGGTGCCGAGGTCCAGCGCCCGCGCCCCCGGCCACAGCAAGCCCTCGCGCGCCAGCAGCGCGTAGAAGCGGTCCGGGAAGCCCTGCCGGTGCCGGGCATAGTCGGCGCTGGTGGCGCCCCAGTCCGGCCCTGCGGTCATCCCCGCCCCTCCCGCAGCGCGGCCAGGTCGTCCGCCGTGTCCACGTCGCGCAGCCGCCGCAGCAGCGCCACGCGCCGCCCGGCGAAGTTCGCCAGCGTGTCCGCCAGCGCATCCGCGGTGGACCAGCGCACCCGCGCGAAGGGGGTTGCCGGCCGCCGCGGCCCCAGCCCGACCAGCCAGTAGCCGCCATCCTCCGCCGGCCCGAACACCGCATCCGCCCGCCCGAGCGCCCGGAACCCCGCCGCGATGTCGGCCGCCCGGATGCCCGGGATGTCGCTGCCGATCACGATCGCCCGCCGGTGCGGCGCCAGCGCCGCCCGCATCCGCGCGCCGAGGTCGCCCCGCCCCTGCGCGACCCGCCCGAGCCCCGCCGGGAAGCCGCCCCGCGCCCGCGGCGGCGTCACGCAGAGCAGCGTCCGCCACCGCCGGTCCCGCCCCACCGCGCGGGCGGTGGCGTGCAGCTGCCCGCGATAGAAGCGCAGCGCCGCCATCGCCCCGATGCCGCGCGCCAGCCGGCTCTTGACCCTGCCCAGCCGCGGCGCCCGCGCGAAGACCAGCAGCGTGTCGCCCCGCATCACCCCCTCCGCCCGCGATAGATCCGCACCAGCATGCGCGGCGGCACGCCGGCGAACCAGAGGCCGAGGCACAGCAGGTTGCGCGCCGAGCGCGCCAGCCAGCCTTCCCGCCGCCAGCGTTCCGCGCTGGTCACCGCCGCCGCGTCCAGCCCGACGAGCCGCGCCCGGCCGAGCCGCCGCGCCAGGTCCACATCCTCCATCAGCGGCAGCGGCCTGACGCCGCCCGCCGCCTCCAGCAGCGCCCGGTGCAGCAGCAGCCCCTGGTCGCCATAGGGCAGGGCCAGCACCCGGCAGCGCCAGGCGACCAGGCGTTCCAGCCGCCGCGCCTCCGGCCCCGCGTCATCCAGGGCGAAGCGGAAGAAGCCGGCGCGGCCGGGATCGGCCATCGCCGCCCGCGCCGCCGCCGGCCAGCCGGGCGCCAGCCGGGTATCGGCATGCAGCAGCAGCAGCCAGGGTCCGCGCGCCGCCGCCACCCCGGCCGCGATCTGCGGCCCGCGCCCCTTCTCCGCCTGCACCACCCGCGCGCCGAGGCCGCGCGCGACCTCGGCCGTGCCGTCCGGGCTGCCGGCATCGGCGACCACCACCTCCGCCGGCGCGCCGCCCAGCGCCGCCAGCGTGGCGGGCAGGGCGGCGGCGGCGCGCCAGGCCGGGATGACGACCGACAGGCCGGCGATCGCGCCCGCCCCCGCCCCCGCCCGGCCCTCGCCCGCCGCCTGCGCCATCGGCCTTCCCATCCCGCCATCCCCGATCGAGGCTCCCACCGACGCGGATCGGCCGGCCCCGCGCCCCGGGGCACCCGCAACTGGTATCCCGTCGCGGGCGCCCCGTAACGCCACCCCGCGCGCCGCCCGGCACGACACCCCGCGCGCCGCCCGGCACGACACCCCGCGCGCCGCCCGTCGCGACGCCCGGCGCGAAGCCCGGCGCGCCGCTCGGCGCGACACCCGGCGCCTTTCACCTCGCGCTGCCTGGCGCGCCGCCTGGCACGACGCCCCCGGTGTTCCTATTTTGTGCTTGACCTGCGCGGTCCCACCCCGCACTCTGCATCGGAACACAGGACGAACACGCCCCGCCCGGACCCCTCGGCCCCACCGCCGGGGCCACGCCCGTGCAGGACCCGCAGCCCGGAGGTGCCCCCATGCCGGATGGAAGTTCCGCCATGCCCTCCCTCGCCCGCAAGGGGCGGGGCGCCGTCACCAACCCGGCCGTGCGCTACGAAAGCCAGCGCGCGGAGCCCTGGGACGATGGCTGGGGCACGCTGGCCGAGGCCTTCGCCAACCTGCCCCCCCTGCCGACCGAGCTGATCCGGGAAAAGGCGAAGTCCGCGCTCTCCTGGAACGACAGCCCCGACATCGGCTTCGACCGCTCGCTCAACCCCTATCGCGGCTGCGAGCATGGCTGCGTCTACTGCTATGCCCGCCCGGCCCATGCCTATGTCGGCATGTCGCCCGGCCTCGACTTCGAGACGCGGCTGATGTTCAAGCCCGACCTGCCGGAGCTGCTGGCGAAGGAACTGTCGAAGCCCGGCTACGTGCCGAAGGCCGTCGCCCTCGGCGCCAACACCGACCCCTACCAGCCGGTCGAACGCACGCTCGGCATCACCCGGCGCACGCTGGAGGTGCTGGACCGCTTCGGCCACCCGGTCACCATCGTGACCAAGTCGGCCGGCGTGCTGCGCGACCTCGACATCCTCCAGCGGCTGGCGGCGCGCAACCTGGTGCATGTCTGCCTCTCGGTCACCACGCTCGACCTGAAGCTCGCCCGCATCATGGAACCCCGCGCCGCCTCCCCCCTGAAGCGCATCGAGGCGATCGGGGCCCTGGCGCGGGCCGGCGTGCCGGTCGGCGTGCTCGCCGCGCCGATGATCCCGGCGCTGAACGACATGGAGCTGGAACGCATCCTGGAGACGGCGGCGCGCGCCGGCGCCACCCGCGCGGGCTACGTGCTGCTGCGCCTGCCGCTCGAGATCGCGGGGATGTTCGAGGCATGGCTGCGCGAACACCACCCCGATCGCGCCGCCCGCGTGCTCGCCCTGGTGCGGGAGACACGCGGCGGCGCGCTCTACGACAGCCGCTTCGGCGCGCGGCAGACCGGCCATGGCCCCTATGCGGAGCTGCTGGCGCAGCGCTTCCGCCTGGCGCTGCGGCGCTTCGGCCTGGATGGCCGCGGCCGGATGGGCGGCCACCTGGACACCAGCCTGTTCCGCCCGCCCCAGGCGGCCCCGCGGCAGCTCGAACTGCTGTAGCCGGCCTGCGCTTCGACCGCCCCGGCCGGCCAGGGGCGGCGACGGTCGCCAAATCTCTACAAGTTTTGTACGGCCGCGAAGATCGCGATCGGGCGATCCGTCGTGCTATGCGTCGCAAGTCGAATTCATACGCATACGTGATGTCCGTCCAGAACGCCCCCGGCGCCGAGCCCACCGACCCGCCCGCGCCGGGACATGCCGCGCCCGCCACCGCGCTCGGCGTCCTGGTCGTGGATGACGAGCCCGCCATCGCCACCCAGCTCGCCCAGGGCCTCGGCGCCCTCGGCCATGGCGTGACGATCGCCCACTCCGCCGCCGCCGCGCTCGGCATCCTGGCCGGCCGGCCGGACATCGCCGTCGTCGTCTCCGACATCCGCATGGAGGGCGATGACGGCCTGGCGCTCGCCGCCGACATCCAGGCGTCGCGCCCCGATGCGCGCGCCGTCGAGGTCGTGCTCATCACCGGGCACGCGACCGTCGAGGACGCCGCCGCCGCGGTGCGCAGCCGCGTCTCCGACTTCCTGCGCAAGCCCTTCCGCCTGGCCGAGGCGGATGCGGCGGTCGGCGCCGCGCTCGCCCGCGCGGCCGCCCGCCGCGACCGCGCCGCCGCCGAGCTTGCCCAGCGCGCGCTGGCGGAGGCGCTGCGCCGCGAACGCGCCGCGCTGGAGGCGGAGCTGCGCAGCGCCGCATCCCGCATCGCCAGCCTCCAGCCGCCCGTGCTGCATCGCGACCTGCCCGCCATCTCCCACGCGCTGCGCACGCCGCTCAACGCCATCGCCGGCGGCGCCGACCTGATGGCCGCGCGCGGCGTGGCCGGGGACCCGGATCTCGACCTGCTGCGCGCCGGCGTCCGCCGCACGGTGGAGGCGATCGAGCTCGTCGAGGAACTGCACCGCCTGGACCGGACCGACCTCGTCGAGCCGGCGCCGGTGCCGGTCGCGCTCGATGCCGTGCTGGCGCGCGTCGCGGCCCGCTGCGGCGCCGCCGCGGCCAGGGCCGGCGTGGAACTGCGCGCGATCCCGGCGGCCGCGGCGCCGGTGCAGGCCCGGCCGGACCGCCTCGTCCGCCTGCTGGAACTCTGCGTCGCCAGCCTGCTCGAAGGCGCGCCGCGCGGCGCGGGGCTCGACATGGCCTGCGGCGCGGCCGCCGGCTGGGCGCTCGCGACGCTCGCGCTGCGTCCCGCCCCGGTTGCCGCCGCGCCGGACCTGCCCGACACGCCGGACCTGCCCGAGAGCGGCACGGCGCTGTCCCGCACGCAGGAGACGCTGCATTTCTCGGTGGCGCGGCGCCTCGCCGAGCGGCAGGGCGGGCGGCTCACCTCCTGGAACGGACCCGGCGGCGCCATCGCCATCCGGCTCGCCCTCCCGGCGTGAGCAGGGCGCCGGCTGCGCCACCCCGCCGCCCCGGCCCGCGATGGGCGGCGTTCATCCTGGCCGGCCTGCTGCTGGCCGGCGCCGGCGCGATCCTCCTCGTCGAGCGGCACAACGCCGCCGAGCGCGAGGCGGCGGAGGCCGCGGCCGTCGCCATCGCCGATGCCGGCGCCGAGGCCGCGGCGCACCACCTCTCCCGCACCCTCGAATGGGTCGAGACGCTGCACGGCCTCGGCGCCACGCTCTGGCTCGCGCGCAACGGCGGGGCCGCCTTCGACGCCGAGCTGATCGGCAGCCACCTGCGGGAAGCGGCGGCGGAGCGGCGGCTCTCCGTGCTCCAGGTGGCGGTGATCGACCGGACGGGCCGGCTGGCCTGGTCCACCGTGCCGGACTTCCGCCCGGTCGATCTCTCCGACCGCGAGCATTTCGCAATCCACCGCGACGGGCGGCGCGAGCCCTTCGTCAGCCGCCCCCTGGTCGGCCGCGCCTCCGGCACCTGGAGCGTACAGTTCACCCGGCCCGCGGCGATGCAGGATGGCGGCTTCGGCGGCGTCGTCGTGGTGTCGGTCGACCCCGTCCTGCTGTCGAGCCACCTGGCGGAGATCCGCGTGGTGGAGGGCGCCTACGTCACCATCCTGCGCGACGACGGCGCGGTGCTGGCGCGCAGCGCCGAGCCGCTGCGCTTCCTCGGCGCCCGCGCGCCGGACACCGCGCTCGCGGAGATGGCGGGGCGCGATCGCGGGCATTTCCGCCTGTCGCGCGACCTCGCCGGGCAGCCCCGCCTCGTCGCCTTCCGCGCCCTGCCCGAATACGGGCTGGTCGTCGCCTTTTCGAAGGACATCTCGCGCGCCGAGGCGGCGGCGGCGCGGCTGGCCCTGCTGCGCCGCGTGGCGGTGCTCGCCCTCCTGTTCGCGCTGGCGGCGGGGATGGTGCTGGCCTGGCAGCAGCGGGCCCGGGCCGCGGACCGCGCCGCCGCGGCGGCGCGCGAGACGGAGCGGCAGCGCTTCGAGCAGCTGCTGGAGGCGCTGCCCGGCGCCGCCTACAGCGGCACGATGGAGGCGGACGGCCAGTTCCGCCGCCGCTACATCTCGTCGGAACTGGCGCGCATGACAGGCTTCCCGCTCGCCGCCCTCGCCGCGCCGGGCTCGCTGCGCGCCATCATGGACACCGCCGGGCAGCAGGGCCGGGAGGCGTTCCACCGCGGCCTGCTGGCGCGCGGCGAGGCGACGGCCGACCACCAGCTGCGCACCGCCGACGGGCGCTGGCTCTTCGTGCGCGAGCATTGCCGCCTGCTCTCCCCCGTCGGGGCGCTGCCGGCCGAGGTGGTCGGGCTGATCACCGACATCACGGAGGAACGCCGCCTGCAGGCCGGCGCCATGGCCGCCGCCAAGCTCGCTTCGCTGGGCGAGATGGCGGCCGGGGTGGCGCATGAGCTGAACCAGCCCTGCGCCACCATCGCGCTCGCCGCCGATCTGGCCGCGCTGGAACTGGACCGGGCCGATCCCGCCCTGCTGCCCGCCGCCCGCGCCCGGCTGGAGGAGATCGCGCGCCAGGCCATCCGCCTGCGCGGCGTGATCGACCATTTCCGCACCTTCGGCCGCGCCGATGACGGGCCGGAGGCGATGATCGCCGTGGCGGATGCGGTGGCCGGCGCGGCGGCGATCGCCGCCGGGGCGCTCCGCGGCGCGGGCGTGCGCATCTGCCGCGCCATCCCGCCCGACCTGCCGCCGGTGCGCGCCCGCCTGATCGCGCTGGAACAGGTGCTGGTCAACGCCATCGGCAATGCCTGCGACGCGATGCGCGAGACCCCGCCCGCCGAGCGCGAGATCGCCGTCGTCGCCTCGCACGACGCGGCGCGCGCCCAGGTGGCGCTGGCGGTGCGCGACCGCGGCCCCGGCGTGCCGCCGGGCATCCTCGACCGCGTCTTCGAGCCCTTCTTCACGACCAAGCCGATGGGGGAGGGGACGGGGCTCGGCCTCGCCATCGCCAATGGCATCGTCCGGGGCTTCGATGGCACGATCGAGCTCCGCAACCGGCCCGAAGGGGGTGCCGAGCTGCTGATCCGCCTGCCCGTGTCCGACCCGCCCGACCATGCCAAGGACGCCGTCGCCCATGCCGCCGCGGTTCCCTGACCCCGCCTGGCCGACCAGCCCGCGCATCCTGCTGCTGGACGACGACGGCGCCTATGCCGGCCAGCTCGCCGCCTATCTCGAGGCGCATGGCTGCATCGTGCGCGCCGCGCTGACGGTCGCCGAGTTCGACCGGGAACTGGGCGGCTTCCGCCCGGACCTGGTGTTGCTCGACCAGCGGCTCGGCGAGATCACCGGCACGGAAGTGCTGCGCGGCCTGCGCGCCCGCACCCGGGTGCCCTGCATCGTCGTCACCGGCCTGTCGGACACCACCGACCGGATCGTCAACCTCGAACTGGGCGCGGATGACGAGATCGAGAAATCCGCCCCGCCGCGCGAGCTGCTCGCCCGGATCCGCGCCGTCCTGCGCCGCCATGGCGAGCACGCCGCGCCGGGGGCGGAGGACACGGTCGGCTGGGGCGGCGGCTGGGTGCTGTCCCTCGCGCGGCGCGAGCTGCGCCAGCCCGACGGCACGCCCTGCCCGCTGACCACGGCGGAGTTCGAGATGCTGCGCCTGCTGGTCGAATCGGCCGGCGTCCCGGTCTCCCGCGCCACGCTCTGCGAGCGGGTCTTCGGCCGCCGGCACGAGCCCAGCGACCGCGCGGTGGACACCGTGGTGCGCAAGCTGCGCTACAAGATCCTGGACCGCGGCGGCGACCCGGCGATCCGCACGGTGCGGCCGGTGGGCTATGTCTTCGTCGGCACCAGCCCCCCGCCGGGGCGGGAGGAAGCGGCCTAGCAGGCTGCGGAAATTCGCCCTGGGACGCAAAGGGAAAGGTCGAGGGGCTCTGCCCCTCGAGCACCCCGGCAGGAACCTGATGTTCCTGCACCTCCCCTAAATTAGTGATATCTCTTGTTAAACTTCGGGAAGGTCCAGGAAACTCAGTTTCCTGGCGGGTGGGTGCGGGAGGGCAGCGCCCTCCCGCTGCATTCGTCCGCCGCCGAATTTCCGCAGCCTGCT
>JAIYDD010000230.1 GCA_027487675.1 Acetobacteraceae bacterium | reverse complement strand
CGCGCCGCCCCGGCGCGGCGCGCCCGCCGCCCGCGCGCCGCGCACCCGCCGCCCGCGGGCAAGCCCCGCGCACCCGCGCCGTGCCGCCCCGCACGCCTGGGCATCGATGCCCGGACGTGCCAGCGTCGGCCGCAGGGCGTGCCCAGCATCGACGGCCATCGACGCGCGCGGCCGACGCCTGCACGCCCCGAGCCCGGGAGACCCCACCCCATGCCGCCCCTTAGCCCGACCCGCCGCAGCCTGCTCGCCGCCGCCCTCGCCCTGCCCGCCGCGGCGCGCGCGCAGCCCGCCTGGGCGCCGGACCGCAGCGTGCGCCTCGTCGTGCCCTTCGCGCCCGGCGGCAGCCAGGACGTGCTCGGCCGGCTCTTCGCGCAGGCCGTCTCGCCCGGCATCGGCCAGACCGTCGTGGTCGAGAACCGCGCCGGCGCCGGCGGCGTGCTCGGCGCGGAAGCCGTGGCGCGCGCCGCGCCGGACGGCACCACCCTGCTGCTCGCCACCGCCGGCCAGCTGACCATCGCGAAGGCGGTCGGCCGCCGCCTGCCCTACGACCCGATCGCCGATTTCGCGCCGGTCGCGCATCTGGTGGACAGCCCGGTCGCGCTGCTTGCCGCCCCCGACCTGCCGGGCCGCGACCTCGCCGGCGTGCTCGACCATTGCCGCCGCGCGCCCCAGCCGCTGCCCTACGCCAGCACCGGGACCGGCACCAACACCCACCTGATCATGGAGGATCTGAAGGCGCGGGAGAGGCTGAATGTCGAGCACGTGCCCTATCGCGGCGCGGCGGCCGCCTTCAACGACCTGATGGCCAGCCGCATCGCGCTGATGTTCGTCTCCGTCCCCTCGGTGCTGGGCTTCTCCGGCGGCCAGCTGCGCGTTGTCGCCGTCACCTCCGCCACGCGCTTCCCGGCGCTGCCGCAGGTGCCGACGATGATCGAAGGCGGCGTCGCGGGGTTCGAGGCCTCGATCTGGACCGGCCTTGCCGCGCCCGCCGCCACGCCCGCCGCGGCGATCGAGCGCTGGCGGGCCGAGTTCACCCGCGCGCTCGGCGGCGAGGTGGTGCGGCCGCGGCTCGAGGCGCTGGGCAGCATCGCCAACGGCGCCGGCCCGGCGGAATTCGGCGCGCTGCTGCGCGACGACCTGGCGCGCTGGACCCGCGTGGTGGCGCCGCTCGCGCTCAGCCTGGACTGACCGCCGACGGCGCGCGCCGCGCCCGGCCGCATCGCCGCGACGGCGGCCGCCCCGACCCGGCCAGCCCTGGCCCGCGTCGCGCGCGCACACCGCAGCCCCGGCGCGCGCGCGGCGCGGGCCGGGCGGCGTGGCCAGCGCGCCGGCCACGGATTATCGTCGCCGCAAGGGCAGGGGAGGGCGCTGCGATGTCCGCCGCGGACAGCTTCGACTACGTGATCGTGGGCTCCGGCGCCGCCGGCTCGGTGCTGGCGAACCGGCTCGGCGCGCAGCCGGGCGTCACCATCTGCGTGCTGGAAGCCGGGCCGCCGGACCGCAACCCCTTCATCCACATCCCCGCGGGCTTCGTCCGGACGCTCGCCGATCCCTCCGTCACCTGGCAGTTCAAGACGGAAGCCATCCCCGCCACGGCCGGGCGGCGCATCGCCACGACGCAGGGGCGCACGGTCGGCGGCGGCTCCTCCGTCAACGGCATGGTCTACAACCGCGGCCAGCCGGCGGACCTCGACAGCTGGGCGCAGCGCGGCAACCGCGGCTGGGGCTATGCGGATTGCCTGCCCTACTACCGGCGCAGCGAGAACCGCATCGGCCTCGCCGACGACAGCCGCGGCCGCAACGCGGAGGGCATCCCGGTCACCGACATGGACTGGATCCACCCGGTGTCCGAGGCCTTCATCCAGGGCTGCCTCGGCCTCGGGATTCCCCGCGCGCGGGACTACAATTCGGGCGACCAGGCCGGCATCGGCTACTTCCAGCGCACCATCCGCAACGGCCGCCGCATCTCCGCCGCCGTCGCCTTCCTGCGCCCCGCCATCGCGCGCGGCAATGTCGAGCTGCGCACCAGCGCGCGCGCCAGCCGCCTGCTGTTCGAAGGCCGGCGCGCGGTGGGCGTGCAGTATCTCTCCGGCCCCGGCGAAGCGCCGCGCGAAGTGCGCGCCCGCCGCGAGGTGATCGTCTCCGCCGGCACGGTGAACACCGCCCGCCTGCTCCAGGTCTCCGGCATCGGCCCCGCCGAGCTGCTGGGCCGCATCGGCGTCGAGGTGCGGCACGAGCTGCGCGGCGTCGGGTCCAACTTCCGCGACCACTACGCCTCCCGCTTCGTCATGCGCGCCAAGCCGGGCGTCGAGACGCTGAACGAGCTGTCGCGCGGCCTCAGGCTCGGCGCGCAGATCGCGCGCTGGGCGCTGCGGCGGCCGAACATCCTCGCCACCACGCCGTCGCATGTGCACGTCTTCTGGAAGAGCTTCGAGGGCCTCGACCAGCCCGACCTGCAATGCGTGTTCACCCCCGGCAGCTACGCGGAGGGCAAGGTCTACATCCTGGACGACTATCCCGGCGTCACCTGCGGCGCCTGGCAGCACCGCCCCGAAAGCACCGGCTGGGTCCGCGCGCGCAGCGCCAATGTCTTCGAGGATCCGGAGATCAACCCGAACTACCTCTCCGACCCCATCGATGTCCGCACCCACATCGCCGGGATGCGCCTGGTCCGCCGCATGCTCGGCACGCCCGAGCTCGCAAAATACCTGGAACGCGAGACGCTGCCCGGCCCGCAGGTGCAGACCGACGACGAGCTGCTGGATTTCGCCAAGCGCAACGCCAGCACGACCTACCATCTGATCGGCACCGCGCGCATGGGCCCCGCCACCGACCCGACCGCGGTGGTGGACGATCGGCTGCGCGTGCACGGGATGGAGGCGCTGCGCGTGGTGGACGCCTCCATCATGCCGAGCATGCCGTCCGCCAACACCTACGCCACGACGATGATGATCGCCGAGAAGGCCGCCGACTTCATCCTGGGGCGGGAGGCGACGGCCGAGGCGGCGTGACCCTCCGCGTTCCGGCGCCCGCGCGGACCGGCTCCGACGCGATGCGCGCTGGCCGCGGGGCGTCGGTGCGGCGGTCGGGACACGCCACCGTTGACCCGCCCCAAAATGTTATGCTGCATAAGGGTCATGCGGCCCGCAGAGGCCGCGCGCCGCCTTCCGCGCCGGCCACCAGGGGAAACGCCGCATGCCTGCCTCCGCCCATCGCCTGTTTTGCCCGGCCGTCGTCAGTGACCTGCGGCCGGCGCAGCTGGCCGAGGCCGCGAACGCGGCCCGCCGCCCATGCGGCGAGCCAAGCGGCCGAAAGCCGCGCCCGGCGCTCGAGGGCACGGAAAGCCATGCCAACGGGTCGCCGAAGGCGGCCCTTGGCATGACCCGTCGCGCCGTGCTGGGCGCCGGCCTCGCGCTGCCCTTCGCCGCCGCGGCCCAGACCTTCCCGGATCGCCCGATGCGGCTCGTGGTCGGCTTCCCCGCCGGCACCGGCCCCGACCTGGTCGCGCGCCTGCTGGCCGACACGCTGCGCGAGGCGCTGCCGCAGCCGATGGTGGTGGAGAACCGCCCGGGTGCGGCCGGCCACATCGCCGCGCAGGAGATCGCCCGCGCCCCGGCGGACGGCCACCACCTGCTGCTGGCCGAGGTCGGGCAGCTTTCCATGGCGCCCAGCACCTATGCGCGCCTGCCCTACGACCCGGCGCGCGACTTCGCCCCGGTGGCGCTGCTGGTCACCGCCGACTTCGCCTTCGTCGTCCCGGCCGCCGCCCCCGTCAGCGACCTGGATGGCTGGGTCGGCTGGGCGCGCAGCCGCAACGCGCCCGCCTTCATGGGCACCTTCGGCGCCGGCACGCCCGGCCATTTCGGCGCGGTGATGCTCGGCAACGCGACCAACGTCCCGGTCGAGCCCGTGCATTTCCGCGCCACCGGCGAAGGCATGACCGCGCTGCTGAACGGCGAGCTGCAGGGCATGTTCGGCTCCGTCGCGCTGGTCGCCCCGCATGTCCAGGCCGGCCGGCTGAAGGCGCTGGCCACCACCGGCCCGCGCCGCGCCGCGCTGCTGCCGAACGTGCCCTCCTTCGGCGAACTCGGCCGGCAGGCGCTGGTCTTCGAATCCTGGTTCGGCGTCACCGCCCCCGCCGCCACGCCGGACCCCGCCCAGGCCACGCTGGAAGCCGCGATCCTGCGCGCCATGGGCGCACCCGCCGCCCAGGCCCGGCTGCGCGACGCCGGCTTCGCCATGGCGCTGGAAGGCCGCGCCGCCTTCGGCCAGCGCATCGCGACCGACCGCACCCGCTGGGCGGAGATCGTCCGCGCCACCGGCTTCCGCGCCATCGAATAGAGCGTGATCGCCGAAGGGCGGAACGCCCGGAGGCGTGAATCACGCGGCAAACCAATGGGCTAGACCATGATCGGGTAAGCGGGGCAAAACCCCGGGCACGCAAGTGCACCATCGCCGAGCGGAACAACTGAAAACGGCGGATAGCTGCCATTTCTGCCGATGACTGATGCGCGAATTCGAGTTGTCTCCCCACATTCGCCCGAGATTTTGCCCCGCTTACCTGATCGGCGATTCACTGCTCGCCGATCATCGTCTAGCGCCGCGGCCAGGCGCGGGGCGGGCGCGCCCCGCCGCCGCGCTACACCGCGAAGATGCGCACCCGCACGCTGTCCGGCCGCCGCTCGCCGAGGCCGAGGAAGATCGCCCGGTGCAGCCAGGCATGCGCCGGCGCGGAGGTCTCGAAGGCCGGCGTGCAGCGGAAATAGACGCGCTCGGGCGGCACCGCTTCGCCGCGCAGCAGCTTCGCCATGTCCTCCGGCGCCGCGTGGCGCAGGCCGCGGTTCACCACATGCACCAGCGCGCCGTCCTCCAGCCGCAGCGCATAGCGGGCGACGAGCTGGGTCAGCCCGTCGTCCCGGATCAGCTGGGTGTCGGCGCCGCCCTCCAGCACCTCGCCGTTCAGCCGCGGCCCGGCGATGCGGCCGCCGAGGATCGGCACGATCCGCCGCTGCCCGCCCGGCACGGCGCCGAACAGGATGGGCGCGGCGACCTTCACCTCCAGCTCGCCCACCAGCTCGAAGCGCGGCGTCAGGTGCGGGGGATCGGACATGGCGGGCGGCCCTCGATGCGCGGGTTGCCTCCCCGGATAGCCCGCTTCGGGGCGTGCGGGGCAGGGGGCGTCGCCGCCGGGCGCCCGCCAGCGGGGCGCCGCGCGCGGCCTTCCCTCACCCCGGCCCGCGCCAGGTCAGCGCCAGCAGGGTGATGTCGTCCGCCTGCTCCGCGCCGGCGGCGTGGCGGTCCACCGCGGCGATGATGTGCCCCAGCAGCGGCGCCTCCGCCGCCGGGCCCGCCGCCACGGCGTCCAGCAGCCGATCCGTGCCGAATTCCGCCTTCGCCGGGTCCATCGCCTCGTTCACCCCGTCCGAGGTGACCAGCAGCGTCGTCCCCGGCGCCAGAAGCAGGCGCGCGATGGAGAACCGCGCGCCCTCGAACATGCCGAGCGCCGGGCTCGGCTTCACCGCATGGGTCGCAACGCCGCCATCGGCGCCGCGCAGCACCGCCGGCGTGTGCCCGCAATTCACCAGCTCCAGCTCCCCGCTGCGCATGTCGAGCACGCCGAGCAGCACGGTGACGAACATCGCCGCGTCGTTGCCCGCCGCCAGCGCGTCGTTCAGCTCCGCCAGCAGCCGCTCGGTCGGCGGGGCATGCGCCGCGCCCATGCGCAGCAGCGTCAGCGCGCGCACCATGAACAGCGCCGCGCTGACCCCCTTGCCGGAGACGTCGCCCACCGCCACCAGCAGCCGGTCCTCGTCCAGCCGCACCGCCTCGTAGAGGTCGCCGCCGACTTCCTTCGCCGGGCGCATCGCCATGGCGAGCCCGATCCGCCGCTCCTCCGGGAAGCAGGGTCCGGCCGGCTGGAGCATGCCCATCTGGATGTCGCGCGCGACCGAGAGCTCCTTCGCCAGCACTTCCAGCCGCAGCCTTTCCTGCATCGCCGCGACCAGCGCCGCGTTGTTCGCGCGCAGCAGCCCGCTGAGCGAGCGCATCACCGTTTGCGGCACGCCGGGCGCGGTCACCACCTCGCCCCAGAACACCTCGGCCGGCACCATCAGCACCCGGCTCGGCGCGGCGGCGACGACGAAGGCCGAGGCCGGCTCGCCATCGATCACCGACATCTCGCCGAACATCCGTCCCGGGGGGATGTCGATGCCCTGGCCCGGCGCCTCGAGGTCGAAGATCACGCGCAGCCGCCCGGCGAGCAGGAAGTGCAGCGTCTGGTTCGCCGCGCCGCGCCGCAGGATCACCTCGCCCGCCGCCACCTCCGCCACCCGGGCGCGGGCGAGCACGCGGCGCAGAAGGTCGGGCGAGAGGTCGCGCAGCAGGGTCAGCCCGGCGCAATCCTCGGTCGAGACGGGGGACGTGTCGGTCATGTGACGAGCATGTTGCGCCACCGCGACCCTGTCCAGCGCGCCTGCCGGCGTGGCGCCGTGCAGCGCGCCCGCCGGCGCCTCGCCCGGCACCGCCCGGCGCGGTAGGACAGCCCGATGGACGGCTCCCCCCGCATCGACACCGCCCTGCCCGAGGCCGCGCCCGCCGGCTGGGCGGAGATCGCGGCGCTGGTCGGCGCGGGCGTCGCCGGCGCGCTGCAGCTCGGCAAGCTGGCGCCCGCCCTGCTGCCGGTGGGCGAGGCCTTCGGCATCGGGCTCGCGGGCGCGGCCGGGCTGCTCTCGGTCTTCTCCGTCGCGGCGGGGCTGGCGGGCGCGGGGGCTGGGCTGGTCGCGGCGCGGGCGGGCATGCGCCGCGCCCTGCTGGCCGGGCTGCTGGCGATGGGGCTCGCCGGGCTGCTGCTGGCGGCGGCGCCCGGGATCGGGCTGCTCTACGCGGCGCGGCTGGCCGAGGGCGTGGCCTTCCTGGCCGTCGTCGTGGCGGCGCCGACCCTGCTGGCGGCGCGCAGTTCCGGGCGGGACCGCTCCGTCGCGCTGGCCGCCTGGTCCTGCTTCATGCCGGCGGGCATCGCGCTCGGCCTGCTCGGCGCGCCGCTGGTCGAGGCCTTCGGCTGGCGCCTCGCCTGGGCCCTCGCGGCGCTGCCGCCCGTGCTGGCCGCGGCGGCGGTCTGGCGGCTGGTGCCGGGCTGGGCGGGCCAGCCGGTGCGGGCCGGCGGCGGGCTGCTGCACGACCTGCGGCGGCTGCTGGCGGCGCGGCTGCCGCTGCATGTCGCGCTGGCCTTCGGCGCCTATGCGGGCCTCTATCTCGGCATTGCCGCCTTCCTGCCGAGCTTCCTGGTGGAACGCCACGGCGCGGGGCTCGGCGTCGCGGGCGCGCTGGCGGCGGCCACCGCGGTGGCCAATGTGGCGGGCAACCTGCTGGCCGGCCAGGCGATGCGGCGCGGAATCGCGCCGGCGCGGCTGGTGCTGGGCTGCGGCGCGGCGATGGCGCTGCTGGCCGGCGCGGCCTTCGGGCTCGGCCTCGGCATCGAGGCGACGGTGGCCTGCGCGGTGGCGGCCAGCCTGGTGGGCGGGCTGGTGCCGGCCAGCCTCTTCGCCATGGTGCCGCGCGCGGTGCCGGACCCGGCGCTGACCGGGCCGGCGATGGGCCTGGTCGTGCAGGTCAACAACATCTTCCAGGTGGCGACCCCGCCGGCGGTGGCGCTGGCGGCCGGCGTCGCCTGGCCGCTGGTGGCGCTGCCGCTGCTGGGGGCGGGGGCGCTGCTGCTGGCCTGCGCCTGGCCGCTGCGCCGCCTGCCCGGCGAGGCGCCGCGGCGGGGCTGATGCGCGGGGCTGATCCGCGGGGCGGCGGGCACGCCGCGCCCGCCGGCCCCGGCGCTCCGCCCGGCCGCGGGACGCTTGCGCCGCGCGCCCATCCGGCGTCGTCTTGCCGCCCGCGCCAGCCAGGAGCCCCCGCCCATGCCCCATGACGGCCACGACCACGCCCACACGCCGGAGGATGGCTGGAAGCACAGCGGCGTCCGCGTGATCCCCGGCAACAGCCTGGACGCCAACACCGCCCAGACGCCCGGCATGCACCGCGCCGCCGCCATCAACGCCGCCCGCGTCGGCGCCCAGAAGATCTGGGCCGGCACGGTGCACATCCATGCCGATGCCAAGACCGGCGCCCACCACCACGGCGCGCTGGAAAGCGTGATCTACGTGGTCAAGGGCCGCGCCCGCATGCGCTGGGGCGAGCGGCTGGAATTCGTGGCCGAGGCCGGCCCGGGCGACTTCATCTACGTCCCCCCCTACGTCCCCCACCAGGAGATCAACGCCAGCAGCGACGAGACGCTGGAATGCGTCCTCGTGCGCTCGGACAACGAGGCGGTGGTGGTCAACCTCGACATCGACCCGGTGGAGAAGCCGGAGGGCGTGCCCTGGGTGGACCCGATCCACAAGGCGCCGCCGGCGGGCTGAACGCCCCCGCGCTTGCGCCCGCCGGCCGGGTTGGCGATACCCCCGCCCGCGCCGTGCGCGCCAACGACCCGGGGATCCGACCTGCCATGCCGAGCCTTCGCCGCCGCCACCTGCTGGCCGCGCCCGCCCTCCTCGCCCTGCCGCGCGGCGCCGGGGCGCAGGACGCCTACCCCTCGCGGGCCATGCGCTTCGTGGTGCCGGTCTCGGCCGGCGGCTCGGCCGATGCGCAGGCCCGCCTGGTCGCGCAGCGTCTGGCGGAACGCTGGGGCCAGCCGGTGGTGGTTGAGAACCGCCCCGGCGCCAACGGCATCGTCGCCGCCCAGGCCTTCCTGCAGGCGCCCTCCGACGGCCACACGGTCTTCGCCACGCCGTCGGGGCCGATCGCCATCAACCCGCACCTCTACCGCCGCCTGCCCTACGACCCGTTCCGCGACTTCGCCTTCGCCTCGCTGATCAGCGTGATCCCGCTGGTGCTGGTGGTGCATCCCTCCGTGCCGGCCACCAACCTGCAGGACTTCCTGGCGCTGTCGCGTCGGCAGGGCGACCAGCTGAAGCATGCCTCCGCCGGCATCGGCACGCCGTCCCACCTGACCATCGCGATGACGCGGTCGATGGGCCGCGGCGGGGATCCGACGCATGTGCCCTTCGGCGGCTCGGCGCCGGCGCTGACCTCGCTGGTGGCGGGGCAGACCATGGCGATGTGGGACGCCGCCTTCTCCGCCGCGCCCTTCGTGCGGGACGGGCGGATGCGCGCCATCGCGGTGGCCCACAGCGAGCGGCTCGCGCTGCTGCCGGACGTGCCGACCACGGTCGAGCAGGGCGTGCCCGACCTGATCTCGGCGACCTGGATGAGCCTCTGCGTGCATGCCGGCACGCCGGCCGAGCGCGTGACGCGGCTCGCCACGGAGGTGGACGGCATCCTGCGCGTGCCCGAGCTGCGCGAGATGCTGGCCGCCCAGGGCGCCATCGTGCGCGGCGGCACGGCGGCCGACTTCGCCGCCTTTGCCCGCGCCGAATCGGAGAAGTGGGGCCGCCTGGTGCGCGAGACCGGCGCGACGGTGGACTGACCGTGCGCCCCGAGGAGAAGGACACGACCATGCCCGGCAAGGCCCCGCCCTTCCGCGCCGACCATGTCGGCAGCCTGCTGCGCCCGATGGAATTGCGGGAAGCCCGCGCCGCCCGCGCCGCCGGCACGCTGGACCCCGCGGCGCTGCGCGGGATCGAGGATCGCTGCATCCAGGACGCCATCGCGCAGCAGAAGGCGATCGGCCTGAAGGCGGTGACGGACGGCGAATACCGCCGCGCCTTCTGGCATTTCGACTTCCTGGCCCGGCTCGGCGGCGTCGAGATGTACGAGAGCGACCAGGGCATCCAGTTCAAGGGCGGCCAGACCAAGGCCTATGGGCTGAAGGTCACCGACCGCATCGCCTATCGCCCCCACCCCTTCGTGCCCGACTACCGCTTCGTGCACGAAAACGCGGCCCATGGGGGCGGGTCCGCGGTGCCCAAGATCACCATCCCCTCGCCCTCGGTCCTGCATTTCCGCGGCGGGCGGCGGGCGGTGGACAGCCACACCTACCCCGACATGGACGGCTTCTTCGCCGATCTCGGCGCCGCCTATGCCGATGCGGTGGCCGACTTCGCCGCCGCCGGCTGCCGCTACCTCCAGCTCGACGAGGTCAACATCGCCTATCTCTGCGACCCGGAGCAGATCGCCGGCCTCAAGGCGCGCGGCGAGGAGGTGGACGGGCTGCTCGGCAAATATGCCGCGCTGATCAACGCCGGCATCGATGCGCGGCCGGCCGACATGGTCGTCTCCATGCATCTCTGCCGCGGCAATTTCCGCTCGATGCACATCGCCTCCGGCGGCTACGACCCGGTGGCGGAGGTGCTGTTCAACGCCATCAACGTCGATGCGTATTTCATGGAATACGACGACGAGCGCTCGGGCGACTTCGCGCCGCTGCGCTTCCTGCCGAAGGGCAAGACGGTGGTGCTGGGCCTGGTCACCTCGAAGCGCGGCGAGCTGGAGGAGAAGGACCTGCTGAAGCGCCGGATCGAGGCGGCGTCGCGGCACGCGCCACTCGACCAGCTGGCGATCAGCCCGCAATGCGGCTTTGCCTCCACCGAGGAAGGAAATGTCCTGACGGTCGAGGAGCAATGGGCGAAGCTGCGGCTCTGCGTCGAGGTGGCGGAGGAGGTCTGGGGCAGCCTGTAGCCGCCCCGGGCGCGCCGCCCGGCGCGCCCTTCGCCGGCACACCGGGCGCGCCGCCCGGCGCGCCCTTTGCCGGCACACCGGGCGCGCCGCCCGGCGCGCCCTTCGCCGGCACACCGGGCGCGCCGCCCGATGCGCCCTTCGCCGGCATACCGGGCGCGCCGCCCGATGCGCCCTTCGCCGGTACGCCGAGCGCGCCGCCCGGCGCGCGCCTCTCCTCCGCCCCGGCGCCCCACCGGGCGTGCCCCTCGCCGCCACCCCGCGCGCGCTACTCCGCCGCGTCGCGCAGCGCGCCGGCCGGCGTCGCCGCGGCGCGCAACCGCCAGCGCCCGGGCGTCGTCCCCTCCACCCGCCGGAACACCGTGGTGAAGTGGCTCTGGCTGGTGAAGCCGCAGGCCGTCGCGATATCCGACAGCGGCCGGTCCGTGCCGCCCAGCAAGTCCCGCGCGCGCGCCACCCGGCGGGACTGCACATAGGCCTGCGGCGTCTGGCCGCGCGTGCGGCGGAAGCTGCGCGCGAAATGATGCAGGCTGAGCCCCACCGCCGCCGCCAGGTCGGTCAGCCGGATCTGCCCGGCCATGCGGTCCGCGATCAGCGCGTCCAGCTTCTGCAGCCGCCAGTTCGGCAGCAGCCCCTGCGCGGGCTCGGCCGCCGGGGCGCGATCGGGCGCGGCGCCCAGCACCTCCGCGCAGAGCAGCCGGACGATGGCGCGCGCGGTGGCGATGCGGGCGGCATCGCCGCGCCGCGCATCGGTGCCGGCCATCTCCAGCAGCAGGCCGATCCGCGGATCGAGCCCGCCCAGCACCGGCGCCGCCGGCAGCGCGGCGGCCGGCAGGGCGCGGCGGGCGAAGGCGGGCGTGACCATGGCGGCGGCGAAGGCGAGCTCCCCCTGCGCGCGGCCGCGCAGCTCCGTCCCCGGCGGCAGCAGCAGCGTCTCCGCCCCCGGCGCCTGCCAGTCCCGCCCGTCGGGCAGGGACAGCGCGAGCCCCCGCCCCGGCGAGACCACGCGCAGCACCGACAGGTGGCGCACCGTCACCCCGAACCCGGCCGGGCTGACCGCCGAGCCGCGCACCCAGCCCACCGCCCCGCCATCCCATCCCAGCCAATGCTCGCTGCCCCGGCCGCCCGGCATGTCCAGGCTGCGCGCGCCCTTCTGCAAGGCGCTGCGTCCGAGGAAACTCAGCACGGCGTCGCCCCCGCGGATGTTCGCGCAAGGGCGCCCCTGCCCGGGACAGCGTCGCTGCCGGCCATCATCTCTCCTCAACCCGCGCGGGCGCCCGTGGCGGCCCGCGTCCCCTTTTCCATTGGGACAATCTTGGACGGGCCGCGGGGCGCTTGCCAAGCGTCGCGTTGCTGCGCTGCACGCGGGGGGGGCTCCGGGCTTCCGCCACCCGCGCCGCCCCATCCGAGCAAAGCCCGCAAGCCGCGCAGAAAGCCCTCTCCCCCCAAAGGGGGGAGAGGGTTGGGTGAGGGGGGCCGTGTGAGGAAGGGCAGTCGTCCTCGGTCCCTTTCACCGCTGCACGCGGGGGGCTCCGGGCTTCCGCAGCGCGCGCCGCCCCATCCGTGCAAAGCCCGCAAGCCGCGCAGAAAGCCCTCTCCCCCCAAAGGGGGGAAAGGGTTGGGTGAGGGGGGCATGTCAGGAAAGGCAACCGTCCTCAATCACTTGCTCCGCCCGCCGCGCCCGCGACCCACCCGTGTAGCGCGGCCAGCTCCTCCGGCAGCAGCCCATGCCCCGCGCGCGGCGCGACCGCCACCTCCACCCGCGCCCCCGCGCCGCGCAGCAGCCCCGCCAGCCGCTCCGGGTCGCCCGCCGGCACGATCGGGTCCTGCGCGCCGGCCAGCACCAGCACCTTCGCGCCGCCCGGCCCGCCCGCCGCCTCCGCCGCCGTCACCGGCAGCATCATCGGCCGCAGCAGCGCCGCCCCCGCGACCGTCCCCGGCCGCAGCAGCAGCATGGCGGCGGCGATGTTGGCGCCGTTCGAATAGCCCAGCGCGACCATGCGCGACCGGTCCAGCCCGTAGCGATCCGCCGCCGCCGCCACCCAATCCGCCAGCCCATGCGCCCGGGCGATCAGGTCCTCGCGGTCCAGCACGCCCTCCGCATGGCGGCGGAAGAAGCGCGGCATGCCGCGTTCCAGCACCTGCCCGCGCGGCGACAGCAGCGCCGCGCCCGGCAGGACCTCCGCCCCCAGCGGCAGCAGGTCCGCCTCGTCGCCGCCGGTGCCGTGCAGCAGCAGCAGCGACCGACCCTCCCCGCCCCCGGCGGGGAGGATGCGGTGGTCGAAGGCGGATACCGCCTCCGCCATGTTCGCCGCCGCGCTCACGCCACGCGCTCCGCCGCGTCCGAACCCGCGCGCTCCCGCGCGACCTCGCCGAAGGCGCTGCCGCGCTCGAGCGACGGCAGGGCGCGCTCGATCGCGCCGCGCTGCGGCTCCAGCCAGGCCGGCAGCATCAGCCGCTCGCCCAGCGCCTCGGCCGGCTCGTCCGTCGCGAAGCCCGGCGGGTCGGAGGCCACCTCGAACAGCACGCCGCCCGGTTCGCGGAAGTAGATCGAGCGGAAATACTGCCGGTCGAGGATCGGCGTCACCCGATGCCCCGCCGCGGCGATGCGCCGGCGCAGCGCCTCCATGAAGGCGACGTCGGGGGCGCGGAAGGCGATGTGGTGCGCCACCCCCGCGCCGTCTTCGCCGCGCGCGCCCTGCGGCGCCTCGACGATGTCGACCACGGAGGCGATGGCGCCGTCGCCGCGCGTCGCCGCGAAGCGGAGGCGCCCCGCCTCCTCCCGCCCCTCGGCATAGCCCAGCAGGTTCACCAGCACGGACGCGGTGCGGGCCGCGTCGCGCACCCTGAGCGTCACGCCGTGGAAGCCGCGGATCGCGTGCGCGGCCGGGATGTCGCCGCGCGCGGCGCCTTGGATGGCGTCGGCGGCGGGGTCGGCCACCAGTTCCAGCGCCAGCCCGTCCGGGTCGGCGAAGCCGATCACCTCCGCGCCGAAGCGCGGCCCGGCCTCCCGCACCGCGACGCCGTGGCGGGCCAGATGCGCGCGCCAGAAGGGCAGGGAGGCAGGCGGGACGCTGAAGGCGGTCGCCGTCGCCTGGCCCACGCCCTGGCCGCCGCGCGGCAGGCCAGGGATGGGGAAGAAGGTCAGGATGCTGCCGGGGCTGGCGGCCTCGTCGCCATAGTAGAGGTGCCAGGTGCCGGGATCGTCGAAGTTCACTGTCCGCTTCACCAGGCGCAGGCCGAGCACATCCCCGTAGAAGGCCAGGTTGCGCGCGGGCTCGCCGGCGAAGGCGGTCACGTGGTGCAGGGCGCCGAAATGCTCGGACATCGTCTTGTCCTCCGGTGCGGCGGGCCAGGGGGCCGGCCGCTGCTATGGAGCGCCAGATGCGCCGTCCGCGCGCGCGCTTCCAATCGCCGGGGGCCATGCGCGCCATGGGCGCCGGTGATGCTGCGCCGCGGGGCGGGCGGGGCCTTCGCGGCGCTGGACTTCGGCGCCAAGACGTGAACATGATAGGAACACGCGGCCGCGCGGTCGCGATGCTCCTTGAAGCCGTGCATCCGAGGCCGCCCGGCATGCGAAGCCCGCGCGCCCGGGTGCTGCCGGCGCCGGAAGCTGCAAGGGCGTGAATCGTGCCAAAGCGCCAAAAAGCCAAAGTGGCACAGGGCGCGGGCCGTGAATATCGTTCCCCGCCAATGGCTTGTCGGATCCACTGCGCCGCGCCCCGACAAGCGGCCAGCCGAGTTCGCGAAAACAAATCGCGAAATTGCCAAAGCACCAAAGTGCCAAAGAGCAGCTCGGGTCGGTCCCGTTCCGCCGCCCCGCGCCCGCCCGCGCTCAGCCCGCGGCCTCGGCGAGCCAGGCCGCGGCCTCCGCCGGCAGCCCCTCCCACGCCGCGCCCTCGGCGCAGCGCAGCACCACCAGCAGCCCCGCCTGGCCGAAGCCCCGCCGCGCCAGCGCCCGCCGGAAGTGGCTCAGCAGGTAGTCCGGCGACAGGTCCGTCACCACCAGCGTCACATCGGGCGCCGGCGACCAATGGGTCTCCGCCACCTCCCACACCGCATCGGCCAGGGCGCTGCGCATCGCCGGGCCGTCGCCCGCCGGCAACTCCCCCAGCGCCTCGGGACGGTGGATCACCAGGCAGAGCGCCATGCGCCGACTCCGCAACGTTTTGCTGGCGAGCGTAGAGCATGTTTCACCCGCCTGCGCGAGGTGCGCCCGGGCCGTTCCCGCCCTGCGCGTGGCGCGTGCCTCCCGCACGCCCTCGGCGTGGCTGCGAACCGCGCGCCCGCGGCGCGACTGCGAACCGCGCGCCCGCGGCGCGACTGCGAACCGCGCGCCCTCGGCGCGACTGCGAACCGCGCGCCCTCGGCGCGACTGCGAACCGCGCGCCCTCGGCGTGACCCCAAAGGGCAGGCCCGCAGCGTGCCGAAGCCAGGCGCAGCGCCGTCGGCCGAGGGAAGATGCGGGGGCATCTCCGCCGGCCGGCATCAGCCGCCGCGCGCGCGCGCCCAGCCCGGCGTGTCCGCCATCAGCCCCAGCGCCACCAGCTGGTCCGGCCCGCCATAGGCCACCGACCGCGGCCCGGACATGGTGAAGCCCGGCTCCGCCTCGATCCGCGCCAGGTAGCGGCGATATTCGCGAGACCCGTCGTAATGCGCGCGCCGTGCCACCGCATCCTTCGCGCGGGCGTGGAAATCCTGCAGGAACTTGAAGTGCAGCAGCACGCCGGTCGGCTGCTCCGCCGCCATCGCCATCGGCGCCACGCGGTGGGTGGAGGCGACCAGCGCCGCCCCGTCCCGCCAGCGCAGCAGCGGCAGCTTGGTCAGGGTGGGAGAGGGCGCGGGCGCCAGCCGCGCCGCCGCCCCGCCCAGCCCCGGCAGGCGTTCCGCCAGCCGGCGCAGCAGCCGCCGCGGACCCCGCAGCGGGTGGCGCGGATCGGCCTCGGGGAAGAACAGCCTCTCCCGCACGCCGCCATAGTCCAGGGCATGCGGGAAGTCCGGGATCGCCTCCCGCCGCGGCCGAGGCGGTTCGAACAGCGGCGCGGCTTCGGGCAGGCTGTCGCCCGGGCGCACCCGGCATTCGGCCAGCGGGCCGGGGGGGAAGCAGTCCAGCATCAGCGTGCGCAGCGCTTCCGATCCCAGCGCGTCCAGATGCGCGGTCAGCGCCTTCAGCCCCGCCCCGCCGGCGCCCGGGAAGACCAGCTGCTCGTCGGCATCCACCACCAGCACCCAATGCCCGCGTGCCCAGGCATGCAGAAGCGCATTGGTCCAGGCGATCCCGAAGCACGACGCCGCATAGTCGCCCTCCGCCAGCACCAGGTGCGCACCCGCCGCGCGGGCGATGTCGCGCGTGGCGTCCGAGGAGCCGTTGTCCACCACCACCACCCGGTCGACGCCCAGCCGCGCCAGGCTGGCCAGCGCATCGGGCAGCCGCAGCGCCTCGTCGCGCACCACCAGCAGCGCCAGAACCTCGCCGGGCCGCGGCGCCGGGGGCGGGCCTTCCAGGCGCAGCCCCGCCGGCAGGGCCGGGCTCAGCGGCCGCGGCGCGGCGCCGCCCGGGGTGGTCGGCCGCTGACCTGGAAGGGTGGGGGCATGCATCGCCCGGGCAACGCCGGCCCCGCGGGCCGGTTGCCCGCCACCCACAGCGGCGGGATGCCCGCCACCCCCGCCTCGCGCCGCTGTGTCATCCCATGCGCGTGGGCGGCGCAACCCGGCCGGGTGCCGCGCGGTTGCTGTGCCGTCGTTCCGCCGACGTCTCGTGCGGCGACAGGTGGGAATCGCGCGATGCGACAGGGTCCGGCGGGCATGCCCCGCCCATTGGCGAGCGGCGGCTGAGCATGGAGGCGAGCATGGCTGAGGACCAGAAGGCGGCCGCCCCGCGCCGCGCCGCCCGCCCGCTGTCCTGCCGCTGCTGCGGCGCGGCGGTGACCGAGAGCTTCGCCGATCTCGGCATGTCGCCGCTGTCCAACGCCTTCGTGGCGCCCGACCGCGCCGCGGCGATGGAGCCGCACTACCCGCTGCACGCGATGGTGTGTTCCGATTGCCGCCTGGTGCAGCTGGCGGAATTCGAGACGACGCAGGCGATCTTCGGCGACTACCTCTATTTCTCCTCCTTCTCTTCCTCCTGGCTCGCGCATGCGGAAGCCTATGCGCAGGCGATGATCGACCGCCTGGGCCTCGACGCCACCACCCCGGTGCTGGAGGTGGCGAGCAATGACGGCTACCTGCTGCAGTATTTCGCCCGCGCCGGCATCCCCGTGCTCGGCGTCGATCCGGCGGCCAATGTCGCACAGGCCGCGATCGCGAAGGGCATCCCGACGGAGGTCGCCTTCTTCGGCGCCGCCACCGCCCGTCGCCTCTCCGCGTCCGGCCCGCAGCCGGTGCTGATCGCCGCCAACAACGTGCTGGCCCATGTCCCCGACCTGCACGATTTCGTGGAGGGCTTCCGCATCCTGCTCGCCCCCGGCGGGCTGCTGACGATCGAGGTGCCGCACCTGCTGCGCCTGATCGAGCAGGCGCAGTTCGACACCATCTACCACGAGCATTTCTCCTACTTCTCGCTGGCGACGGCGGAGATGGCGTTGGCGCAGCACGGCCTCGCGGTCTTCGACGTGGAGGAACTGCCGACGCATGGCGGCTCGCTGCGGCTGTTCGTCCGCCACGTCGAGGATCGCGGCAAGCCGGTGACGCAGGCGGTGGAGACGCTGCGCGATGCGGAACGCGCCGCCGGCCTGCACGGCCCCGACCCCTACGCCGCCTTCGCTGGCCGCGTCGCCGACGTGAAATGCGCGCTGCTCGACTTCCTGATCGGCGCCCGCCGCGCCGGCCGGACGGTCGCCGGCTATGGCGCGCCGGCCAAGGGCAACACGCTGCTGAACTATGCCGGCGTCGGGCCGGAGCTGCTGCCCTTCACCGTGGATGCCAGCCCGCACAAGCAGGGGTTGCTGCTGCCCGGCACGCGCATCCCGATCCGTGCGCCGGAGGCCATCATGCACGCACGTCCCGACTATGTGCTGATCCTGCCCTGGAACCTTCGCGAGGAAATCGCGCGCCAGATGCACGCGATCCGCGGCTGGGGCGGGCGCTTCGTGGTGCCGATCCCGCGCCTGGAAACCTTCTGAGGGCGACGGCGCCGCCTTCACGTCGCGGCAATCCCGCGCAAGACTGCGCGGCATGCCGCACCGCCCGCTGATCGCCGCCCACCGGGGCGGCCTGTTCCTCTGGCCGGAGAACAGCGCCCGCGCCTTCCGCGAATCCGCCCGCCTGGCGCTGGAGCAGTCGGAATGCGACGTGCATCTCTCCGCCGACGGGCAGGTCGTGGTGATGCACGACGCGACGCTCGACCGCACCACGGATGCCGCCGGCCTTGTCGCGGCGCGGACCATGGCGGAGCTGCGCGGCGTGCGCGTGCGCGGCACGGCGGGCGAGCCGCCGCCGACGCTCGCCGAGTATCTCGCGATCCTGGCGCCGACGCCGGTCGCGCCCCGCATCGAGATCAAGGCGGATGCCGCGCGCCGCCCCTATCCCGGCATCGTGCCCGCGACGCTCGCGGCCCTGGACGCCGCCGGGCAGCGCGGCCGGACCTGGATCATCGGCTTCCAGGCCGAGACGATGGCCGAGGCGCTGCGGGAAGGCGGGCTGGCCGGCGTCGCCTGGCTGCTGGAGAAGCCGCACCTGGCCGATCTGGGCGCCGAGGGCGCGATCGCGGTCGCGCGCGCCTACGGCTTCCCCGAGCTCGGCATGCATGAATCGGTGCTGGACGCGGAGCTGATGGGCAGGCTGCGCGCGGCGGGCCTCGGCGTCGGGGTCTGGGGGGCGAACCACGAAGGCTCCATCCGGCGGATGATGGGCCTCGGCGTCGATGTCTTCGCCACCGACGACCCGCCTCTGGCCATCGCGCTGCGCGGCGGCTGAGCGCCGCGCCGCCCGGTTGCGGCGGCGGCGCAGGCCTGCCTAGACTGCCCCCCAAGAGAACGTCTGGGGGAGCGCGTCCGGGTGGCGGAACCATCGCCCATCCTTGCGGCGGAAGGCATCAGCCTGCGATTCGGCGGCGTGCGCGCGCTGACCGATGTCTCGTTCCATGTGAACCGCGGCGAGATCTTCTCGATCATCGGGCCGAACGGCGCGGGCAAGACCAGCATGGTCAACTGCATCTCCGGCCGCTACCGCCCGACCGAGGGGCGGGTGCTGTTCGACGGACAGGACATCACCCGCATCGGCACCAACCGCCGCGCCGCCCTCGGCCTCGGCCGCACCTTCCAGAACCTGGCGCTGTTCGGGCATATGAGCGTGCTCGACAACATCATGGTCGGCCGCCACCACCTGCTGAAGACCGGCTTCCTGCGCGGCATGCTCTACTGGGTCGGCGGCGCGCAGCAGGAAGAACTGGCGCATCGGCGCGAGGTCGAGGAGATCATCGACTTCCTCGAGATCCAGCACGTCCGCAAGGCGCCGGCCGGCACGCTGCCCTATGGGCTGCGCAAGCGGGTGGAGCTGGCGCGCGCGGTGGCGCTGAAGCCCAAGCTGATCCTGCTGGACGAGCCGATGGCGGGCATGAACCTCGAGGAGAAGGAGGACATGGCCCGCTTCGTCGTGGACCTCAACGAGGAATGGGGCATGACGGTGCTGATGATCGAGCACGACATGGGCGTGGTGATGGACATCAGCCACCGCGTCATGGTGCTCGATTTCGGCCGCAAGATCGCGGAAGGGCGACCGGAGGAGGTGCTGGCCGACCCGCATGTGCGGCGCGCCTATCTCGGCGAGGCTGACGAAGTGACGCAGCCGGCGGAGGAGGTTGTTTGAGCGACGCCCTCGATACTCTCCCCAAGCTGCTGGCGCACAACGCCGCGCACCACGCGGGCGAGGTGGCGCTGCGCGAGAAGCATCTCGGCATCTGGCGCAGCATCAGCTGGGCCGACTACCAGGAACGCACCCGCGCGATGGCGCTCGGGCTCCGCGCGCTCGGCATCGTGGCCGGCGAGGTGGTCGGGCTGATCGGCGACAACCGTCCCGAATGGGTGATGGGCGAGGTCGCGGCGCATGCCGTGGGCGCCCGCAGCCTCGGCATCTATCGTGACGCGCTGGACGAGGAAGTCGCCTACCTTCTCGACTATGCCGGCGCGCACCTGGTCTTCGCCGAGGACGAGGAGCAGGTGGACAAGCTGCTCAACGTCGCCGACCGCCTGCCGCTGCTGCGCCACATCGTCTATGCCGATCCGCGCGGGATGCGGAAATACGACGACCTGCGGCTGATGCCGCTGGAGGCGCTGCTGAAATCCGGCCTGGATCTCGGCCTGCAGCAGCCGCGGCTCTACGAGGAGATGGTGGCGGCGACGCGGGGCGAGGACATCGCCATCCTCTGCACCACCTCGGGCACCACCGCGCGGCCGAAGCTCGCGATGCTGTCGGGCGGCGCGCTGGTCCGCCACTGCCGCGCCTACCTCAAGGCCGATCCCAAGGGCCCGCAGGACGACTACGTTTCCGTCCTGCCGCTGCCCTGGATCATGGAGCAGATCTACGCGCTCGGCTGGAACCTGATCTCCCGCATGAAGGTCAACTTCGTGGAGGAGCCGGAGACCATGATGGCCGATTTCCGCGAGATCGGCCCGACCTTCGTGCTGTTCGCGCCCCGCGTCTGGGAAGCGCTGGCCGCCGAGGTGCGTGCCAAGGTGATGGACGCGGACGCCTTCAAGCGCCGCATGTACGACAGCGCGATGCGCATGGGCCTGGATGGCGTGGACAAGGGACGCCGCTCGGGGCTTGCGGATGCGCTGCTGTTCCGCGCGCTGCGCGACCGGCTCGGCTTCTCCCGCCTGCGCTCCGCCGCGACGGGCGGCGCGGCGCTGGGCCCCGAAACCTTCCGCTTCTTCCAGGCGATGGGCGTGCCGCTGCGCCAGCTCTATGGCCAGACGGAGCTGCTCGGCGCCTACACGCTGCACCGCGCGGACGCGGTGGATTTCGACACGGTCGGCGTGCCCTTCGACGAGACGGTGGAGCTGCGCATCGACAGGGCGGATGCGAACGGCGTTGGCGAGATCGTCACCCGCCACCCCAACATGTTCGCCGGCTACCTGAACGTCGCCGAGAACCCCGACCTGCGCGAAGGCTGGCTGCACACCGGGGATGCCGGCTACATCGGGCCGTCCGGCCAGCTTGTCGTCATCGACCGCATCAAGGACATCGCGGAGACCAGCGGCGGCGACCGCTTCTCGCCCCAGTACATCGAGAACAAGCTGAAGTTCAGCCCCTATGTCGCCGAAGCCGTGGTGCTCGGCGCCGGCAAGCCGCACCTGGCGGCGATGGTCTGCATCCGCTTCCCCATCGTCAGCAAGTGGGCGGAGCGCAACCGCATCGCCTTCACCACCTATTCGGACCTGGCCGCCAGGCCGCAGGTCGTCGACCTGCTGCGCGCCGAGGTCGAGAAGGTCAACGCCACCCTGCCGCCCGCCCAGCGCCTGCGCGAATTCGTGCTGCTCTACAAGGAGCTCGACGCCGACGACGAGGAGCTGACGCGCACGCGCAAGGTCCGCCGCGGCGTCATCGCCCAGAAATACGGCGACATCATCGAGGCGATCTACCGCGGCGACGACGCCATCCCGGTGGACACCACCATCGCCTTCCAGGACGGCACGAAGCAGCGCATCCGCACGACGCTGACGGTGGTGCGCACCGCCGCCGCGCCGGCGATGGCGGCGGCATAGGGAAGGGCGCGCGGATGGACCTCTCGCTGCTGCTCCAGCTGACGCTGAACGGGCTGATCGTCGGCGCGCTCTACGGCGTCGTCGCGATGAGCTTCGTGCTGATCTACAAGGCGTCGCAGGTGGTGAACTTCGCCCAGGGCGAGTTCCTGCTGGTCGGCGCCTGGGTCTGCTGGTGGTTCCTGGTGGATTGGCAGTTGCCCTTCTGGGCGGGCTTCCTGTTCACGCTCGCCTTCATGACGCTGTTCGGCCTGGTGCTGCAGGTGGTGGTGCTGCGCCCGCTGATCGGGGAGCCGGTGATCAGCGTGATCATGGCGACCATCGGCCTCGGCATCTTCTTCCAGGCGCTGATGAAGTGGATCTTCGGCGTCTTCGCCAAGCCCTTCCCGCCGATCTTCGCGGTGGAGCGCGTCTCGGTGATGGGGCTGGAGGTGCAGACGGTCTACCTCGTCAGCCTCGGCATCTCGCTCGCCATCATGCTGGGCTTCGCCTGGTTCTTCACCGCGTCGAAGCACGGGCTTGCCATGCGCGCGACCGCCTTCGACCAGCAGGTCGCGCAATCCCTCGGCGTCTCCGTCCCGCGCGTCTTCGCCATGTCCTGGGCGATCTCCGCGGTGGTCTCCGCCGTCGCTGGCGTGGTGGTCGGCGTGGTGAACGGCGTCTCCTCGGCCTTGTCGTTCTACGGGATCAAGGTGTTCCCGGCGGTGATCCTGGGCGGGCTCGATTCCATCCTGGGCGCGGTGCTCGGCGGCATCATCGTCGGGCTGCTGGAGAACTGGGCGCACTACATCGACAGCCAGTGGCTGAACTGGGGCAACATGTTCCAGATCGCGCCCTTCTACGCGCTGGTGCTGATCCTGCTGATCAAGCCCTACGGCCTGTTCGGCACGCGCAACATCGAGAGGGTGTGATGTCGCGCGTCATATCCTCCCCGCACGCCTTCGGCGTGACGAACATCGAGCGCATCTGACCATGGCGCTGGCCTCCCTCCGCCCCAGCGGCGACTACCGCGCGACCTACCGCGCCGACACCACCATCATGCCGACCCGCAACAGCCGCATCGCGCTGTGGCTGGGCATCGGGGTGCTGTGCCTCTGCCCGCTGGTGCTGGGGCGCTGGGAACTCAGCCTGCTGATCAACATCGGCATCCTCGGCATCGCCGCACTCGGCCTCAACATCCTGGTCGGCTTCACCGGGCAGATCAGCATCGGCCACGCCGCCTTCTTCGGCGTCGGCGCCTTCGCCTCCGCCTGGCTGCACGAGGCCTTCCACATTCCCGTCTGGGCCTGCATCCCGCTGGCCGGCGTGATCACCGCGATCGTCGGCTTGGTCTTCGGCGCGCCGGCCGCGCGGCTGAAGGGCCTGTACCTGGCGATCGCGACGCTCGCCGCGCAGTTCATCCTGGAGGATTTCTTCGCCCGCGCGCGCTGGTTCACCGGCGGCGTCGCGGGCCGCATCACCGAACCGCTGACCCTCTTCGGCTTCGCCTTCGACCGGGAGGAGAGCTACTTCTACGTCGTCCTGTTCTTCGTCATCGTGATGTTCGTCTTCGCGGCGAACCTGATGCGCACGCGCGACGGGCGGGCGCTGGTCGCGGTGCGCGACCACTACCTCTCTGCCGAGATCATGGGCATCAACCTCGCCTACTACCGCACGCTGTCCTTCGGCATCGCGAGCCTCTACGCCGGCATCGGCGGCGCGCTCTACGCCCACTACCTGCTCTTCGTGAGCGTGGAGGCGTTCAACATCCTCTTCTCGATCCAGTTCCTCGGCATGGTCATCATCGGCGGCCTGGGCAGCATCAGCGGCTCGCTGATGGGCGCGGCCTTCATGGTGATGCTGCCGGAAGTGGTGCAGATGCTGGCCGATGCGCTGTCCGGCAGCCCGATCGACCGCGCGCTGAAGCTCGGCACCTCGATCAACTACCTGCGCGAGATGGCGCTCGGGGCCGCCATCATCCTGTTCCTGATCTTCGAACCGGATGGCCTCGCGCACCGGTGGCGCCTGATCAAGGCCTACTGGAAGCTCTACCCGTACTCGCATTGACCGACACCAGGGAGGGACAACAGGAATGATCACCCGCAAGACGCTCCTCGCCGCCGCCGCGGCGCTGGCGATGGCGCTGCCCGCGCAAGCCCAGCAGCGCATCCCCATCGGCCATCTGATGGACAATTCGGGCCCGACCAGCGATGTCGGCCTGCCCTATGGCGAGGGCGTGCGCGACGCGCTGGCCTGGGTGAACGCCACGCGCAACGGCATCGCGGGCCGGCAGATGAACGTGCTCGGCTTCGACTACGGCTACCAGGCGCCGCGCGCCATCAGCCAGTACCAGGCCTGGTCGCGCGACCGCGTCGTCGCCATCCAGGGCTGGGGCACTGTGGACACCGAAGCGCTGATCCGCTTCGTCACGCGCGACCGCATCCCCTACATCTCCGGCTCCTACTCCGCCGCGCTGACCGATGCCGCCGGCCGCAGCGGCCGCCAGGGCGTGGAAGCCGCGCCCTTCAACTTCTTCTACGGCCCGTCCTATTCCGACGCGCTGCGCGCGATGCTGATCTGGGCACGCCAGGATTGGGAACGCCGCGGCCAGCAGGGGCGGCCGAAATACGTGCACATGGGCGCCAACCACCCCTATCCGAACAGCCCGAAGGAAGCTGGCGAGACGCTGGCCCGCGAGCTCGGCTTCGACGTGCTGCCGGCGATCCAGTTCGCGCTGACGCCCGGCGACTACACCGCGCAATGCCTGACGCTGCGCCAGCAGGGCGCGAACTACGCGTATCTGGGCAACACCGCGGGCTCCAACATCTCCGTCCTGCGCGCGTGCCAGACCGCCGGCGTGCAGGTGCAGTTCCTCGGCAATGTCTGGGGCATGGACGAGAACGCGATGAAGGCCGCCGGCACCGCGGCCAACGGCGTCGTCTTCCCCGTCCGCACCGGCGCCGTCTGGGGCCAGGACGTGCCGGGCATGCAGACGGCGCGGCAGATCAGCCGGCAATCCGACCAGGCCGGCAGCGCCTATCGCACCGTGCATTATCTCGCCGGCATCTGCAGCGCGATGCTGATGGTGGAAGCGATGGAGCACGCGGCGCGCGAGGGCGGCCAGGTCTCCGGCGAGCGCATCCGCGAAGGCTTCTACGTGCGCCAGAACTGGGTGCCGCGCGGCTTCGACGGGCTGTGCAACCCCTCGAGCTTCGCGCCCGATGACCATCGCGGCACGCTGCGCGTCGCGCTCTATCGCGCGAACGTCAGCGGCAACACCGCCCAGGGCAGCGTGGAGGAGCTGATGCGCGCCGGCACCATGCGTCTGGAAGCGGTGCAGGTGGTGGAGCTCGAGCGCCGCCGCGACTGGCTCGGCTGGTGAGCGAGGCGGCAACGCTTCCGGGCAAGGCGGCTCCGACCCAGTCGGAGCCGCCGCTGCTCGAAGTCAACAACATCGAGGTCGTCTATTCCGACGTCATCCTCGTGCTGCGCGGCCTGTCGCTGGCGGTGCCGAAAGGGAAGATCGTCGCGCTGCTTGGCGCGAACGGCGCCGGCAAGTCCACCACGCTCAAGGCGATCTCCGGCCTGCTGAAATCCGAGGAAGGCGAGGTCACGCGCGGCGACATCCGCTTCGCGGGCGAACGCCTCAACGGGATCGAGGCGCACCAGATCGTCCGCAAGGGCATCTTCCAGGTCATGGAAGGCCGGCGGATCGTCGCCGACATGACGTGCCTGGAGAACCTCCGCCTCGGCGCCTTCACGCGCTCCGACACGGCGGAGGTGAAGCGCGACATCGAGATGGTCTACGCCTATTTCCCGCGCCTCAAGGAACGCACGGGCCTCGCGGGCTATCTCTCGGGCGGCGAGCAGCAGATGCTCGCGATCGGCCGCGCGCTGATGGCCCGCCCGAAGCTGATCCTGATGGACGAGCCCTCCATGGGCCTGTCGCCCCTGCTGGTGAAGGAGGTCTTCGGCATCATCCGCCGGCTGAACGAGGAGCTCGGCATCACCATCCTGCTGGTGGAGCAGAACGCGCGCATGGCGCTGTCCGTCGCGTCCTATGGCTATGTCATGGAACAGGGCAAGGTCGTGCTGGACGGCACCGCCGACAGCCTGGCCAACAACGAGGACGTGAAGGAATTCTACCTGGGCGGCCACGGCGCCGAGCGCAAATCCTTCAAGAACCTGAAGAGCTACAAACGGCGGAAAAGGTGGCTGTGAGCGGCCTGTTCTTCGACACGCTGGAAATCCGCAGCGCCGACCAGCGCGACGCATCGCTGTCGCAGGCGCTGCCGGCCGGCGTCGCGCGCGCGACGCGGGCGCCGGCCTACGCGGCGCTGCTCGCCGGCGTCGATCCCGCCGGCGTCACCGACCGCGCGGCGCTTGCGGCGCTGCCCGTCACGCGCAAATCCGAACTGATCCGCCTGCAGGCCGAGGACCCGCCGCTCGGCGGGCTCTACGGCACGCCCTTCGCCGACATGGCGCGCATCTTCGCCTCGCCGGGGCCCATCCACGAAGCGCAGGCGGATGGCGCCGATCCCTGGCGCTTCGCGCGCGCGCTGCACGCATCGGGCCTCCGGCGCGGCATGCTGCTGCACAATTGCTTCGCCTACCACTTCACCCCCGCCGGCATGATGCTCGAACTCGGCGCACGCGCGCTGGGCTGCCCCGTCTTCCCCGCCGGCCCCGGCAACACGGAAAGCCAGGCGCGCGCGGCCGCGCATCTCAAGCCTGGCTGCTACAGCGGCACGCCGGATTTCCTGAAGGCGATCCTGGAAACGGGCGACGCGCTCGGCCTCGATCTCACCTCGCTCCGCTTCGGCCATGTCACGGGCGGCGCCTACCTGCCGGCGCTGCGCGGCTTCTACGCCGATCGCGGCATGACGGTGCTGCAGAGCTACGGCACCGCCGATCTCGGCCTGATCGCCTATGAGACCACGGCGCGCGAGGGCCTGGTCTGCGACGAGGGCGTGCTGGTGGAGATCGTCCGCCCCGGCACCGGCGACCCGCTGCCCGATGGCGAGGTGGGCGAGGTGCTGGTCACGCTGCTCGACGCGCCCGATCCGATGATCCGCTTCGCCACCGGCGACCTCTCCGCCGTGCTGCCGGGGGGATCACCCTGCGGGCGCACGAACCGCCGCATCAAGGGCTGGATGGGCCGCGCCGACCAGGCGGCGAAGGTGCGCGGCATGTTCGTCCGCCCCGAGCAGGTCGCGGAGGTGATGCGCAGCCATCCCGGCCTCGGCCGCGCGCGGCTCGTCATCGGCAGCGCGGAGGGCCGCGACACGATGCTGCTGCGCGTGGAGACGCCGGTGCGCGACGCCGCGCTGGTGGACAGCCTGTCGCGCGCCATCCAGGGCGTGATGCGCCTGCGCGGCGATGTCGAACTGCTGGAACCCGGCGCCTTGCCGAACGACGGCAAGGTGATCGAGGACACGCGCAGCCCATGACCGCGCTGTTGCCGCCCGGCGACAGCTACGACGAGGTCCGCGCGCGCTTCCGCTGGCACATCCCCGCGCGCTGCAACATCGCCGAGGAAGCCTGCGACCGCTGGGCCGATGGCAGCGGCCGCCTTGCACTGATCCATCTGCGCGACGACGGCGGCGTCGAGCGCATCAGCTTCGACGAGCTGCACGCGCGAAGCTGCCGCCTGGCCAACGCCTTCGCGGCCCACGGCATCGCGCGCGGCGACCGCATCGCCGTGCTGCTGCCGCAATCGCCCGAGGCCGCGGTGGCGCATCTGGCGGCGTATCGCATGGGCGCCATCGCCGTGCCGCTGTTCCAGCTGTTCGGCGAGGATGCGCTGCGCTTCCGCCTGGCGGATTGCGGCGCCGCGGCCATCGTCACGGATGCCGCGGGCCTCGCCAAGCTCGCGCCCATCCGCGGCCAGCTTCCGGCGCTGCGCGTCATCCTGGCGCTCGGCGGCGGCGACGGCGCGCGCGACCTGGCGGGCGAGATGGCGCGCGCCCGCGACAGCCACGCCTGCGCCGCGACCGGCCCGGACGATCCGGCGCTCATCATCTACACCTCCGGCACCACCGGCAGCCCGAAGGGCGCGCTGCACGGCCATCGCGTGCTGCGCGGCCACCTGCCCGGCGTCGAGCTGCCGCAGGAACGCTTCCCGCAGCCGGGCGATCTGTTCTGGACGCCCGCCGACTGGGCCTGGATCGGCGGGCTGCTCGACGTGCTGCTGCCGTCGCTGTTCCACGGCGTGCCGGTGCTCTGCCACCGCATGCCGAAATTCGATCCGGAGCATGCCTTCGCCCTGATGGCGAAGCACGCCGTGCGCAACGTCTTCCTGCCCCCCACCGCGCTGCGCCTGATGCGCGCGGTGCCGAACCCTACGCGCTTCGGCCACGCGCTCCGCAGCCTCGGCAGCGGCGGCGAGACGCTGGGGGCCGAGATGCTGGATTGGGGCCGCGCTGCCTTCGGCCTGCCGATCAACGAATTCTACGGCCAGACCGAGTGCAACCTGGTCGTCTCCAACGCCGCCTTCCTGTTCCCGCAAAGACCCGGCAGCATGGGCCGCGCCGTGCCCGGCCATGACGTCGCGATCCTGGCCGAGGACGGCACGCCGCGCCCCGCCGGCGCGGAAGGCATCGTCGCCGTGCGTGCGCCGGACCCGGTGATGTTCCTCGGCTACTGGAACCGCCCCGACGACACGCGCGCGAAATACGTCGGCGACTGGCTGCTGACCGGCGACCGCGCGACGATGGACGAAGACGGCTACGTCACCTTCCTCGGCCGCGACGACGATGTCATCACCTCCGCCGGCTACCGCATCGGCCCGGGCGAGGTGGAGGACTTTCTCCTGTCCCACCCCGCGGTGGCGCAGGTGGCGGTCATCGGCCTGCCGGACCCGCTGCGCACCGAACGCGTCACCGCGGTGGTGGTGCCGAAGCCCGGCGTCGTCGGCGACGCCGCGCTGGCGGAAAGCATCCAGCATTTCGTCCGCACCCGCCTTGCCGCGCATCTCTATCCGCGGCAGGTGGAATTCCGCGACAGCCTGCCGCAGACCGCCACCGGCAAGATCATGCGCGGCGTGCTGCGGAAGGCGCTTTCCGAGCAGGAGCCGTGACCATGCCAGCGAACCAGCTCCCCAGCCTCGATTTCGGCCTCGGCGACGAGATCGACCAGCTGCGCGACAGCGTCCGCAGCTTCGCCGATGCCCGCATCGCGCCGATCGCGGCGGAGATCGACCGCACCGACGAATTCCCCCGCTACCTCTGGCCCGAGATGGGCGAATTGGGCCTGCACGGCATCACCGTGCCGGAAGAATACGGCGGCGCCGACATGGGCTACCTCGCGCATTGCGTCGCGATGGAGGAAGTCTCCCGCGCCAGCGCCAGCGTCGGCCTGTCCTACGGCGCGCATTCGAACCTCTGCATCAACCAGATCCGCATCAACGGGACGGAGGAGCAGAAGCGCCGCTACCTGCCGAAGCTCGTCAGCGGGGAACATCTCGGCGCGCTGGCCATGTCCGAACCCGGCGCCGGCTCCGACGTCGTCTCGATGAAGCTGCGCGCCGAGAGGCGCGGCGACCGCTGGGTGCTGAACGGCACGAAGCTCTGGATAACCAACGCGCACTACGCGGAGACCATGGTGGTCTATGCGAAGACCGAGCCCGATGCCGGCCCGAAGGGCATCACCGCCTTCATCGTGGAGCGCGACTTCAAGGGATTCCGCCCCGCCCAGAAGCTCGACAAGCTCGGCATGCGCGGCAGCCCGACCTCCGAGCTGGTCTTCGAGGATTGCGAGGTCCCGGCCGAGAACGTGCTCGGCCACCTCAATGGCGGCGTGCGCGTGCTGATGTCCGGCCTCGACTACGAACGCGCGGTGCTGGCGGCCGGGCCCATCGGCATCCTGCAGGCCTGCCTCGATCTCGTCGTGCCCTACATCCACGACCGCAAGCAGTTCGGCCAATCCATCGGCGAGTTCCAGTTCATCCAGGGCAAGGTCGCCGACATGTACACCGCACTCAACGCGACGCGCGCCTATGTCTATGCCGTGGCGCGTGCCTGCGATGCCGGCAAGTCCTCCCGCAAGGACGCCGCCGGCGCGATCCTCTTCGCCGCGGAGGCCGCGACGAAGGCGGCGCTGGACGCCATCCAGATCCTGGGCGGCAACGGCTACATCAACGACTACCCGGCCGGCCGCCTGCTGCGCGACGCGAAGCTGTATGAGATCGGGGCGGGGACCAGCGAGATCCGCCGCATGCTGATCGGGCGGGAAATCTTCCGCGAAACGACCTGATCGCGCGTGCCCCGGTTGCCCGCCGGGCCGCGCATCCCCATCCTCCGGCGCGACAACAGATGAGGGAGAGCAGGCAGATGGCAGGCGTGCCCGATGTCAGCCCGCGCGCCACCTGGCAGGAACTGGCGCAGGATGGCCAGGCCGTGCTGGTGGATGTCCGCACCGATGCGGAATGGAATTTCGTCGGCGTCCCCGACCTGTCCGATCTCGGCAAGCAGGTCGTGCTGATCCCCTGGCAGCTCTACCCCTCCATGCAGGTCAACGGCGCCTTCGTGGAACATCTCCGCCGCGCCGGCGCCACGCCCGAATCGAAGCTGTTCTTCATCTGCCGCTCCGGCGCGCGGTCGCTGGCGGCGGGGCAGACGGCGCAGCAATCGGGCTTCCCGCACGCCTTCAACGTCGCCGACGGCTTCGAGGGCCCGGTCGATGCCGAAGGCCATCGCGGCACGGTAGCCGGCTGGAAGGCCGATGGCCTGCCCTGGCGGCAACGCTGATGGACGCGCCGATCCCGCTGCAGAGCGAATTCCTGTTCCGCATGGAGATGACGGTCGCGCCGACCGTGCTGGGCGCGACCCCGCTCGGCGAGCGCCGCATCGGCCAGGTCACCGGCGGCCGCTTCTTCGGCCCCGCGATCCGCGGCGAGGTGCTGCCGGGCGGCGCCGACTGGATGACCACGGGCAGCGACGCCGCCACGCGGCTCGATGTGCGGGCGATGCTGCGGGCCGAGGACGGGCAGCTCATCGGCATCCACTACACCGGCCTGCGCGCCGGCCCGCCCGATGTGCTGGCGCGGCTGGCCGCCGGCGACACGGTGGACCCCGCGCTCTACTACATGCGCACCGCGATCCGCTTCGAGACGGGGCCGGGCCCGCATGAATGGCTGAACCGCGTGCTGGCGGTGGCGGTCGGCCAGCGCCCGCCGCAGGGGCCGATCTACGACGTCTACGCGATCCGGTAGCGCCGGGGGCCGTTCATTCGCAGGGCAAACCGCCACATTCGCGCCGCGGGGCTGCCAAAGCCCCCGCGTAGAAGAGGGTCCACGCCAATCGAGGGAGTGCCCTCCGTGCCCCGTATCGCCCTGCTTCTCGTCCTGCTCGGCCTCGCCTCCATCCTGCTCACCGTCGTGCTGGTGATGGGGGAGGCGACGCTGCCCGGCCGCGTGCCGCCCTTCGCCACCGCGCTGCTGGCCGGGCTCGGCGGGCTGTCGCTGGTCGGCGGCCTCGGCCTGATCGAGCCGCGCGGCCGCCGCCTGCCCGGCTGACCGCGCCGCGATCGGCGCGGAGCGACCCGCCGATAACGGTCTGGCCGATTGCTGTGCCGCGTGCTTCGCGCCTTCGGGCGTGCCGCCCGCCGGCCATCACGCTCTAGCAGGCTGCGGAAATTCGCCCTGGGACGCAAAGGGAAAGGTCGAGGGGCTCCGCCCCTCGAGCACCCCGGCAGGAACCTGATGTTCCTGCACCTCCCCTTAATTATTGATATACCTCGTTAAATTTCGGGAAGGCCCAGGAAACTCAGTTTCCTGGCGGGTGGGTGCGGGAGGGCAGCGCCCTCCCGCTGCCTTCTTCAGCCGGCGAATTTCCGCAGCCTGCTAGGCCTTGTCCGGATACAGGGCCAGCAGCCCCGCCTCGCTGGCCTCCGTGCGGCCGCGCTCGGTAATCAGGCCGGTCACCAGACAGGCCGGCGTCACGTCGAAGGCCGGGTTGGCGGCGGCGCTGCCCTCGGCCACCACGCGGATGGTCTCGATCCGGCCATCCGCGGTGCGGCCGGTCAGGTCGGTGACCTCGGCCGCCGCGCGTTCCTCGATCGGGATCTCGGCGACGCCGTCGCGCACCCGCATGTCGAGCGTCGAATGCGGCAGCGCCACCCAGAAGGGCACGCCGTTGTCGCGCGCCGCCAGCGCCTTGAGATAGGTGCCGATCTTGTTGGCGACGTCGCCCTGGCGCGTCACCCGGTCGGTGCCGACGATGCAGATGTCCACCTGCGCTCGCTGCATCAGGTGGCCGCCGGCATTGTCGGCGATCACGGTGTGCGGCACGCCGTGCCGGCCGAGTTCCCACGCCGTCAGCGCCGCGCCCTGGTTGCGCGGCCGGGTCTCGTCCACCCAGACATGCACGGCGATGCCTTCGTCATGCGCCTGGTAGATGGGCGAGAGCGCGGTGCCGTAGTCCACGGTGGCGATCCAGCCGGCATTGCAATGGGTTAGCACATTGACCGGTGCGCCGGGCGGCTTGCGGGCGGCGATCTCCCGCAGCAGGGGCAGCCCGTGCTCGCCGATGCGCCGGCAGGTCTCGACATCGTCGTCGCAGATCGCCGCGGCCTCGGCCTGGGCGGCGGCGAAGCGCTCGCCGGCCGGCAGGTTGTGCAGCGCGGCGCGCATCCGCTCCAGCGCCCAGCGCAGGTTGATCGCGGTCGGGCGCGTCTCGCCCAGCATGGCCACCACCCGGTCGAGATTGGCGCCGGAGGGATCGGTGCGCAGCGCCAGCGCCACGCCATGTGCCGCGACGGCGCCGATCAGCGGCGCGCCGCGCACCTGCATCGATCGGATGGCATGCGCCACCTGCGCCTCGTCCACCAGGCGCAGGATGTCGAGCGACCACGGCAGGCGAGTCTGGTCGAAGATGCGGACGGACCAGCCATCGCCGGGGTCCACCCAGACGGAACGGTAATGTGTGCCGTCGATCCTCACCGGAGCCTCCCGCGTGGCTGCGCCACGGCAGATGCGCCGGGCGGGGCGCCGCGTCCAGACCGGGCCGGACGCGCCGCCCCGCCACGGCACCGGCACATGGCCGGCGCAAATCCTGCGCCAGGCCTGTCGCTTGCCCCGGCCGGGCCGGGACTGGGTCGCGGCGGCCGTCCGGCCCTGGGCGCGTGGCCCAGGGCCGGGCCTGGTCAGCGCGGGGCGGCCTCGCCCGCCGGGCCCTGCGGGCCGGCAGGGCCGCGTTCGCCGGCGGGGCCGGCAGGGCCGCGTTCGCCGGCGGGGCCGGCAGGGCCGCGTTCGCCGGCGGGACCCGCCGGACCACGCTCCCCGGCAGCGCCGGCCGGGCCTGCAGGGCCGCGCTCGCCAGCCGGACCGGCGGCACCCGCCGGGCCGCGCTCGCCAGCCGCGCCGGCGGGACCCTGGGGACCGGCCGGACCTGCCGGACCCTGCGCGCCGGCCTCGCCCGCCGGACCACGCTCGCCCGCTGGGCCCTGCGGCCCCGCCACGCCTTGCGGACCGGCAGGACCCTGCGGACCCGCGGGGCCCTGGGCGCCGGCCGGGCCCTGGGCGCCGGCCGGGCCCTGCGGACCAGCCGGACCCACCGCACCGGCCGGGCCGACCGCACCGGCCGGGCCGACCGCACCGGCCGGACCCTGTGGGCCCGCAGGGCCGGCGACGCCGGCCGGGCCCTGCGCGCCGGCCGGGCCCATCGGGCCGGGGCCGCGCAGCGCCTCGAAGAACAGGCTCGTCACCAGCGCCGTCACGACGGCCACCGCGACCACCCCGCCCACGGGATTGGCCGCCATCCATTCCTTGAACTTGTCCATGGTCCCCCACCGATGCACGCGCCCGCGATGACAACCAGAGGGCGGCGCGGCGGGCAAGACGGTTTCGGTCGCCAGGTGGAATTTCGCGGAACCGTCGCGGCCATGGAACGCCGATACCGACCGAGACGGGGGCCGCGACCGGGGCCGCGACTCGGGCCGCGGCCCGGCCAGCGGGCGGATGCGGCGGGTCAGATCCGGTTGTGCAGCGCGCAGACCAGGGTGAAGAGCCGCCGCGCCGTCTCGAAATCCAGGTCGACACGGCCGGACAGGCGCTCGACCAGCAACTGGGCGCCTTCGTTGTGCAGCCCGCGCCGGCCCATGTCGATCGCCTGGATCCGCGCTTCCGACCCGCCTTCCTGCACCGCCTTCTCGTGGCTCTCGACCACCAGGTGGTAGTCCTTGATCAGCCGCCGGAACGGCCCGAGCGCCAGCACCAGCGCATGCAGCGGCGCATCCGCGGCATCGCGGATGTCGAGGATCAGCCGGCCGTCCCGCACCATGATCTGCAGGCCATAGGGCGGGCCGCCGGCCAACCCCTTCGGCCGGAACACGTTGCCGGCCAGCAGGTCGTCCACGGCCTGCCGGCGGTCGGCCTCGGCATAGGGGGAGGGCAGCGGCTGCGCGTCCGGCAGGACGATGCTGGTCAGGTCCTTTTCCGCCATGGCGCGGGGCTCAGGGGTCCCTGGAAGGCGGCGGCGGTGGCTCGCCGCCATGTTCGGCGCCGGTGAAGCCCAGGCGCATCATCCAGCCGAGCGTCGCGCCCTTGACCGGCCGAAGCAAGAGGATGCAGGCCATGGCGAACAGCGGCAGCCACACCGCCATGTGCAGCCACATCGGCGGCTGCCAGGCGCGTTCCACCCAGAAGACCGGCGGCACCAGCAGGTGGCCGACCAGGAAGATGGTGAAGTAGGGCGGCGCGTCGTCCGCCCGCAGCCGCCCGAGCGGCGCGCCGCAATGCGAGCACGCCTCGGCCACCCGCAGGTAGCCGGCGAAGACCTTGCCCTCGCCGCAGATCGGGCAACGGTTGCGGGCCCCGCGGGACACCGCCGTCCAGAAGCTGTCGGGCGGCGCATAGGGCAGGGCGGGTGCCGAGCGATCGGGCTCCCAGCGCATGTGGCGTTCCTTCCGGCGTTGTCGCCCCGCTGGCCCGGGGCGGTCCGGCACGGGCAAGGACTGCCCGAGCCGCCTCCACCAGCGGGGCACCGCCGTTGTGCGGTGCATCATGATCCGCCGGCCTGCTTCGATCAAGCGTCGCACGGACGCGCCCGCGCGCTGCCGGGACCGGCCGGCCCGGCGCGCGCGCGGCCAGCGCGCGGCGAAGTTTCGCACCGGCGCGCTTGCGCGCGGGCCGCCGGCATGGCCAAACCGGCGTGCCCATGCGGCGCAACGCGCCAGGCGACATCCGGCTGCGTCGCCGGGGCAAGGGAGGGCACGGATGGCCGAGCGCATCCTGGTGGTGAACCCCAACACCTCCGCATCCTGCACGCGCGGGATCGAGGCGGCGCTCGCGGGGCTGCGCGCGCCGGGCCTGCCGCGGCTCGACGTCGTCTCCCTGCCCGATGGCGTGCCCGCGGTGGTCACCTGGCGCGACTGGCACGCGGTGGCCGAGCCGCTCTGCCGCCTGGTCGCGCGCGAAGCCGCCGCCGCCTATGTGGTCGCCTGCGTCTCCGACCCCGGCGTGGATGCGGTGCGGACGGTGACGTGCGCCCCGGTCTTCGGCGCGCTGCGCAGCGCGCTGGCGGCGGCGCTGGCGCGGGCCGACCGGATCGGGATCATCGCCATGGCCACCGCCTCGCTGCCGCGGCAGCGGCGGGCGCTGGCGGCGATGGGCGTGGAGCAGCGGCTGGCGGGCCACATCCCGCTCGACCTGCCGATGGAGGTGCTGACCGACCCGCACGCGCCCCGCGCCGCGCTGGAAGACGCCGGCCGCCGCCTGGCGCAGCAGGGGGCGGAAGCGGTGATCCTGGGCTGCGCCGGCATGGCCGGCCATCGCGAGGTGGTCGAGCAGGCCGCCGGCATCCCGGTGATCGAGCCCTGCCAGGCCGCGGCGGCCCTGGCGATCCAGGCGGTGGTCGCCGCCCGCCCGCTCCGCAAGGACCTCGCCGCATGAAGGCCCCGTCCCCCCTGGCGCTTGCCCTGCTGCTGGCGCTGGCCATGCCGGCGGGCGCCGTGCTGCCGCAGCCCGAGGGCGACCCCGATCTCGCCCAGGCCCGGCAGATGATCGAGAACGACCGCGTGCCCCTCGCCCTGCCGTTGCTGCAGGCGGCGCTGGCGCGCGCGCCCGGCGACCCGGACATCCTGGTCTACATCGCCTTCGCGGAACGCCGGCTCGGCCGGGTGGAGGCGGCGATGGAGGCCTATCGCGGCGCGCTCTCCGCCGCGCCGGACCATCCGGGGGCGCTGGCCTACCAGGGCGCGCTGTTCCTGGAACTCGGCCGCCGGGCGGAGGCGGAGGCGAACCTCGCGCGCCTCGCCGCGACCTGCGGCGCCTGCGCGGAACGCGAGACCCTGGCGCGGCAGGTCGCGGCGGCGCGCTGAAGCCGCGCGCCGGCCCCGCGCCCGCCTGGCGGCGCGACCGCGGGCGGCGGCGATTCGCCGGACGTCGCGGCCGGGCGGCGGGCCGCAGCCGCGGCCCCGGCCGGCGCGCCATCCGGTCGCCGGCAGCGCCGGCGGGGCTGTCAGCCCTTCAGAATCGGCGCGGCCGGCTTGCCGTCCCAGCTTTCCGCCAGCCAGCGGAAGGTGGTGGTCCAGGCCGGGTCGGTGTTCGGCGGCAGCCGGCCGGCCTGCAGGTCGGCCAGCTCGACATCGGCCAGCTGCAGGTGCGGCCGCTCCCCGGGCTTGGAGACCAGGCCCTCATCGGCGCCCACCGCTTCCAGCCGGTCCCACATATGGCCATGCGCCTCGTCGTCGTCCCAGGACCAGCGGCCCTGCAGGACCAGGACGAAATCGGCCGCCAGCCCATACTGGTGCAGGCTGCTCCAGGCCGGCACGGGGGTCAGGATGCGCCCGGTGCGGCTGCGGCCGGAGGCGTAGAGATGCGTCTGCCGCCAGGGGCTGCGCATGCCTTCGTAGATGCCGAACGGGAACCCCTCGGCGTTCAGCCGCGCCACGGTGCGCAGCGCCTTGTTGCGGAAGGCGGGGTGCAGCATCTTCGGGTCGCGGTTCAGGCGTTCCACGTTGCGCCAGGGGAAGACCTCGGCGGTGGAGGAGGGGGGCTTGGCCCCCGTGACCTGGCGCTTCAGCAGCCCGGCGGGGGCGAAGCCGCGCTGGCCGCTGCCGGTCTCCACCTCCAGCCAGCCGCCTTCCGCGCTGCCGACCAGGGTGACGACCTGGTCGGCCGAGAGGCCGCGCAGCGGGCTCTGGTCCGGCCCCGGCCCGCTGCGCAGCTCGGTCGCGGCGGCGACGCGGTAGAGGGCGGGGAAGGGGGGGCTGTCGGACATGGGCGGTCCCTGGGTGTGTCGGGCGGCATCTACAGCAGAACGCGGCCGGGCGCGAAGCCTGCCGGCGCGGCCGCGCGCCGCTGTAGAGCAGAACGCGGGCCCGCCAAAGCCCCCCGGGCCAGCGTCAGCCCTTGGGCGACCAGGCCGGCGGCGGCTCGCTGCCCACCTGGGCCGTGATGCGCGTGTAGTGTTCCGGCCGGCGGTGGCGCGCGAAGTTGAAGATCGTGCCGCGGCCCAGCTCGCACATGCCGAGGTCGCATTCCGCCACGATCACCTCGTCGTCCCAGCTCGTCGCCTGGGCCATGATCTCGCCCTGCGGGTTCACGATGATGGAATGGCCGAACAGCTCGTGCCCGTCCTCCGTCCCGGCCTTGGCGACGCCGACGCCGAAGCAGGCATTCTGGTAGCAGCCGGCCTGGATGGAGAGATGGCTGTGCGCGACGCGCAGGTGATGCGCCTCGAAGCCGCGATTCTCCATGTTCAGGCTGGGCGTGTTGTAGCCGAGCATGACGAGTTCCACCTGCTGCAGGCCGAGCACCCGCCAGGCTTCCGGCCAGCGGCGGTCGTTGCAGATCATCATGCCGATATTCACCGGCCCCGCCCCGCCGACCGGCGCGCGCACCACGGGGAAGCCCAGATCGCCCGGCTCGAAATACCGCTTCTCCAGGTGCTGGACCTTGCGGATCGGGTCGTATTCGGCGTGCCCCGGCAGGTGCACCTTGCGGTACTTGAGAACGACCTCGCCCGAGGGATGCACATAGACCGCGGTGTTGAAGCGCCGCCCGTCCGGCGTCTTCTCGGCATAGCCCAGGTGGAAGCCGATGTTGTTGCGGCGCGCGGCGTCGAACAGCGGCGCCGTCTCGTTGGACGGCAGGGCATGCTCGTACCAATGGTCGGCCTCGGCCAGGTCCTCATGGTACCAGCGGGGGAAGAAGGTGGTCAGCGCGAGTTCCGGGTAGACCACCACCTCCGCCCCGCGGCGCGCGGCCTTGTCCATCAGGGCGACCATGCGCGCGACGGCGACGTCCCGGCCCTCGGCCTTCTGGATCGGGCCCATCTGGGCGGCGGCGAGGGTCAGGCGGCGGGCGGACATGCGGCGGCTCCGAAGCTGTCGCCCGCGATGTGCCATGCGCGGCCCGGCCCCGGAAGCGTGCGCCTTGCGGCCCGCCGCGCCGCCCCGACATCCCATTCGAAATGCCCTACCCCAAAGCCACCCCGGCTGCCTCCCCCCTCGACCCGCTGCGCCACGCCATCGCGCGCCGGGTGGTCGAGATGTTCAACGACCCCGCCCGTGGCGAGCGCCCGGTGCTGCGCCGCCCCGACGGGCTGTTCGGCCCGCGCGCCGTCGCCTGGCGGGTGCATGGCGACGTCACCTCGATGATGGTGGGCGGCGTCGCGGCGCTGCTGCTGCAGATGCTGCACCCCGCGGTGCTCGCCGGCGTCTGGGACCATTCGCGCTTCCGCGACGACATGCAGGGAAGGCTGCGCCGCACCGCCCGCTTCATCGCGCTGACCACCTATGGCAGCCGGGACGAGGCCGAGGCTGCGATCACCCGGGTGCGCGCCATCCACCACCATGTCGCCGGCACGCTGCCCGACGGCACGCCCTATCGCGCCGACGACCCGCGCCTGCTGGCCTGGGTGCACGTGACCGAGGCGACGAGCTTCCTCGACGCCTGGCTGCGCTATGCCGAGCCCGCCATGCCGGCCGCCGACCAGGACCGCTACTTCGCCGAGATGGCGGTGGTGGGCGCGGGGCTCGGCGCCGACCCGCTGCCGCGCAGCCGGGCGGAGGCGCGGCGGATCCTGCGCGACATGCGCGGCGAGCTGCGCGTGGACCACCGCACCCGCACCATCTGCCGCCTGCTGCTGACCCACCGCCCCGCGCCGAAGCTGGCCGAGCCGGTGCACGCCCTGACCGCGCAAGCCGGCGTGGACCTCCTGCCCTTCTGGGCGCGGGAGATGCACGGCCTGGCCTCGCCGCTGGCGGCGCGGCCGCTGGTGCGGGCGGGGACGCTGGGGCTGGCGCGGACCCTGCGGTGGGCGTTTGCGTGAGCCGCTACTCCGGCGCCACCGCCCCCACCTGCTCCACGATCCGCCGGTACATCTCCGGCCGGCGGTGCGCGGCGAAGTTGAACATCTTCTCCTTGCCCTGCCGGCACGCCTCGAAATCCAGCTCGGCCAGGATCACCTCGTCGCCCAGCGTCGCGGCCTGCGCCATCACGCGCCCGTTCGGATCGACGATGCAGGACCCGCCGATCAGCCCGGCCCCGTCCTCCACCCCCGCCTTCGCCACCGCCACCGCATAGGTCGCGTTCATGTAGGCATTGGCCTGGGCGGCCAGCGTCGAGTGGAAGGTCCGCGTCTCCGCGCTTTCCCCCTCGCCGCCATTCGGGTCGTAGGCGGCGGAGTTGTAGCCCAGCAGCACCAGCTCCACCCCCTGCAGGCCGAGGCAGCGCCAGGCTTCCGGCCAGCGGCGGTCGTTGCAGACCAGCATCCCCAGCACCGGCCGGCCCCAGGCCTCCGGCCCGCGCGCCACCGGGAAGCCCAGGTCGCCATATTCGAAATGCATCTTTTCCAGCTGCTGATAGCGCTGGCCGGGCTTCACATGGTCGCTGCCCGGCAGGTGCACCTTGCGGTACTTGAACAGCACCTGCCCATCCGGGCCGACGGTCACCGCGCTGTTGAACCGCCTTCCCTCCGGCGTCAGCTCGGCATAGCCGACATAGAAGCCGACGCCCAATTCCCGCGCCCGGTCGAACAGTGCCTGCACGCGCGGGTTCGGCATGGCGGGCTCGAAGCTGTCCAGCAGCTCCGCGTCCTGCCGGCCCAGAGGCCAGCGCGGGAAGAAGGTGGTGAAGGCGAGCTCGGGGAAGACCACCAGCTTCGCGCCGCCCCGCGCCGCGGCCTCGAGCAGCGCAACCAGGCGGTCGAGCGTCGCGCCGCGGCCGTCGGCGCGCTGCACCGGGCCCATCTGCGCGCCGGCGACGACAATGCGGCGGGTCATGCGCAACCTCCCTCCCGGGCCGGCATCGTCATCTCCTGACCGCTATGCGCGCGACCAGGCCGAGGATGGCCACCGCCGGGACGACCACGACCAGGCCGCCGAGATCGTTGATGCTCAGTTCGAACAGGATCTTCGCGATCAGCAGCAGGCCCAGGAAGGCGAGCAGCGCGAGGGCGGTGTAGGGGAAGCGCCGCTTGCGGTGGGCGGGCGCGTCCTCCTCCTCGTCGACGAAGGCGTCGGGGCCCCGCCGGCGGGGGGGCGGCATCATGTCGCTCATCGCGCGGTGCCTCCTTCGTCAGGCATCGAGGGCGGATCGGCGGTGCTGCCGCGGCACGAAGCGGCCGGTGCCGGGCTTCGCCTTCACCTCCGCCCCGTCCCAGATGCAGGCGCCGCGCAGCCAGGTGGCCGCCACCCGCGCCTTCATCGCCCGCCCGTGATAGGGCGACCAGCGGGCATCCTCGCGGTCCTGGATCGCGCGCTCGTCGAACACGAAATCCCCGGTCTCCAGCACGCAGAAATCCGCATCCGCGCCGAGCCGGATGCCGCCCTTCCTGGGGTCCAGCCCGTGGTAGCGCGCCGGCTCCTCCGAGCACAGCCGCGCCATGACGGTCGGCGACAGGCCGCGCCCGGCCAGCAGCGTGTACATCAGCGGGGCGAAGGACTGCATGCCGGTCAGCCCGGCGCCCACCGTGAAGATGTCGCCCGCATATTCCTTGCGCGCCCGCGGCCAGGGCGCGTGGTCGGTCGAGACATAGGCGACGATGCCCTCGGCCACCGCGCCCCACATCCGCTCCACCTCGGTCGCGGTGCGGAAGGGCGGGTTGCACTTCCCGAAGCCCTGCAGGCGGACGATGTCGTCCTCCGTCATGCAGAGATACTGGATGCAGGCCTCGCCCGAGGTCCGCGCCCCCTGGCCGCGATAGATTTTCGCGAGTTCGAAGCCGCGCGCCAGGGACGAATGCGCGATGTGGACATGCGCCCCGGTCTCGATGGCCATCTCAAAGATTTCGAGGTCGGCCATCGTCTCGGTGATCGGCGGCCGGGTCCGGCAATGCCAGATGGGCGAGGTGTTGCCCGCCGCCTTCGCGGCCTCGGAGAACTTCACCACCAGCTCCTGGTCCTCGTTGTGGACCGCGACCATCAACCCCGTCGTCGCGATCTCCGCGAAGGCGGAGAGCATCGTCGGGTGGTCGATCCGCGGAAACCGATGCGCGTCGTATTCATAGGTGGAGAGCTTGAAGGCACTCGCCCCGGCCTCCGCGATGCCCGCGATCTCCTCCACGCCGCCGTTCTTCCGGATGGTGCCGTAGAGCGCGACGTCCACATGCGACAGCCGCTCCACCCAGCCGACCTTTTCTCGAAAAATGTCGGCCGAGGTCACCGGCTGCGGCACGTCATAGGGCATGTCGCAGACCGTCGTCACGCCGCCGGCCGCCGCCGACATCGTCGCGCCCTCGATCCCCGGCCAGCCGGTGCTGGACGAGGTGTGCATGTGCCCGTCCACCAGCCCGGGCAGGATAAGCTTGCCGCGATGATCGGCCACCGCCTTGGCCGGCGGGGGCACGCCCTCGCCGATCGCCGCGATCACCCCGTCCCGCACCCCCACCCAGCCGCCACGGACCACCCGGTCCCGCAACACCAGATCACCCGACAGCACGAGGTCGAACGGCGAAACGTCCATCTGCGACTTCCGGCTCCAAACCCTGCCAATCTACCCCACCCCACCGCCGGACGACAGGCCAGGCACAGCTTCGCGGGCTGGGCGGAGGCGCCGGGGTTGCGCTGGTGGCGCGGGGAGGGCGCTGCCCTCCCCGTACCCCACCCGCCAGGAGCGTGCCGCCCCTGGACCCGTCATCAGTTGGTCGTCGTCCGGGGAGGGGGCCCGGCGTACCAGTGACACGGGCGCGCCCGCGAGGCCCCCTCCCCGGACGACGACGAAACTCACGGCTGGGGTCCGGGGACCGCCACGGTCCCCGGCAGGGAGGGTTCGGGAGGGGCGGCGCCCCTCCCGAGAGCAACCTGCCCACCCGCGCGCCTCGGCTCAGCCCTCGAACAGTCCCTGGGCGATCGCCAGCGCGGCGCGGGTGGTTTCGCTCTCCCGCTCCGTGTTCCAGGCCAGTGCCACGCCCACGGCGCGCACCTGGCCTTGCAGGCTGCGGAAGGCGACGCCGGGCGGGCGCAGGCGCGCCATGCCGGCGCTCACCAGCGCCACGCCGAGCCCCGCCGCCACGAAGCCCAGCTGTGCCATCGCGCTGCCCACTTCCCGCGTCACGCGCGGCGCGAAGCCGGCGGCGCGGCAGGCAGCGACCATCGCGTCCGAATAGGCCGGGCTGATGCCGCGCGGCAGCACCAGCATGTCCTCGTCCGCCAGCGCGGCGAGTGGCATGGGCCCGTCGCCCGCCGCCAGGCGGTGCCCCACCGGCACCGCCGCCACCAGCTCGTCGCGCCGGAGCGCGCGCAGTCGGATCGGCGGCCGGTCGCGATCCAGGCGCAGCAGCGCCAGATCCACCTCGCCGCGGCGCAGCGCCTCGACCGCGTCGGCCGTGTCCATCTCCCGCACCGTCACGGCGGAATCCGGGCGGGCGGCCTGCAGCGCGCGGACCAGAGGCGGCAGGTAGTCGAACAGCGCGGAGGTGACGCAGGCCAGCACCACCGGCGCGTGGCGCCCGGCGCGCAGCTCCCGCGCCAGCTGTTCCACCTGGCCTGCGTTCTCGGCCAGCCGCCGCGCCAGCGGCAGCAGCGCCTCGCCCTCGCGGGTCGGGCGCGCGCCCTTGCCCGTGCGTTCCAGCAGCCGCACGCCGAGTTCCGCCTCCAGCGCCTGGATCTGCGCCGTCAGCGGCGGCTGGGAGATGCCGAGCCGCGCCGCGGCGCGGCCGAAATGCCCTTCCTCGGCGACGGCGAGGAAATGCCCGAGGCGTCGGACGAGACGGAAATCCATGGGCGCATCCGGTCGCGGCGATCCGAAAATCCTATCGGCAACGCAGCGCAATCGGAATGGACGATCATGCCCAGCCGGCGCACAAATCGCGTCCCCGTTCACACGGCAAGGGAGAGGAAGAACCCGTGCAGCTGCATCCCGTGAAGGTCCATCCGTCCAAGGCGCTGCTGAAGCGAGAGGACCAGCTGGCCTGGAAGATGGCCGCGGTCGCGGTGGACAAGGTCGCCGTCCAGAAGGACGTGCAGGCGATGATCATCAACCGCATCATCGACAACGCCTCGGTGGCGATCGCCGCCATCAACCGCCGCCCCGTCGTCTCGGCGCGCGGCATGGCGCTCGGCCACCGGAAGAAGGAGGGCGGTGCGACGGTGTTCGGCGTGAAGGCGGCGACCACCGTCAGCCCCGAATGGGCGGCCTGGGCGAACGGCACGGCGGTGCGCGAGCTCGACATGCACGACACCTTCCTGGCCGCCGACTATTCCCACCCGGGCGACAACATCCCGCCCGTGCTGGCGGTCGGCCAGGCGATGGGGCGGTCGGGCAAGGACCTGCTCCGCGGCCTGGCCACCGCCTACGAACTCCACATCGACCTGGTGCGCGCAATCTGCCTGCACGAGCACAAGGTGGACCACATCGCGCATCTCTGCCCCGCCGCGGCGGCCGGCATCGGCACGCTGCTCGGCCTGAAGCAGGAGGTGGTGTTCCAATCGATCCAGCAGGCGCTGCACACCTCGATCAGCTTCCGCCAGTCCCGCAAGGGCGAGATCAGCAGCTGGAAGGCCTATGCCCCCGCCCATGCCGGCAAGCTGGCGGTGGAGGCGGTGGACCGCTGCATGCGCGGCGAGGGTGCGCCCAGCCCCATCTATGAAGGCGAGGACAGCGTGATCGCCTGGGTGCTCTCGGGCCGCACGCAGGCCGACAGCAAGGGCCGCAAGACCGTCTACGACCCCACCTATTATGAAGTGCCGCTGCCCGGCGCCGGCGAGCCGAAGCGCGCCATCCTGGACAGCTACACGAAGGAGCACTCGGCGGAATACCAGTCCCAGGCCCTGATCGACCTGGCCTTCCGCATGCGGGAGCAGGTGAAGGATTTCGAGGCGATCGACCGCATCCTGATCCACACCAGCCACCACACCCACTACGTGATCGGCACCGGCGCCAACGACCCGCAGAAGATGGACCCCAAGGCCAGCCGCGAGACGCTGGACCACTCCATCATGTACATCTTCGCCGTCGCCCTGCAGGACGGGCGCTGGCACCACGTGGACAGCTACGCCCCGAAGCGCGCCGGCCGCGCCGACACCGTCCGCCTCTGGCACAAGGTCGAGACGCGGGAGGACCCGGAATGGACCGCCAAGTACCATTCGCGGGACCCCGAGACGCTGGCCTTCGGCGGCCGGGTCGAGATTATCTTCAAGGACGGCACGCGCCTGGTCGATGAGCTGGGCGTCGCCAACGCCCACCCGAACGGCGCGCGTCCCTTCGCCCGCGACCAGTACATCCAAAAATTCCTGACGCTGACCGAGGGCATCATCTCGACGCGGGAGGCGAACCGCTTCCTGGCCGATGTGCAGGACCTGGCCAGCATCCCGGCAGGCGAGCTGGCGGTGCTGAACGTCGCGCTGCCCGCCGGCGCGCTGGAGGACAGCAGGCCGGGCATCTTCTGAGACTTCCCCACGACGACGCTGCGCGTCGCCGCGGGGGCCCCGAAGGGGCGCCGCCGCCCCCCCCGCCCGCCTTCCGCGGCGCGGAGGGCGGGAAGACGGCGGCGCCGCGCGCGTTGGGTCTCGGCGGACGACGCCTCAGAACAAGGGAACGCCACCGATGAGCGAAGCCACCCCCGACATCCGCAAGGGCCTGGTCGGCGTCTATGCCGATGTCTCCGCCGTCTCCAAGGTGATGCCGGAGACCAACAGCCTGACCTATCGCGGCCATGCCGTGCAGGATCTCTGCGAGGAGGCCGATTTCGAGCAGGTGGCCTACCTGCTCTGGCATGGCGAGCTGCCGACCGCGGCCCAGCTCGCCGCCTTCCAGGCCGAGGAACGCGCCCACCGCGCCCTCTCGCCTGCGCTGCTGCGGGTGCTGCGCGAAGTCCCGAAGGACGCCCATCCGATGGATGCGGTGCGCACCGCCGTCTCCTTCATGGGCCTCGAGGACCCCGAGACGGCGGATGTCTCGGACGCCGCGCAGCGCCGCAAGGCGATGCGGCTGCTGGCCAAGCTGCCCACCGCGGTCGCGGCCACCAACCGGCTCTCCAAGGGTCTCGACCCGATCGAGCCCGACCCCGCGCTGCCCTACTGCGAGAACTTCTTCCACCTGGTGTTCGGCAAGGTGCCGCAGCCCGAGGTCATCAAGGCCTTCGATGTCAGCCTGATCCTCTATGCCGAGCACACCTTCAACGCCTCCACCTTCACCGCGCGGACCGTCACCTCGACGGGGGCGGACATGCACGGCGCGATCACGGCGGCGATCGCCGCGCTGAAGGGCCCGCTGCATGGCGGCGCCAACGAGGCGGTGATGCACATGCTCAAGGAGGTCGGCGGGCCGGAGCAGGCGGAGACCTGGCTGGAGGGCAAGTTCGACCACAAGGCGCTGGTGATGGGCTTCGGCCACCGCGTCTACAAGAACGGCGACAGCCGCGTGCCGACCATGACCAAATACGCCGAGCGGATGGCGGAGGTGGTGGGCGACCGCCGCTGGATGGAAACGTCGCGCGTCCTGGCGGCGAAGATGCTGCGGGAGAAGAAGATCCACCCGAACCTCGATTTTCCGGCGGGGCCCACCTACTACCTGATGGGCTTCGACATCCCGATGTTCACCCCGATCTTCGTCTGCTCCCGCATCACCGGCTGGGCCGCGCATGTGTTCGAGCAGGCGGAGGACAACCGGCTGATCCGCCCGCTCTCGCACTACACCGGCTTGGAGCAGCGGCCCGTGCCGCCGATCGCCGCGCGCGGCTGACGCCTTCCGCATCGCCGGGGCCTGGCGAAGCGCCTGCCCGCAAGGGCGGGCGCTTTTTCATGTGGGCGGCGGCGCGCATCGTTCCGGGCGGCGCCCGCGGAGGCGCCGCCGCGACCCGCGCGCGCGCCGATGCGCGGGCGCGGCACCGTCGCGGGACCGCCGCCCCGTACGCGCCGATCAGGACGTCGCGGCGCGGAAGCTGCGCACCGCGCGGCGTTCACCTTCGATCCACCACGCGCCCGCGCGGCGACACGCGCGGCCCGCATCCGCGCGATCGCGCGGCATCGCCGCGCCGCGCGATCGCGCGCGCGGACGGGCGTCGCGACGGCGCGATCCGCGTCGCGCGATGCCGCGCGATGCGCGTCGACGCGCGCGCGATGCGCGTCGTCCTGTGCGCGCGATGCTTTTCCGTTTGACAGCCGAGTTGCGAATGCAGCAAGCGTGATGTCGCACGCATTCGCTTGACGCGATTCGCGCGGAACGGCCGAGATGCCGAAGGATCCACGAAGCGGCGGATGCCGCGCAGCGGACCGGAAGGCAGCGGCAGCGAAGCGCCACGGCGAAGCGTCGCAGCAGGAAGGAACGGTCCATGGACCGCAGGCTCTGGGAGAGGAAGTCCGGCACGCTCCGCTTCCGCTCCGCGTCGTCACCGGGCGCCGCGGCGCCCGGCGCGACGGCAGAGGGGCCGGACGCCGCGCCTCGCGCCCAGCGCGCGTCGCGCCGCGACCCGGCGCCTGCGAGAGACGGATGGCGGCCGCTTCGGCCCGGCGCGACACGGGATCCGCGCTTGGCGACGACACCGCGCTGGCCTGACTGCTCCTTCCACGCGCCGCGCCCCGACATCGCGCGGCACGCCCCCACCGGAACGCATCGCACGACAGCGGAGAGCCTGACCTCATGACCGACACCACCGAGACGACGACCGAAGCGGCCGCCGAGCCGCGCGCCCAGGCGATGGCGATGGCCTCGCCGCGCAAGACGGCGAAGAAGCCGGCCGCCAAGAAGGCCGCGCCGAAGAAGGCCGCCGCGAAGAAGCCGGCCGCGAAGAAGGCCGCGCCGAAGAAGGCCGCCGCCGCGAAGAAGCCGGCCGCGAAGAAGGCCGCGCCGAAGAAGGCCGCCGCCGCGAAGAAGCCCGCTGCCAAGAAGGCCGCGCCGAAGAAGGCCGTCGCCAAGAAGGCCGCGCCGAAGAAGGCCGCCGCCGCGAAGAAGCCGGCCGCCAAGAAGGCCGCGCCGAAGAAGGCCGTCGCCGCGAAGAAGCCCGCCGCCCGCAAGGCCGCGCCGAAGAAGGCCGCGCCCGCGCCCGTCGAGCCGCCGGCGCCCGCCCCCTCCGCGCGCTCCGAGGCCGCGAAGAAGGCCGCCGCCACGCGGGCCGCGAAGAAGGCCGCCGCCGCCGCCGCGGCATCGGCGCCGCCCCCCGAAGCGGGCAGCTGAGCGGCCCGCCGCGCCGCGGCGGCACTCCCCCCGCGGCGCGGCGCCCGCCCCGACGGCGCCGCGGCGCGATCCACCGGAACGGATCGCGCCGCGCCGCTCGCCAGATCCCGGCGGAACAGGGCGTCGCCCGCAGCGCGGGCGGCGCCCTTTTCGCGCGCGCCGCTTCCATGGCATGCCGCGCCGCATGACGCCGCCCGCCGACCCGCCGCCGTCCCGCCCGCGCATCCGCGCGCTGCCGCGCCCTCTCATCCGCGCGCTGCCGCGCCCTCTCATCCGCGCGCTGCCGCGCGACGAACGCCACGGCCTGGCGCCGCTGCTTGCCGCCTATGCGACGGAGATGCGCGGCACGCTCGCCGGCGCCACCGTGCCGACGCCCGAAGCGCAGGCCGCGCTGCTGGCGCGCCATCCCGCGGCCGAGCTGCTGGTGGCCGAGCAGGACGGCACCCCGATCGGCTTCGCCGTGCTGTTCGACCTGCCGGAGCTGGTCTTCGCGCGCAGCTGCGGGATGCTGGACGACCTGTTCGTCGCACCCGCGTCGCGCGGCCAGGGCATCGCCCGCGCGCTGGTCGCGGCGGCCTGCGAGCTCGGCCGTGCCCGCGGCTGGAGCCACCTGCGCTGGATCGTGCCGGAGGCCGATGCCGGCGCCATCGCGCTCTACGAACGCATCGCCAGCCGCGCCGACTGGCGCAGCTACGTCATCCGGCTGGATCCGGGAGCATCGCTGTAGCGCGCCGGCGCCGGCGGAAGGCCACAGGCGCGGGCCGTCCGCGCCGCCTGCTCTCAGCCGAAGGTCGCCAGCAGGTCGTCCACCTGCGCCGGCGTCAGCCGCCGCACGCCCGGCACGTCACGCAGCAGCAGCGCGAGCCGCGCGGCTTCCTCCAGCTCCTCCGCCGCGTTCACCGCCTCGGTCAGCGTGGCGCCGCTGACCACCGGGCCGTGATTGGCCAGCAGCAGCGCCTTGGCGGCGCGCGCCGCCTCGAACACCGCGGGCTCCATCGCCGCGTCGCCCGGGCGGTAGTAGGGCACGCAGGGCAGGCGGCGGCCGATGCGCATGACGAAATAGGGCGTCAGCGGCGGGATCTCCGCATCGCCGCCCTCGGGCGATCCTTCGCCCGCCGCGCCTGTCGGCGCGATGCAGGAGACGGCGGTCGCATGGGTGGAATGCAGGTGCACCACCGCGCCGGCCTCGGGTCGCGCGGTCAGCACGGCGCGGTGCAGGAACACCTCCTTGCTCGGCCGGTCGCCCGACAGGTGCGACCAGTCCGGCCCGAGCTTGCTGATCCGCGCCGGATCCAGCCGCCCGAGGCAGGAATTGGTCGGCGTCATCAGGTAGCCGTCCGGCAGCCGCACGCTGATGTTGCCCGCCGTGCCGACGCTGTAGCCGCGGTCGAAGAGCGACTTCGCCAGCAGCGCCAGCTCGGCGCGGAGCGCCATCTCATCCATGTTCGAAGGCCTTCAGGAAGAAGTCGCGCCCGCCGAAATTGCCGCTCTTCAGCGCGAGGTGCAGCCCGGCAGGTCGGGTGTCGGCAAAGGTCCAGGGCACGCCCGGGTCGATCTCCGCCCCGATCCGCAGCGTCGTCACGCCGAGGCGCGATACCACGGCGCCCGAGGTCTCCCCGCCCGCCGCCACCAGCCGCCCGACGCCGCGCGCGACGAGCCCCGCCGCGATCTCCGCCAGCGCCTGCTCCACCAGCGCGCCGGCCGCATCGCGCCCGAGCCGCGCCTGCAAGGCCGCCACCTTCTCGGGCGGCGCGCTGGCCGCGATCACCACCGGGCGGTCCTCGGCGAGCCTGCCCTCCGCCCAGCCCAGCGCCTGCGCCGCCAGCGCCGCGGCGTCCGGCGTGGCGAGCGGATCAAGCTCCAGCACCGGCACATGGTCCCGCGCGAAGCCGATCTGCCCGAGCGTCGCGCGCGAACACGACCCCGCCACCACCGCGCAGGCGCCGCGCGGGGCGGGCAGGGTGGCGGCGTCGCTGCGTTCGGGCAGCAGCCCGGCGCGGCGGAAATTGGCGGGCAGCCCCATCGCCACGCCCGACCCGCCGGTGACCAGCGCATGGCCCTCCGCCGCCTCGCCGATCGCCATCAGGTGGTCGTCGGTGACGGCATCGACGATCGCGTAGCGCCGCCCGCCTTCCTTCAGCCGCGTCATCGCATCCCGGATCGCGCCCGCCCCGCGCGCGACGGTGGCGAAGGGCACCAGGCCCACCGCGCCATCGGTCTGCCGCCCCAGCACGCGCACCAGGTTCGCATCGCGCATCGGCGTCAGCGGATGGTTCTCCATGCCCGATTCGTTCAGCAGGCTGCCGCCGACGAACAGGTACCCCTGGTAGATGCTGCGTCCGTTGGCCGGGAAGGCCGGGCAGGCCAGCGCGAAGCCGCCCGCCAGGCGCTTCAGCAGCGCATCCGCGACCGGGCCGATATTGCCGGCATCCGTGCTGTCGAAGGTGGAGCAGTATTTGAAGAACAACTGCCGCGCCCCGGCCGCCAGCAGCGCCTCCGCCGCCGCCAGGCTTTCGGCGACGGCCTGCGGGACGGGGGCGGTGCGCGACTTCAGCGCCACCACCACCGCATCCGCGTCCGGCAGTCCCGATGCTTGCCCATGCCGCTCCGCGGCGGGGGGCACGCCGATCACCTGCACGGTGGCCATGCCGTGGCGCACCAGCATGGAAGCGAGGTCGGTCGCCCCCGTGAAGTCGTCCGCGATGCAGCCGAGCAGCAGGGGCATCTCTCTCACTCCTTCGTCGGCGGCAGGCAGAGCAGGTCGGCATGGCCGATGCGCAGGGTCAGTCGCCCGGCCATGGCCTGCTCGCCCCGCGCCTCGACCCAGCGTTGCAGGCGCGCGCGGTCACGCCGCAGCCAGCGCCCGGCCGCTCCGGCATGGCCCGGCAGCAGCTCCGCCAGGAAATGCAGCCGGTCCGGATGCCCCGGCCGCGTCCGCACCACCCAGTCCGACGCCGCGCGATGCACCGCAAAGCCCTGTGCTTCGAAGGCGGCGGCGATGGCATCCGGCGCGCGCGGCCCCAGCGCCTGGCCGCCAAACCCCTTGTCGCGCGCCTGGTCGCGCCGGAAGCCGCGCGCCACCAGCGCGTCGCCGGGGTGCCGGGGCGAGAAGGCGTCGCGGCCCGTGACGTTCAGCGCGGCATAGAAGGGAATGCGCCGCGCCGCGCAGGCCGCCGCCATCCGCGCCACCCAATCCTCCGACACCAGGTCGCAGAGCGCGGTGTTCACCACCGCATCCATGCTGTGCAGCGGCAGGTTGGCGGGCGCCTCGGCCAGGTCGGCGACCAGCCCTTCCACCCGCCAGGCGCCGCCCGGGGCGTGCAGCAGCATGGTGCGCCGCGCCGGCAGCGTCACCGGCCAGCCGAGATCCGCCGCGCGCTCCGCCAGCGTCACGAAGGCGCGGTCGAGCAGCGCGGCATCGGCATCCACCAGCTTCCAGGCCTGGGCGCGGCCGATGAAGTGCCCCATCCAGCGCAGCAGCGAGCCCGTGCCCGCGCCGAGATCGAGGATGCGCGGCCGCGCCGGCAGCGCGGCGGCCAGCCGCATCGCCAGGTCCGGGTTGCGGGCCGCGGCGTCGTGCGGCTCCCGCAGGTCGAGCCAGTCGCCGTCGAAGCTCTCGGTCATGCGGCGGCCTTATCCAGCTCGGCCGCGAAGGCGGCGGCGCGGTCCTGCCAGCGCGGCAGCCGCTGGCCCGCCTGCCACGCGGCCTCCGCCATCTCGGCGCGCAACGCGCGGTCGAAGATCGGGCGCCGCATCCCGCGGCCGAGCAGCGCATGTTCGCCCGGGGGTGCCACGATGGCGGCCCCTTCCGGCACCACCTCCGCGATCGCGCCGCCGGCGGTGATCGCCAGCGGCAGGCCGCGCGCCAGCGCTTCCGCCGCCGCCATGCCGTAGCCTTCCCACCAGGTGGCCAGCGCGAAGAGGTCGGCGCCCGCCCACAGCGCGTCCAGCGCCTCCCCGGTCACTTCGCCCGCCAGCGTCACGCGCTGCGCGATGCCCAGCTCCTCCGCCAGCGCGGCGAGGCCATCGGCATGCACGGGGTCGCGCGGCGCGCCGGCGATGGTCAGCCGCCAGTCCAGGTCCGGCAGCGTCGCCAGCGCGCGCAGCAGCACGTCATGCCCCTTGCGCGGCACCAGCGTGCCCACCGCGAGGATCGCGCAGCCCTCGCCGCCCGAGCCCGCGCTGCGCGGCGCCGGGTCCGTGCCCGGCTCCACCACCGCGATGCGCGCCGGGTCGGCGCCGAACTCCTCCGGCAGCCGCCGCGCGGTGAGCGGCGAGGTCGCGACCAGCCGCGCCATCCGCGGGAAGATCGCCGCTTCCGCCGCCCGCAGCGCATCGCGCACCGGGCCGGGATTGCCGTGCTCCAGCGCCGTCGGGTGATGGATCAGCCCGACCGCGCCGCGCGCCGCGAGCTGGTCCAGCACCGGTTCGAAGGCCGGCAGGCCGAGCCCATCGACCACGACATGCGTGTCCACCGGCAGCGCGGCCAGCGCGGCGCACGCGGATGCCAGCGCGGCCTCGTCCGGCAGAGGGTGGCGCCCCGCCAGCTCCACCACCCGCACCTGGTGCCCCAGCGCCCGCAGCCCTGCGACGATCCGCCGATCATATTCGTAGCCGCCCGAGACGGTGTCGAACGGCCCCGGGACGAGCAGCGCGATATCCACCGATGCGACCCTCAGACCGGCCCCTCGAAGGCCGCCCAGGCGACATGGCTTTCGCGCAGCAGCACCTTCAGCCCCGTCACCGCGCGCCCGCCCGCGCCCAGCCGCCCATCCCGGCACGCCGCCGCCAGCTCGCCATGGATGTGCAGGCAGAGATACTCGGTCGTGGTGTTCTTCCCCGCGAAGACCGGCTCGGCATCCAGATTGCGATAGTCGATCGGCGCCAGCACGGCCCGCAGCATGTCCTTGGCCAGCCCGATATCCACCAGCAGATGCAAATCATCGAGCTTCGGCGCCCGGAACTCGGCCTCCACGATGAAGGTCGCGCCATGCAGCCGCTGCGCGGGGCCGAACTCCTCGCCGCGGAAACTGTGGGCGATCATGATGTGGTCGACGACCGTGAGGCTGAACATGTTCCGGGGTCCTCGCGTGGAAGGGCGCGTCGCTGCGGCCCCGCCGGCGGAGGTAATGCCGGTTGCGGGACGTGCCAGCAACCGGGTGGGTAGCATGGGTGTGGTCGCGCCGTGTGGCCCGGGAGGGGCGCTGCCCCTCTCGTACTCTCCCCGCCAAGGGCCGAAAGGCCCCTGGACCCCGGGGGTTGGGGCGCGCTTGGTCAGCTGGGCCGCCTTACTCGCAAGCATGATTTTCGCCATCAACACGACCGGCGACTCAGTTTTCGCTTCCCGCGTCGCGTTGACATGCGTAACGTATTCGGAATGTCTTTCGTCGTCGAAGGTCGCCTGCCAACAAGCTCCCTCGTGCTGACCATCAGCCATGACGGGCCAATGGAGCTTGTTCGGCTAACCGAAAGCCTGTCGGCGATCGCGGCGAGCTTTGCGCGATATGCGGATCGGAGCGGGCTGGCCATCAACGGCGACGATGTTCGCCTGTACGTAAAGGAAATTCGGTCCGGTTCCGTCGTCGTTGAGTTGGTGGCCCTCGCCAAGACTCTGCCGCTGATGATTGAGCAGGCACGCTCAGTATTGGACTTTGCACGCTTCCTCTCGGAGACAATCCGCTTCTTCCGTGGCGAGCTTGCGGCCCCACCAGCAGAGATCACGACTAAGGACGCACAGGACGTCAAGCAGCTTCTGGCTCCGGTGGCTGCCGATCCGAAGGCCTCGCTACAGATTACCGCCCAAGACAACTCGACCGTGAATGTTACGGTGAACTTATCCTCAAATGACGCAAATGCCGTTCAAAATCGTGCGACAAACTTCGTTGCTCAGCGGGCTGCGCCTGTAAATGGCGTACAGCACCAGATGCTCTTCTATTGGTATCAGGCGCGCGACCAGCGCGCTGCAAAAGCCGGTGATCTGGGGATCATAGAGTCAATAAGTCCACGCGCAGTCAAAACTCTCATCAGTAGCGATCAAGTAAAAGAGCAAATGCTCGGGGAGGCATTGTTTCGAAAAGCCTATGTGGTAGATGTCGATGTACAGACAATCAGCGGCAAGCCAAATCTCTATAAGATACTTTCAGTAATTGATAGCTTTGATCGGGAAGACTAACTTAAGGCAGACTGTGTGCTGGTTATTGTGCTTTTGAAGCTCACGTGATCTGCGTAAAATTGGACGGTTCGAACCTTCCTCGTGGGTCGATGTGGCCGCTTGCCGCTACCGAGACCGCCCGCAGCCGGACATCCTCTCGCCCATAGCCCACCACGCGGCAGGGTGGCTGCGCCATCCCGGCCTGCGATTTCAGGGTGCCTGGCACAAGCACCTCGCGCCACCCCCGCCTCCGCCCTGGAACCACCACCCCCCGCCGCCTACCCTATCCCCCATGCAAGACCCCAAAGCCGCCGCCCCCGCCCCCGCGGCCTGGCGCGAAAGCCTCGAGCGCAGCAAGGCCCAGATCGCCGCCGGCGAGGCCGTGCCGCTGCTCCCCGTGCTCGACCGCCTGCGCGCTGCCGCCGAGCGCATCGAGGCCGAGCAGGGCGTCACCGCCGACGGCGAAAGCACGCCCCCCCGCCCTTGATCGCGCTGCCCCCGGAAGCGGCGCGCCAGGTCGAGGCCCTCGAACGCTTCCACGCAGACCGCCAGCGCCCCCAGGCCCTGCGCAACCTCGGCCACGCCCTCGCCGAGGCCAGCCTCATCATCCTGAACGGGCCAGACCGCGGCCTGCCCGCGCCGCGCCCTTACCCGGGCCTCGCCGCCCTCGGCCTGTCCTGGCTCAAGCGCGGCCGGTACTGGATCGCCGACAACCCCGCGGTGCCGATCATCGCCGGCGTGGTCTTCGAAACCGACGACGTCCCCGACCGCATCCGCTGACGCGCCTGACGCGCCAACGGCCGCCGACGCCGGACCACCCCCTCACCCATACCCCACCACCGGACACAGCGGCTGCGCCGCCCCCGCCGGTGCCTCGAGCAACCCCCCCAACGCCTCCGGCAGGCGGTCGAAGCTCACCTCCGGCCCCACCAGCGCATCCAGCCGCGCATCCGCCAGCAGCGACAGCGCCAGCGCCAGCCTCTCCCCATGCGTCCGCCGCCCGCGCATCGCCGGCGCCACCTGCCCCACCTGCGTCGACCCCAGGCTCAGCCGCTTCGCATGGAACGCCCCGCCCAGAGGCAGCGCGCAGTCCCGGTCCCCGAACCAGGACGCCTCGACAATCCGCCCCTCGAAGCCGCAGCGCGAGATCGCCAGCCGCAGCCCCGCCTCGCTGGCCGAGGCATGCACCACCAGGTCGCGATCCCCCGGCGCATCGTCGGGCGCGCAGAAGCGGGCCCCGAAACCCTCCGCCACCGCGCGCCGCGCCGGATCCAGGTCGCACAGCACCAGCTCCACCCCCGGCAGGCGCGCCAGCAGGAAGGCGGACAGCAGCCCGACCACCCCGCCGCCCACCACCAGCACCCGCTCGCCCACCAGCGGCCGCGCATCCCACAGGATGTTCACCGCGGTCTCCATGTTCGCCGCCAGCACCGCGCGCCGGTCCGGCACCGCGTCCGGCACGGGCACGCACATCGAAGCCGGCGCCAGGAACAGGTCGTGGTGCGGATGCAGGCAGAACACCCGCCGGCCGAGCAGCGACGCCTCGCCCGCCTCGACGACGCCCACCGCCGCATAGCCATAGGAGACGGGGAAGGGGAAATCCCCCTGCATCAGCGGCGCCCGCATCGCGGCCCATTCGCTCTCCGGCACCCGCCCGGCCAGCACCAGGCGTTCCGTCCCGCGCGAGATGCCGCTCGCCAGCGTCCGCACCAGCGCCTCGCCCGGCCCCGGCGCGGGCAGCATGGCCTCGCGGATCTCGGCGCGCCCCGGCGCCACCTGCCACAGCCCGCGGGCGATCATGCGCGTCCCTCCGACGCGGTGCAGACGCCCGGCCGCACGCGGTCGAGGGCGATGTCGAACAGCACATCCTCGCCGATCGCGTGGTGCGTCCAGCGGAAGCGCAGCCCGTCCGAGATGCGCGCCGCCTCCGGCAGGGTGAAGGCCGGGATGCCCGAGCCCAGCAGCACCGGCGCCACCGTCACATGCAGCCGGTCCAGGCACCCCGCCGCCAGGAAGGCCGAGACGGTGTGCCCCCCACCCTCCACGAAGATGCGCGCGAGCCCCCGCGCCGCCAGCGCCCGCAGCAGCGCATCCAGGTCGAGCCCCGCCGCCCCGCGCGGCACCACCAGCACCTCCGCATCCCCATGCGAGGCCGGCCCCTCCACCGCCGAGACCAGCAGCGTCGCCGCCGCCCCGTCGCGAAACACCCCATGCGTCGCCGGCAGCCGCCGCGACGGGTCCAGCACCACGCGCACCGGGTTCGGCCCCGGCGCCTCCCGCGTCGTCAGCCGCGGATCGTCGTGGCGGATCGTCCCCGCACCCACCAGCACCACGTCGCAAAGCGCGCGCAGCCGGTGCGTGTGCAGGATGTCGCCCTTCCCGCCGATCCATTGCGAGGAGCCGGAGGCGGTGGCGATCCGCCCGTCCAGCGTCTGCGCCAGCCGTCCCACCACCACGCAGCCATCCGCCGCCGCGGCCGGCGCCAGCACCGGCCCGAACAGCGCGCCGAGCGCCCCCGCCGGCACCGGCGCGCCGCCGCGCGCCGCGAGCAGCCGCGCCCAATCCTCGTCCGTGTCGTCGCTGTCGGCCATGCGGCCGCTGCTATGCCGAAGCCGCGGGCGCCGGGCAATGCGCCGCCGGACCGCGCCCAGGGCCATCGCATGTCGGCCGGGTTCGAGAAAACCTCCCTCTCCCGCCTGGGCGGGAGAGGGTCGGGGTGAGGGTGGGGCGCGCAGCGCCGGCCGGGACGTCAGGGGAATGGCCGAGCGCCGGGCAAGCCCCGCGCCTCACCCTCTTTCCCGGCCCGGGCGAGATGGCATGGACATCTCCGCCATCCACGCTGCGTTCCGGGCATGCGATTCCCCCCGGGGACCGCGCCCCCCCCCGGTCGCTACCCCCGCGCCGAGATCGCCATCGGCCCGCCCGCCGCGTCGCGCAGCACGCCGCGCGCGCCATAGGTCGCCGGTCCCGCCGGCTTCGCCGCGCCCGCGATCGTCTCGATCACGCGGGATTGCAGCTCGATCGCCCGCTCCAGCAGCCGCCGGTTCTCCGCCGACAGGTCGCGCAGCCGCAGCGCCATGGCTTCCGCCCGCGCCCGGTCGGCCTCGGCCACCCGCGAGCCCGTCTTCTGCGCCGCGTCATAGGCCGCGGCGAAGGCGTCCGAGGCCAGCCGCTTCGCCCGTCCCAGCTCCGCCGCCGCGCTCAGATCCAGCCGCGCCAGCGCCTCGTTCTCCGCCCGCAGCGCCTCCGCCAGGCGCTGCGCCGCCACCATCAGGGGTTCGATCATGTCGGCTCTCCCCGGGGCCGGGTGATCCGGTCCCGCAGGCGCACCAGGTCGCGCAGCACCGCATCGCCGATGCCGGGCCCGTCGGCCCGCGCCATGTCGCGGGCGATGGCGTCCAGCAGCATCGGCCGCCGCTCGCGTTCCGCCGCGCCCAGGTCGAGGCGCGCCAGCGCCTCGTTTTCCGCCCGCAGCGCCTCCGCCAGGCGCTGCGTCGCGACCGTCAGGGGTTCGATCATCCGGGGTCTCCTTGGGGGGCCGTCATCCGTTCCTGCGCGCGCAGCAATTCGCGCAGCACGGCATCGCCGATGCCGAGCCCGCCTGCCCGCGCCATGTCCTTCGCGATCGCGTCCACCAGCATCGGCCGCCACTGGCGTTCCGCCGCGCCGCCGGCGAAGGGGCCGTCGGCCGGCACCGTCTCGAAGACCGGGCCGAGCAGCGCAGCCAGGGCCTGCGCCTCGAAGTCGCGCGCCACGCGGGCCAGCGCGGCCGGCGCGGCACCCGGCGCGACACGCGGCGCGGCCGGCGCCGGGGCAGGGGGGGCGGCGGGCGCGCCGATCATCGCAGCTCCAGCTCCGCCTGCAGCGCCCCGGCCGCCTTGATGGTCTGCAGGATGGTGATCAGGTCGCGCGGCCCCACGCCGAGCCCGTTCAGCCCGCGCACCAGCTCATCCAGCGTCACCCCGCCGCGCAGGATGCCGAGCCGCCGCTCGGCCTGGTCGTCCACCTCGATGTTGGTGCGCGGCACCACCACCGTCTCGCCGCGCGCCAGCGGGTTGGGCTGGCTGACCTGCGGCGCCTCGGTGATGCGGATGGTGAGGTTCCCCTGCGCGATCGCCACCGTGCTGACGCGGACATTGGCGCCCATCACGATGGTGCCCGACGCTTCCTCGATCACCACGCGCGCGATCTGATCGGGCTGCACGCGCAGCTGCTCGACCTCGGCCAGGAACCCCACCGCGTCCCGCCCGGCCAGCGAGAGGTTCACCGTGCGCGGATCCGTCGCCTGCGCCACCATCGCGCCCGTCGCGCGGTTGATCGCGGCGGCGATCCGCCGCGCCGTGGTCAGGTCCGGGTTGCGCAAGGACAGGCGGATCGACTGGCCGTCGGCGAAGCGGAAGGGGATCTCGCGCTCCACCGTCGCGCCATTGGCGATGCGCCCGGCGGTCGGCACGCCGCGGGTGACCGACCCCGCCGCGCCGCGGGCCGAGATCGCCCCCGTCGCCACCGGCCCCTGCGCCACCGCATAGACCTCGCCATCCGCGCCGAGCAGCGGGGTGACCAGCAGCGTCCCACCCATCAGGTTCGTCGCGTCGCCCAGCGTCGAGACGGTGATGTCGAGCCGGCTGCCGCTGCGCGCGAAGGCCGGCAGGTTGGCGGTGACCACCACGGCCGCGACGTTGCGGGTATCGAGCTGCCTTTCCTGGTCCCGCGTGTTGACGCCGAGGCGTTCCAGCACGCCGATCAGCGATTGCCGGGTGAAGACCGCGCTGCGCAGCCGGTCGCCGGTGCCGTTCAGCCCGACCACCAGGCCGTAGCCGACCAGCTGGTTCTCCCGCACGCCCTCGACATCGGCGATGTCCTTGATGCGGACATCCGACGCCGCGGCGGCAGGGAGGAGGGAGAGGAGGCACAGCAGCGACGCGGCCGCGATCCTGGCCGCCGCGCGGATGCTCATCCTCGGGCAAGGTTTTCCCGCCACGCTCTCCTCCTCGCCGCCGCGGATGCCGGGCGCCGTCTCCGGCGGCCCGGGGCGCCTGCCCCGGCCTGCCCCGCCATCGGGGAGGCCGGGCCGGCGCCCCGGGCTGGTGGCGTCAGGGCAACCGGCGTGCCAGCGCCGGCGGCGGGAAGGGGCGGCAGAACTTGCCGCGCGGCGGCCTTCGGTGCCGGGGGCGGGCAGCGCCCGGCACCGAAGGCCGCCGCGCCGGACGTGGGCGGAAGGACAGGATGGCCATGACCAGGATCGGTCCCATCGGCGGCACGGCGCAGGCCCCGGCGCGGGCGCGCCGCGCCGCCGGCGGATTCGCGCTGCCCGAGGCGCCGCCCGAATCGGGCGCCGCCCCGGCCTCCGCCGTTTCCTCCGTCGGGCTGCTCGCCCTTCAGGAAGGCATCGAGCCGCCGGCCGCCCGCGCCCGCCGCCGCGCCGCCCAGGCGCTGGCCGAACTCCGCGGCTTCCAGCTGGAACTGCTCGGCGGCCGCCCCGACCCCGCGCGGGCCGAGCGCCTGGCGAAGCTGGCCGAGGCGCCGGAGGGCCTGGCCGACCCGGCGCTGGCGGCGCTGCTGGAGGAGATCGCGGCACGGGCCCGGGTGGAAATCGCGCGCCGCCGCGCCCCCGCGCCGTCATAGATCTGAAAAGGCGCGCAGATCAGCGGCTTGCGGCGAAGCAAGGGCTTGCTTGCGCCCCATTTCCGCCACTATGGTCCGCCCGCTTCCACGGGTCCCGGCGCCGGGGCCTCGGGCCGTGGAGGTTGGGGAAGACGTGCCATGCTCGTGACCTTGCCGCCGGACTACCGGCCGTCGGCCGATG